>JAJPIV010000027.1 GCA_021324595.1 Actinomycetota bacterium | reverse complement strand
GCGCCGCCATCGAGCAGGTTGACGCCGCGCTCGTCGCGCCAGGCGCCCCGTGCCCGCAGCCCGTGGATGAACGAGGTCAGCAGCGCCGAGCCGTCCACCATCGCGGCATCGACCACCTGGCCGCGGCCCGACCTGCCGCGCTCCACCAGCGCGGCCAGGATCCCGACGGCGAGCAGCATCCCGCCGCCACCGAAGTCGCCGACCAGGTTGAGCGGCGGCACCGGCCGTTCGCCCGCGCGGCCGATCGGGTGCAGCGCCCCGGAGACCGCGATGTAGTCGATGTCGTGGCCGGCCGTCGGCGCGAGCGGGCCATCCTGCCCCCAGCCGGTCATCCGGGCGTAGATCAGGGCCGGGTTCCGGGCGGCGCAGGCGTCCGGTCCGAAGCCGAGCCGCTCGGCGACGCCTGGCCGGAAGCCCTCCACCAGGACGTCGGCGGATTCGGCCAGGCGCAGCAGCAGGCCGGTGCCCTCGGGCTCCTTGAGGTTCAGGCCGATCGACCGGCGGCCCCTGGCCAGCGGGTCCGCAGGAGCGGGCACGTCCGCCCCGCAGTCGGACGGGCGCTCCACCCGCAGCACGTCCGCGCCGAGGTCGCACAGGATCATGCACCCGAACGGCGCGGGTGCCAGGCTGGCGATCTCGATCACGCGCACGCCGTCCAGTGGTCCCATTCGCCGCCTCCGCCATTGCATCCGTCCCCCGGAATCGTAGCCACGGGGGACGCGGAGCGCGCCGGCGCCCGCCGGGCCGGGGCGGCGCGGGTCATCAGGCCTCCCGCGGGCGGGACCGATGGCCCTACGGCAGGCCCGGCCCGGGCCGCATGCTGGGATCGCGCCGCCGGCTGCCGCCGCGAAGGCCGGCCTGGCGGCGCGGCGAGGCGAGGGGGTGCCCGGGATGATGTTCTGGTACGGCGGCCACTGGGTGTTCTGGCAGGCGTTCCTGATGTGGGCCGGGATGATCGTGTTCTGGGGGCTGGTGATCTGGGCCGTCTACGCGCTGATCACGGGCCTGCGCAGGGACGGTCGCCGGCGTGGCGAGGCCGGCGATGGCGGCCGCGGCGACGATCCGCGCCGGATCCTCGACCAGCGGCTGGCCAGGGGCGAGATCGACGAGCAGGAGTACCAGAGGCTGCGCCGGCTGATCGAGTCCCGGGGGCACGAGCCGGCGAGCGCCGGTCCCGGCGCCGGCTAGGCGCGGGCAGGAGGGGACTGGCCGGCCCGGATCAGCCGTACGATGGCGGCGGGCGCAGCGACCGGCCCCAGGAGGTCGGCCTGCGGGTGAGCGCCCAGCGCAGCGTCGCGCCCCGGGTGAGCGCCGAGAACGGCACGTACAGGCGGGTGACCGGCACGCCGTTGATGGTCAGCGCGGAGACGTAGAAGCGCCGGGGGGACGCGCCGGGTGCCACGATCGTGATCGTCTTGCCCGATGGCAGGGTGAGCACGACGTGCGGGAAGCCGGGGGTGCCGAAGACCAGGTCGCCGCTGCCGGGGTTCTCCGGGTACAGGCCGAGCGTCTCCCAGATGAACTGCGAGCTCTCCGCGCCCAGGTCGTCGTTGTTCGGGAGGCCGTACGGCCCGGGCAGGTAGAGATGGTCGCGGATGGCGTTCACCGCCAGCTGGGTGCCCGCCGGGTCCCTGGCATAGTCGGGGGCGAACTGCTCGCCGTCGTCGAACTCGTTGGCCAGCTTGGCGTACCTGCCCTGCCCGTTCGGGCGGGACAGGTAGGCGCGCAGCCGCCTCGCGGCCGCGGCCGTGCCGCCGAGCCTGGCGAACAGCCCCGCGTAGTCGTTCGGCACGTCCCACAGGTACTCCTCGGCGGAGCCCTCGACGTAGCCGTGCGTGGTGGCCGGCCGGACGCCCGGGACGAAGCGGCCGTCCCGGTTCCGGGCCACCAGCAGCCGCGTGGCGGGATCGAAGACGTGAACCCAGTTCCCCGCCCGCGCCCGCAGCGCCGCCGCGTCGGCCCGGTCCCCGAGCGCGGCGGCCAGGAACGACAGCGCCTGGTCGGCGGTGTCGTACTCAAGCAGCTCCGAGACCGTGTCGCGGAACCTGCAGCACCCGTAGCTGACGTCGTTGGGCAGGTACCCGTAGCGCTGCTCGTCCAGGTACCCCGGCCGGACCTTGTTCACCGAGTTGGCCTGGGCGAGCATGTCGGCGAGGGCGGCGGCGGTGTCGAAGTGGCGGGCGCCGAACGCGTAGTAGTCGGCGATGATGGCGTCGGCCGGGTCGCCGACGTTGGTGTAGTTGTCGGTGTTGAGGTAGGCCCACTGCGGCAGGATGTGGTTCTGCGCGTAGTCGTTGACCAGCGACTGGGCCATGTCCGCGGCGGCGGCGGGATCGAGGATGGCCTGGAGCTGGGCGAGCGAGTGGTAGATGTCCCAGCCGGAGAACATGCTGTACTGGGCGCCCTGGCCGCCGGCCAGGGCGTGGATCCGGTAATCGGTGCCAAGGTAGCGGCCGTCCGCGTCGGAAATCACGCTGGGGAACAGCAAGGTCTTGTAGAGCAGGCTGTAGAACTCGCGGACGCGGGCGGTGGTGCCGCCCCACGCGGCGACGCGGGACAGCAGCCGGGTCCAGGCGGCCTGGGCCCGGGCGCGGGTGGCGGGCAGGCTCCAGCCGGGGAGGGTGGCGGCGTTGAGCAGGGCGCCGGCGGTGCCGGTATAGGAGATGGCGGCCTTCGCCTCGATGGTGACCGGACGGGAGGCGGCGGGGAACGTGAGCCAGACCGCCGACGGGCGGGTGCGGCCGGGAAGCGTGATGACCCGCGCGGCGGCGAACGGGCGGCTGAGCGTGAGCGCGAAGTAGACCGTGTAGTGCTGAGGACCGTAGGCGGGGGCCGTCTCGTTGCAGAACCCGCCGCTGCTGGCCGACCCGGTGATCAGGCGGCGGCTGGTGATCGCGGCGGCGGCCGCCCAGTCGCCGCGCTGGCTGCCGCGCAACTTGATGAGCAGGGCGGGGCGGCTCCGGGCGGGGAAGGTGAACCTCGCGAGGGCGGCCCGCGGCAGGGCCGTGATCGCCGTGGTGATCGCGGCCCGCGCGCCGCTGCGAGCCGAGTAGTACCCCGCCTGCGCGACCTCCCCGCGATGGGTGAAGCTGGTGGTCGCCGCCACCGGGCTTCCGGAGGGCAGCGGCCCGTCCAGGGGCAGGACCGGGATGTCGCCCGCCGAGGCGCAGCCAGGGCCGGACAGGTGCGTCAGGCTGTAACCGAACAGGCGGTGGTCGGAGTAGGTGTACCCGCCGCCGTCGGCCCGGTGGGGCCAGGTGTCCGGACTCCACTGGATCATCCCGAACGGCGCGTCCGCTCCCGGGAACGTGTTTCCCCCGCCGCTGGTCCAGGTCCGGGTGTCGACCAGCCGGGCCAGGTGCCCCGGCGGGCGGGCGACCAGGCTGGCGTCCCTGGCCCACCCCGGCATCCCCGCGCCGCCCGCGGGCCTGGCCGGGCAGTTCGCCACCTCCCCGGCCGCGTTCTGGCCGCAGACCCCGCCCCTGGACGTGCCCGCGCCAGCCGCCGTGGCCGCTCCCGCGCCGGCGGCGGGGCGGGCGTGGGCCGCTCCCGCGCCGGCGCCGGCCGCCGCGGCCGCGCCGATCAGGCCAGCCGCCGCGGCCAGTGCCGCTCGCCTGCGGATCGGTGAGCCAAGGATCACCTCGTCTGTTCCTCCCGAGTCTCGGCGTCAGACATCGCTGATCCTTCCAGGCCCAGCCGGGCAGGGCCTCCGGCGCGCCGACGTGTCGCGGGTTGCGCGTTGTCGCCAGGCCAGCCCGAGGCGGTGACGACGGCGCCGTCATGCCGGACCAGCCGGGCCGGCAGCCCGGCGCTGGCGAGCCAGGCCAGGGCTGACTCGCCCTTGACGATCGCCGCGGTGGCCGCGATGTTCGCGTCGGTGCATGTTCCGGCCGAGACGCTCACCGTGCGCCAGCAACCCGCCGCCGGCGCGCCGGTCGCCGGGTCGATGATGTGGTGGCGGGGCTGGCCGGCCAGCGTCCAGGCCCGGACCGTGATGCTGGACGTCGCCAGCCCCCCCGAGGTGATCGTCACGACCTGCCCTGGCGAGTCCGGGCCGGCCGCGTGGTCGTCGGTCACCCGCACCCGCCAGCCGCCGTCCGGCGGCGGGCCCGCGACCGCGATGTCGCCGCCCAGGCTGACCAGGACGCCGCAGGCCAGCGCGGAGGCGATCAGGTCCGCGCACCGGTCGGCCGCCCAGGCCTTCGCTGTGGCGCCCAGGTCCAGGCGGGCCCCGTCGTCCAGCCTGACCACCCGGCCGGAGGCATCCAGCCGGACGGCGTGCGCACCCGGGACGCGCGGCCGGGCACGGCGGGGCGCGCCTTGGCGCGCCCCGCCGTCGCGGATCAGGCCGAAGTCCCGGTCGTACCCGGCGGCGGCCAGCGCCTGGCCGCAGGTGGGATCCACGGCCCCGCCGGTCAGCTCGGCCGCCCGGAGCGCCTGGCCGATCAGCTCGGCGAGCAGGCCGCTGACCGCGAGCGGGCCGGCTCCCGCGGCGCGGTTCAGCCGGGAGATCTCCGAGTCCGGCCGGAACCGGTTGGCGGCGCGGTCGACCGCGGCGAGCTCAGCGTCCGCCAGCGCCCGTGCCCGGCCGAGCACGCCAGGATCGGTGACCAGCAGGACGGCCGTCGTCCCGAACACCGCGAAGGTGTCCCTGGCGAGGGCGTCCCCGGCGGCGGACGGGCCGGGCGCATTCATCCGCCGGTCACCCGGCGTCCGGGCCGGCCGCACCGTCCGGGCCGGCCAGCCTGGCGAATGCCCGCAGGTTCGCCAGAGACTCGCCGCGCCTGGTGCGCCAGGCCCACTCGCGACGGATCGACGAGGCGAACCCGAGCATGAGAGCCTGGTCGAAGTTCTCGTCCGCGTAGCTCAGCACGCAGCCGAGCAGCCGGTCGATCTCCGGGGCGGTGATCGCGGCGAGCGGGAGCCGGCCGGTCAGGTAGACGTCACCCACCGCGTCGAGCGCGAAGTGGACTCCGTACATCCTCCCGCCGCGCTGCAGCAGGAAGCGGTAGAACTCCGCGTGGTTCTCGTCCGGCCTGCGGCAGAAGAACGCCTCCACGTGCAGGCTGTGGGCGCCCACAATGAGCCAGGCCATCGTGGCCAGCTTGTGCTGGCCGCCGAGCTTGACCAGGAAGGCCGCCGGCTGCGGCGACTCGAACTCCACGCCCAGGCCGGCCAGGATCACGCCGAGCGCTCGCGCGGTGCCTGCGGCTCGCGCGGCCCCGTCCGGGGACCGCCTCACGCATCCACCGCGACGGTGACCTCGCTCATGGCGTCACCGTACACGGCGAGGAGCCGGTCCACCGTCACCTGCCAGCCGAAGCGGCGGGCATGCTCGTGCGCTCCCGCCGCCAGGCGGGCCAGGCGGTCAGGGTCGGCGACCAGGTGCCAGATCGCGCGGGCGTACTCAGCGGGGTCGTGCGAGCCGACCAGGACGCCCGAGACCCCGTCCCGGACCGCCGTGCGCAGCCCGCCGGCGGCCGCGGCGACCACGGGCGTCCCGCACGCCTGGGCTTCGACCGCGACCAGGCCGAACGACTCCGAGTACGAGGGCACCACCACGAGCGTGGCAGCCCGGTACCAGTCCGCGAGGTCGGGTTGCGGGCACGGCGGCTCGAGGCGGACGGAGTCCGCGATCCCGAGCGAGCGGGCGAGTTCGGCCAGGGCGTCCGGATCGGCCCGCCCGGTGCCGCTCGGGCCGCCGACGAACGCCACCACGAGCCTTCCGGCCAGCTCTGGGTGCCTCCCGAGCAGCTCGGCCGCGGCTCGCAGCAGGACATCCGGTGCCTTCAGCGGCTGAACCCGGCCGGCGAATAGCAGCATGGCCGCGTCCTCGCGGATGCCCAGCCGTCGCCGGGCCTGCCGTTGCGGACCGGGACGGAAGACCGTGAGGTCCACGCCCGGGCTCACCGCGCTCACCCGCCGCGGATCGGCGTCGTAGAGCCGGACGAGGTCACGGGCCTCCGCGTCGGTGTTGGCGACGATGCGGTCCGCGGCGGCGATCACCTCGGCCTCGCCGCGGATCCGGATCTGCGGCTCGGCCGCGTCGCCCGCGGCCAGGGCGCTGTTCTTCACCCGGGCCAGGGTGTGCATGGACTGCACGAGCGGCACGCCCCAGCGCTTCTTGGCCACCGCCCCGACCTGGCCGGAGAGCCAGTAATGCCCGTGCACGACGTCGTACCTGCCCGGGGCGTGCGCCGCCTCCTCGCGCAGCACCTCGAAAGTGAACTCGCACAGATGGCCGGGCAGGTCGGCCTTGTCCAGATCCTCGAAGGGGCCGGCCACGATGTGCCTGACCAGGACGCCGGGTTCGAGCTCGACCACGGGGGGCTGATCACGCGATACCGCGCGGGTGAAGATGTCGACCTCGACGCCGCGCGCGGCGAGTCGCTTGGCGACCTCCACCACGTAGACGTTGAGGCCGCCGGCATCGCCGGTGCCCGGCTGCTCCAGCGGGGATGTGTGGACGCTGATGGTCGCTACGCGCTCCGGGTGGCGACGCGGCACTGGCATGCACCTCCGAGGGCAGGAACCAGGAAGTTCGTCGTCATGTTCCCGGCACGGTCATACCGGACGCTGGCCTGGCCGCGGGGTGAGCCAGCGGGCCGGGCTGGCCCCGGCGGTACGCTCGGGTCGTGGCAACCTTGGTGCTGCTGCGGCACGGCGAGAGCATCTGGAATGCGCAGGGCCTGTTCACCGGGTGGGTGGACATCGGCCTGTCGGACCGGGGGCTGGACGAGGCCGGTCACGCGGGCGCTCTTCTCGCAGACAGCGGGCTGCGTCCCGCCACCGTGCACACCTCGGTGCTCACCCGGGCCATCCAGACCGCCAACGCGACGCTTGAGGCCGCCGGCCTTGCCTGGCTGCCGGTCAGGCGCTCATGGCGGCTGAACGAGCGGCACTACGGCGCTCTCCAGGGGAAGAACAAGGCGCAGGTGCGGGCCGAGTTCGGTGACGAGCAGTTCATGGCCTGGCGGCGCTCGTACGACGTGCCGCCGCCCCCGCTGGCCGACGACGACCCGCTGTCCCAGGCCGACGACCCGCGGTACGCGCTGCTTCCGGCGGACCTGCTGCCCCGCACCGAGTGCCTGCGCGATGTCGTGGTCCGGCTGCTGCCCTACTGGTACGACGCGATCGTCCCCGACCTCGCGGCGGCCGGGACCGTGCTTGTCGTCGCCCATGGCAACTCGCTGCGCGCGCTCGTCAAGCACCTCGACGGAATCGGCGACGCCGAGATCGCCGAGCTGAACATCCCGACCGGGATACCGCTGGTCTACGACCTCGACGGCCGGTTCCGGCCGGTGTCCCCCGGCGGCCGGTACCTGGACCCCGAGGCAGCCGTGGCAGCCGCGGAGGCGGTCCGTGAGCAGGGGCGGTGACGATCACGCGCCCGGGCCCGCCCGGCGCCATCGCAGGCCAGGCGGCCAGGCGCGGCTTCGCCAGTGAACGGCACGCGGAGGCCACATGAACTCTGCGCGAATTAATGCTGGTCAGAGCCCCGCGCTGGCGCAGTCGGCCAGGACGGTGCATACCATTCGAAGCGTGGATGCGGAGGTGAATGCGGTCAGCCGGGCCGGCGCGGTCCCGGCGGTCGCGGAGGCAGGCTGATGGACTCCTGGGGATCGGCCGTCGGCGCCGCATCCGCATACCCCGATGGTGTCGTGGCCGGACCGGCCGGCGCGGTCCCGGCGGCCCCGGCGACCGGCCCCGGCGAGGACGGCGCCCGCCACCCGCTGCCGGCCGGCATCGCCGCCGTCCTCGCGGTGCTCTCCTCCTCGGCGGTGGTCCTCGACAGCGCGGACCGGGTCCTTCAGGCCAGCGAGGCAGCCAGGACGTTCGGGCTGGTGGAGGGCGAGCGGCTGGTGGTGGGCGAGCTTCTGGCGCTCGCCCGGCAGGTCCGCAGGGACGGGGAGATCCGCGAGGGGGAGATCGACGTCTCCGCCGCCGGGCTTAATGGCCGGACGACGAGCTTCGCCGTCCGCGTGGCCCCGCTGGGCCCCGCGGTGGGCGGCGGCGGCCTGGTGCTCCTGCTGGTCGAGGACCAGACTGAGCGGCGCCGCGTCGAGGAGATCCGCCGCGACTTCGTCGCGAACACCAGCCACGAGCTCAAGACGCCGGTCGGTGCCCTGGCGCTGCTCGCCGAGACGATCGAGGACGCGGCCGACGACCCGGAGGCCGTCCGGCGGTTCGCCGGGCGGATGCGGCAGGAGGCGACCCGGCTGACCAACCTGGTGCAGGACATGATCACCCTGTCCCGGATCCAGGCGGCCGAGCCGATCCCCGATCCGGGGCTGGTCCGCCTCGACACCGTGGTGGCCGAGGCGCTCGATCGCAGCCGGATGAAGGCGTCCGCCCGGGGCATCGAGCTCGCCGCGGCTGGTGCCCGGGACCTGGTCGTCCTCGGGGACGAGGAGCTCCTGGTCACCGCGCTGCGGAACCTCCTCGACAACGCCGTGGCATACAGCCCGGAGAAGACGCGCGTGCTGGTGTCGACCAGGAGGGTCGGGGACACCATCGAGCTGAGCGTCGCCGACCAGGGGATCGGAATCCCCGAGCGCGACCTGGAGCGGATCTTCGAGCGGTTCTACCGGGTGGATCCGGCTAGGTCGAGGGTGACCGGAGGGACCGGGCTCGGGCTCGCGATCGTCAAGCACGTCACGGCCGCGCACGGCGGCCGGGTCACCGTGACGAGCAAGGAGGGCGCCGGATCGACCTTCACGTTGCACCTGCCAGTCAGGCCAGGGCCTGTATGACCGGCGGCCGGGCGAGTGCCCAGGCTGCTTCTGACCGACCTGCCAAGGAGGCGGCCACGTGACCCGGGTGCTCGTTGTCGAAGACGAGGAATCGTTCAGCGACGCGCTGTCGTACATGCTGCGCAAGGAGGGATTCGAAGTCGACGTCTGTCCCACCGGACCTGCCGCCCTCGACGCCTTCGACCGGGCCGGCGCGGACCTGGTGCTGCTCGACCTCATGCTGCCCGGCCTTCCCGGAAGCGAGGTGTGCCGCGCGCTGCGCGAGCGCTCGAACGTGCCAGTGATCATGCTGACCGCCAAGGACAGCGAGATCGACAAGGTGGTCGGGCTGGAACTTGGCGCCGACGACTATGTGACCAAGCCGTTCTCCTCGCGTGAGCTCGTCGCCCGGATGCGGGCCGTCCTGCGCCGCCGCGGCGACGTGGAGGCGCAGACCTCCGTGCTGGAGTCCGGCCCGGTCAGGATGGACGTTGAGCGGCACGTCGTCATGGTCCGCGGCCAGCCGGTGCAGCTGCCGCTCAAGGAGTTCGAGCTGCTGGAGGTGCTGCTGCGGAACTCCGGCCGGGTGCTCACCCGGATGCAGCTCATCGACCGGGTGTGGGGGGCCGACTACGTCGGCGACACCAAGACGCTCGACGTGCACATCAAGCGCCTGCGCGCCAAGGTGGAACTCGACCCGGCGCGGCCGGCGCACATCATCACCGTGCGCGGGCTCGGCTACAAGTTCGAGTCCGCCGGCTGAGGGCACGGCGGCACCCGCGCGGGCGGTTCCCCGGTCCTCCGGGGATCCGGCTGGTGGCTCAGGAGCCGGTGGGCGAGGGCGCCGGGGTCGCCGGGGACCTGGGCTTGTGGTGCTTCCTCCACGCGCCGGCCGGCGTCCCGGAGGGAGCGGGCGACGGCGCGGGCGAGAACGTGGAGTAGTACTGCGCCCTCGGCATCACGGGCACCCTGATGCGGACGGATCCCGCGTTCTGGAAGGTCAGCACCACCGTCAGGATCGAACCGCCGGCGAGCGGGCGGGTCAGGTGCTCCAGGATCAGCTCGGGTTGCGGGCCGGTCAGCAGGATGGGCTGGCGGCCGATGGCGAGGGAGCCGCCCGGCAGCGCGACCGACTGCGCCGTGCCGGGAGCGGACACTCCCACCAGCCGGTCGGCCGGACCCGTATTGGCCAGGCCGAGGAACAGCCCCGCGTTCTGGCCCGGCTCCAGCACCTTCCCGAGCGGGGCGCCGAGCACGAACGCGTCGCTGATCGATATGGCGCCCACCTGAGCCGCGGTGCCGTCGGTCGGCTGGTGCCACTGCAGGCTGGGCGCGTTCGTCCCCGCCTCGCACCCTGAGATCAGCACAGCAAGGCAGGCCCCGGCCGCGATCACGACGCGGCGCGGCAGCGCGACGTTCCGGCTGCTCCCGAGCACCTGGGCCTCCTCGTCGTCACGGGGCACTGCGGCCGCAGCGCGGGAACGCGCGCGCCGCCCGCGGGTGCGCTGCGGTGATTGGCAAGGCACAGCGTAGCCGCGCCGGGGGCCGTGCTCGCGGCCGGCCCGCCCGCGCCGGGGTCAGCCGGCCGGGCGGAGCGACCGGAGCCGCTGCGCCAGCCGCGCGCCTGCGGTGAGGCCGGCGCGAACGGTCACCGCGCCCCGGGAGTCGACGAGCAGCACCGTGAGCCCGGACGGCCGGTAGGCGGCGGCCAGCGCGCTCTGCGGGTCGGTGGCCAGCACCGCGCCGCGACGGGGCTCCCCGGCAAGCCGGACGATCTCGGTACGGCTCGCTCCGGCCCCCACCAGGTAGACGAGCACGCCAGCGGCGCGAGCCTGCGACAGCAGCGCGGCGACCGCAGGTCGGCACCCGCATCGGCGGGGAACGAGCGCGACGACGGCGGTGGTGAGGGTGGCGAGCTGCACCGGCCGGCCGTGAACCGTGATCGTCGCGCGCGGCAGCCGCGAGGCCCGCTGCCACGCCACCGGAGCCCTGGCGCGGCCACCGCTGGCGGCCGGCGGCCCCTGACCTGGTGGCCGGCCCGGCAGCCCGGCGAAGTACGGGCTCGCGCTGAACATCGTCAGCACCATCCCGGCGAGCATCGCCAGGACCAGGAAGCCGACGATGACCGGCATGACCGCGCTGGTCCGGCGCAGCGGCGCCCGCCACCTGCGGCTGCGCTCGTGGCGGCGGAGCGCGCGCAGCTCGCGGTAATAGGCCTGAACGTCAGGGTCGAGCTCGCGGGCGTCATCGGGGATCTCGATGTCCACTTCCGGGAGCCCGTACTCGTCGTGGCCCGGATCGCCGCCGCCGTGGTTCACCCGCCCCTGCCTCCGGATCCGACAAGGCTTCTTCTCCCAGTATGATCCTGCAGGCCCGCGCGAGTCACGCCGAGAGGCGTTCGCCGCGCCCGCGGCTGCCCGCCCGCCGGCCGGACTGCCTGCTAAGATCGTGGCGGCCGCGGAGCGGTCGTCGAGAACCGCGCTGGTCGCCTTGCGGGCGGCTCATCCGTGGCGCGGCGCCGTCGGTGTGCGGGCCCGGCGTGGCGCCCGGTTACGCCCAGATCGCACGAAAGTGGCTTTGACCTGCATCTTTGTCGCCAACTCCGGCTATTGCGCGCCGTCTGCCGTGGTAGCATTGACGACAGCGGAAGGGGTACGTGCCACATGACTTTCAAGGTCGGCGACACCGTCGTCTACCCCCACCATGGGGCTGCTCGGATCGAGGAGATCGAGGTCCGTTCGATCAAGGGCGAGGAGCGGATGTACCTCGTGCTCAAGGTCGACAAGGGGGATCTGACCGTCCGGGTTCCCGCGGACAACGCGGAGCTTGTCGGAGTGCGGGACGTCGTCGGGCAGGAAGGTCTGGAGCGGGTCTTCGAGGTGCTGCGCGCTCCGTACACGGAGGAGCCCACCAACTGGTCCCGCAGGTACAAGGCGAACCTGGAGAAGCTGGCCTCCGGTGACGTGAACAAGGTCGCCGAGGTCGTGCGTGACCTGTGGCGCCGCGATCGCGAGCGGGGCCTGTCGGCGGGCGAGAAGCGGATGCTCGCCAAGGCCAGGCAGATCCTCGTCAGCGAGCTGGCGCTGGCAGAGAAGACGAACGAGGACAAGGCAGAGACGCTGCTCGACGAGATCCTCGCGAGCTGACGCGGGCCGGCGCCATGCCTGATCGGCCGCCGCGGGTGGGCGTCGGCGTTGACGTGCATCGGTTCGGTGAGGGCGGGCTGTACCTGGCCGGGTTGCACTGGCCGGGTGAACGCGGCCTGGCCGGGCACTCCGACGGGGACGTGGCTGCTCACGCGATCTGCGACGCGCTGTTCTCGGCGGCAGGCCTGGGCGACCTCGGGGGCCAGTTCGGCACCGCCGACCCCCGGTGGGCACAGGCCTCGGGAGCCGTCCTGCTCGGCCGGGCCAGCGACCTGATCGGCGAGGCCGGCTACGTGATCGCCAATGTCGCCGTCCAGGTGATCGGGAACCGGCCGCGGATCGGCGCCCGCCGCGCCGAGGCGCAGTCCGCGCTCTCCGCGGCCCTGAAGGGCGCTCCGGTGAGTGTCTCGGCGACCACCACCGACGGCCTGGGGCTCACCGGCCGCGACGAGGGGATCGCCGCGATCGCGACGGCCCTGGTGGTGCCCGCCGGCTGACCAGCGCGCTCCCGGCCCTTGCCCTGGCTGGTCAGTCGTCCGGCGGCGTGGGCGAGCTGCGCGGCCGCCTCAGGACCGGGCCGTCACCGGAGGGGCTGGCGTCGGCGGCCGCTGGCGCGCCGGGGGGCGCCGGAGCGCCGTCATGCTGGGCAGCCGGGCCGTCGCCGGCGCCGCGTGAGCCCTCCGCGGCTTCGGCGTCTCCCGGGTCGCCGGCCGCGCCGGCGGCGTGGTGAGTGCCGCCGATGACCGCAGTGGGGTCGATGGGCGGCGCCGGGCCGGGCGGCGGCGTGAGCGGCAGGATCTGGCCGGGCGGGCCGCCCGCCTCGCTCCCGGAGCCGGAGGCCGGCCTGATCCTCGCGCTGGCTTTCAGCTGCAACCGCGCCGGGCCGGCCAGCGGGCGTGGACGGTCGCCGCCCGCCCCGCCCGCAGCTGGCCCGGCCGGCGCGGTGCCGGTGACCGGCCCGGTGACCGGCCCGGTGTGCCAGCCGGGCGGTGCCTGCGGGCCGGCGTCGGTGACCGGCCCGGCTGACCGGGCGCTGGCCCCGGTCAGCCGCCGCAGCCTGGCGTGCCGCAGCAGTGCGAGCAGCAGCCCGAGCCCGATCAGCACCAGCGGCCACGGGATCACGGCGGCGGCCATGCGGGCCGGGCGGGCCGGGATGGCGATCCCGGCGGCGTGCGCCGCGCTCGCCGCGGCGAGCGCGGCCAGCAGTGCCAGCAGGCAAAGCCAGGCGAAGAGCCTGCTCGGCAGCCCCGCGCCGCGCAGCGCGAGCACGCAGCTGCCGGCGATGACCAGCAGCGCGTCGAACAGCACCGGGTAGATCCGCTGGAGCTCCGGGGCCACCCCGGACTGCCCGGCCAGGGCGCGCAGGCCCGGGTAGGAAAGCGCGCACGCGGCTGCGACCAGCGTGATCAGCCCGGCCGAGACCACCCCGAGCGCCAGGGAGCGCGCCACTCGCCCCGCGCCGTAACCGGGCTCGGCCGGCCCCGCCGGCGCCGGGTCATCCCGCCGGGCCGGCGCGGCGGCCGGGCCGGCGCGGCCCCTGCTTCGCATGGAGATCCCTGATCCTTCCGTCCGGTGCCGACGGGCGGGCGAGCGGCCCGTTCACCCTGGCCGGTCGCCGGGGGCGCCGCCCGCCAGATGGTGCCGCCGCCCGCCAGATGGTGCCGCCGCCCGCCAGATGGTGCCGCCGCCCGGCTGCGGCCGGGGCCCGCCGCGGCCCTTCGTCCTATAGTCGGGGAAGGTAGCCGACAGCCAGGCCACGCGGCCAGGCCCCGGGCGGGCAGTCCCGCAGCAGGGAGACGATATGCCGTACTACCGGGCGATCGGGGAGATTCCCAGAAAGCGTCACACCCGCTTCCGCCGTCCGGACGGCGGGCTGTACGCCGAGGAGCTGATGGGCGAGGAGGGATTCTCGTCGGATTCGTCGCTGCTGTACCACGTGCACCCGCCCACCGCGATCGTGAAGAGCGAGACGCTCGCTGACGTCAGCGGCGAGGCGCCGCTCGTCCCGAACCAGCCGCTGCTGCCGCGCCACTACCGGACCGCCGACCTGCCCGCGGGCGGCGACCTGGTGCTGAGCAGGCAGCCGCTCATGGGCAACGACGACGTGCGGATCTCGTTCGCCGCCGCCGACTCCCCGTCCGACCTGTACCGGAACTCAACCAGTGACGAGGCGATCTACGTGCACGCCGGGTCGGCCCGGTTCGAGTCCGTGTACGGCGCCCTCGACGCGAGGGCCGGCGACTACGTCATCGTGCCGCGCGGGACCATCCACCGCTGGATCCCGGCCGGCCAGGTGCGGGCGCTGGTCATCGAGGCGCGCGGGCACATCCGGCCGCCCAGGCGCTACCTGTCGCCGACCGGCCAGTTCCTGGAGCACGCGCCGTACTGCGAGCGCGACCTGCGCGGCCCGGCCGGGCCGCTCCTCGCCGACGGCGAGGACGTGCCGGTCGTCGTGCGGAGCCGGGTCGGCCTGACCCGGCTGACCTACGCCCGCCATCCGTTCGACGTGGTCGGCTGGGACGGGTGCTGCTACCCGTATGCGCTCAGCATCGGCGACTTCGAGCCGATCGTGAAGCGCACCCACGCGCCGCCGCCGGTCCACCAGACGTTCGAGGGGCCGAACTTCGTGATCTGCTCGTTCTGCCCCCGGCCCCTCGACTTCGACCCCGGCGCCGTCCCCATCCCGTACAACCACCACAACGTGGACTCCGACGAGATGATGTTCTACGCGGCGGGCGACTACTCGGCGCGCAGCGGCTCGGGCGTCGATGTCGGCTCGATCACCCTGCACCCTTCGGGCTTCACCCACGGCCCGGCCCCCGGGGCGGCCGAGGCGGTCATCCGGGCGGTCGAGGCGGGGCGCACCACCACCGACGAGACGGCGGTGATGATCGACACCTTCCGCCCGCTGCTGCTCGCCGAGGCGGCCGCGGTCGCCGAGGACCCCGAGTACGCCTGGTCATGGGCCCGGGCGCTGCGAGAACGCTCCGGCTGAGGCCGCACGCGGGCAGCATCCGGGCCGCGCATCCCATAGCCTTGACAGGTGACGCTCCGCCTGTACGACACCGCGGCCCGCTCGGTCCGCGAGTTCCGGCCGGTCACCCCGGGCAAGGTCGGCCTGTACCTGTGCGGCGCGACCGTCCAGGCGCCGCCGCACATCGGCCACATCCGCTCCGGGGTCAGCTTCGACATCGTGGTCCGCTGGCTGAGGGCGAGCGGGTTCGACGTGACGTTCTGCCGGAACGTCACCGACATCGACGACAAGATCCTGCGGGTTGCGGGGGCAGAGGGCAGCGCGTGGTGGGCGGTCGCCGAGAGGAACCAGCGCGCGTTCACCCGCGCCTACGACTCGCTCGGATGCCTGCCGCCTGACGTGGAGCCGAGGGCCACCGGGCACGTGCCGGAGATGATCGTGCTGATCCGCCGGCTGATCGAGTCCGGGCACGCCTACGCAGCGGGCGGTGACGTTTACTTCGACGTCAGGTCCTTCGGCGGGTACGGCGCGCTCTCCGGCCAGCGGCTGGACCATATGCGGGCAGCCGAGGACACCGAGGACGGGGGCGCCAAGCGCGACCCGCGCGACTTCGCGCTCTGGAAGGGGTTCAAGCCCGGCGAGCCCGCATGGGAGACCCCCTGGGGCCCGGGCCGGCCGGGCTGGCACCTGGAGTGCTCGGCGATGGCGACCAAGTACCTGGGGCCGGTCTTCGACATCCACGGCGGCGGGCTCGACCTGGTCTTCCCCCACCATGAGAACGAGCTCGCGCAGTCCCGCGCGGCGGGAGACGCCTTCGCCCGGTACTGGATGCACAACGGCCTGGTCAGGCTCGGCGGCGAGAAGATGAGCAAGTCGCTCGGGAACTCCCTGCTGGTGGATGCCCTGCTCACCCGGGTGCGCCCGGTCGAGTTGCGGTACTACCTCGGCCAGGCGCACTACCGGTCCGACATCGAGTACTCGCCCGAGGCGCTCGGCGAGGCGGCGGCTGCGTTCCGCCGGATCGAGAGCTTCCTGTCCCGGGCGCGCCCGCACGCCGAGGCGGACGCCGCGGCGGGCAGCGCGGACCACCTGCCGGGCGACCGGCAGCGGCCGGCCGGCCCGGGCCACCCGGCGGCCGGGGCGGGACCCGCGGGTGCCGGGGCCGCTGCTGCCGCGCTCCCGGCCGCGAGCAGCCTGCCGGCCGCGTTCGCAGCCGCGCTTGACGATGATCTTGGCGTGCCGCAGGCCCTCGCGGTCGTGCACGAGTCGGTCAGGGACGGCAACTCGGCCCTGGCCGCCGGCGACCTGGCGGGCACGGCCAAGCAGTACCGGTCCGTCCGGGCGATGCTGTCCGTGCTCGGCCTCGACCCGTTCGCCGCGCCGTTCGCCTCCGGCGCCGAGGCGGGGCTTCGCGAGGTCGTCGATGCCCTGGTCGGCGTCGTGCTCGAGCAGCGCCAGGCGGCCCGCGAGCGCAGGGACTACGCGACCGCCGACGCGATCAGGAGGCGGTTGCACGCCGCCGGGATCGTGGTCGAGGACACCCCGGCTGGCACGCGATGGGAGCTGGAACGGTGAGCGCCGCCGCGGGCGGCGCGCGGGCCGCGCCGGGCAGGCGCCGTACGGGGACCGGCGGACGCGGCCGGCGCCGGCTGGAGGGCAAGGGCCCCACCCCGCCGGCCGAGCTGCGGCCCGGGCACCCTGCCCAGCGCCGCGCGGCGGCCCGCGCCTCGGCGGGGAAGGATGCCGGCGGTGGCCCGGGCGCCGGCGCCGGCAGGCGTGCCGGCGGTGGCCCGGGCACCGGCGCCGACCGTGGAGCCGGCACTGACCATCGCGCGGGCGGCGCGCCGGGTCCGAGGGGCGGCGCCGCCGCCCGGGGAGCCGGGGACGCGGCAGAGGTGGTAGCCGGCCGCAACGCCGTCCTCGAGTCGCTCCGCGCGGCGGTTCCCGCGCTCGCGCTTCACCTCGGGACGGGACTTGATGCCGACGACCGGATCGGGGAGGCGGTCAGGCTCGCCGCCGATGGCGGCATCCCCGTGGTGGAGGCGGGCCGGGCGGGGCTGGACCGGCTCACCGGCGGCGCGGTCCATCAGGGCATCGCGCTGCGGATCAGGCCATATTCATACGCCCACCCGGACGATCTGCCCGGTGCCCGGGGGCGCCATGCGCCGCTCATCGTGGCCCTCGACGGGATCACCGACCCGCGCAACCTCGGCGCGGTGGCCAGGTCGGTGGCGGCGTTCGGCGGGGACGGCGTGCTGATCCCGGCACGCCGCAGCGCGGGGGTCACCGCGGGCGCGTGGAAGGCCTCGGCCGGGGCGCTGGCCAAGGTCCCGGTCGCCCGGGCGCCCAACCTGGCGGGCGCCCTGGCTGGCTATGCGCGGCAGGGCCTGTTCATCGTCGGCCTGGACCCCGCCGGCGCGGACGACATCGCCCGGCTGCCGCTGGCCACCGAGCCGCTCGTGCTGGTGATCGGATCCGAGGGCAGGGGCCTGTCCAGGCTGGTCAGGCGGGCGTGCGACACGCTGGCGCGGATCCCGATCACCGGCACCGAGTCGCTGAACGCGGCCGTCGCCGCCGGGATCGCCCTCTACCAGGTGGCCGCGGCGCGAGCGGTCGCCGCGGCGGGCGAGGTTGCCGCGGGCAGGGCGGGCAGCTGAGCGGCGAGCGCGGGGGTGGCCGGCGCCTCCTCGGCCATGAGGCCGGGAAGATCGCTGACCGGCCCTACGATGAGCGGATCGGGACGGCCGACCACGTCCGGCCGCTTGTCGTCGTAGCCCAGCAGCGAGAGCACGTAGCGCATCGCCTCGACCCGGGCCCGCCTCTTGTCGTTCCCCTTGACCACGACCCAGCGGGCGCACGGCGCGTCGGTGCGGGCGAACATGGCCTCCTTCGCCGCGGTGTACTCGGCCCACCTGCCCAGCGAAGCCAGGTCGACTGCGCTCAGCTTCCAGCGCTTCACCGGGTCGGCGTGCCGGTCCGCGACGCGCCGAAGCTGCTCGGCCCGGGTGACGGAGAACCAGAACTTCACCACGGTGATGCCGTCCTCGGCGAGCCGCCGCTCGAAGGCGGGAACCTCCCGCAGGAACGCGTCGTACTCGGCGGGGGCGCAGAAGCCCATCACCTGCTCCACCCCGGCGCGGTTGTACCAGGACCGGTCGAACAGCGCAATCTCGCCCGGCGCCGGCAGGTGCGGCAGGTAGCGGCTGAGGTAGTTCTCGCCCCGCTCGTGCTCGGCCGGGCGGTCCAGGGCGACCACGCGGATGCCGCGGGGGTTCAGGTGCTCGGTGAACCGGCGGATCGCGCCGCCCTTGCCCGCCGCGTCCCGGCCCTCGAAGATCAGCAGCACCCGGTCGCCGCGGGACTTCACCGAGCGCTGCAGCTTGAGCAGCTCGATCTGGAGCGGCCGCAGGACGAGGGCGTACTCCCTCTTGCCGAGCCGCTCCGGGTAAGGGTGGTTCTCCTGCCACGTCTTCACCCGCGAGCCGTCGGGCCCGGTGAGGGCGGCGCGCCCGTTCCTCCCGATCACCAGCCTCAGCCCGAGCCTGGCGGCAAGCGCGTCAAGGAGCGCGTGGACGGTGTCAGCGTCGGGCAGCGCGTCTGCCATTACCGTGCTCACGACCCTCCCGGGGCTGCGTCAGGTCCCGACCGCTGACCGGCTGATTCCCCGCGCGGCGTCAAGGAATGCCATCGCGGCGGCAACGCGATGGCCTCGGCGCGGCCGGCACGGCCTGGCGCGGGCCAGCGCCGGCCGCGGGGCGCGGCGGCCCGGGGGGAGCTCCGGCCCGCCGGGCGCCAACCTCCGGCTGGCCCGGCGCGTCCATACACTGCGATGATTGGCTGAACGGGATGCGCCAGCCAATCCGGCTGACATGGGCGCAAGCGCGCATCCGCGGCACGGACGGGAGCAGCTCAGATGGGTCATCCAGCACGGTCATGGCTGGCCGCCCTCGGCGCCGCGGCGGCGGCCGGGGCGATGGTGCTCGCCCAGGCAGGCACGGCGGGCGCCGCGCCGGGCGCGGCCGCGCGGCCAGCGTCGGCGATCGCGCGTTCCGCCGGGGCGGCCTACGTGCCCGCCCGCATGACGCTTCGGCTGGGCATGAGCGGCCCCGCGGTGCGGGCTCTGCAGCGGCGGCTCAGCGTCCTCCACTACTACCCGGGAAGGATCGACGGCCATTTCGGCTGGGCGACCATGGAGGCGGTCTGGGCCTTCAAGGAGGTCCAGACCGGCAAGGTGATCCCGCCGAACCCCGACATCGTCGGGCCGGCGATGCAGCGGCAGCTCCTCCACCCGAGGCTGCCGAAGGTGCTCAGGCCGCACGGACCAGGCTGGCGCGTGGAGATCAACAAGAACATCCAGGTTCTCGTGGTCTACCGGCGCGGCAAGGTCATCCTGATCAGCCACACGTCCACGGCGAAGTACTACCGGTCAGACGGCAGCGGCTGGATCACGCCGGACGGCAAGCACCGGGCGCTCAGGTTCGTCCGCGGCTGGGTCTGCGGCGGCCTCGGGTGCATGTACAACCCGGTCGTGTTCACCCCGGACGGGGCGTACGCGATCCACGGCGAGCCGAACCCCACCGCGACCTTCGGCGAGAACGGCGTGCCGCTCAACCCGGCCTCGCACGGCTGCGTGCGCATCCCGATGGACGTGGCCGACATCCTGCACACGCTGATTCGCATCGGCCCCAGGCACGGCACGCCGATCTACATCGAGGGCGGCAACTACTACGGGTGAACGCGGGCACGCCCGGGCGGCCGCCAGGCCGGCCGGGCGCGGCGCCCGGGGCCATCGTCACCGGGCGCGTGTTCTGACGGGTATCGTCCGGTGAGGTGGCAGGCGCGACACTGTGATGGTAGAGGCCCCGGGGAGGTTCCCGGTGGCGTGGCGAGCACTCTGGGGGTGGGCGGCATGCGGCGCTTCCTGACCGCGGCATCGGCGGCAATCGTGATCTCCGGCGGCCTGGCGGCGTGCGGGAGCTCTCCCGGCGGCGGGGCCGCCAGCCCGAGCGCCCCGGCGGCCAGCTGCACCAGGGCGGCGATCTCGCACCTGCTGTACCGGCCCGGCGTGCTGACCGTGGCGACCGACAACCCGGCGTACACCCCCTGGTTCGAGAACAACGACCCGGCCAACGGCAAGGGATACGAGAGCGCCGTCGCCTACGCGATCGCCCGTCAGCTCGGCTTCGCGAGGCACCAGGTCGTGTGGGTCCACGAGTCGTTCAACAGCTCCTACGGCCCCGGGCCCAAGCCGTTCGACTTCGACATCAACGAGATCTCCTACACGCCGCAGCGGGCCCAGGCGGTCACGTTCTCAGCCAGCTACTACGACGTGCAGCAGGCGATCGTCGCGCTGAAGGGGACGCCGATCGTCACCAGGCACTCCCCGGCCCAGCTGCGGACGTACCTGTACGGTGACCAGATCGGCACCACCGGCCTGGCCTACATCGACGAGCACATCCGCCCGGTGCAGACGCCGAAGGTCTTCAACACGCTCGCCGAAGCGGCGGCCGCATTGGAGGCGCACCGGGTGGACGCGATCGTCGTCGACACCCCCGACGGGCAGTACATGGCGACGGCCCAGATCAAGCACGCGGTGCTGGTCGCCCAGTTCCCGTCCACCGGCGAGCACTACGGCCTGGTCTTCGCCAAGGGAAACCCGCTGGTGACCTGCGTGAACAGGGCCATCGCGGCGCTGAAGGCCAACGGCACGCTCGCCGCTCTGCAGAAGCAGTACCTGGGGATCTACCTGAAGTTCCCCACGATCGCGCCGTGACGGCGGGCGCGTCCCGGTGATCGCTGGCGGCTTCGGCGCGGCCGGCCGCGGGCCGCGGCTGCTGTCCGGCGGCGGGCGACGGGCGACCGTCATCTCCACGGTCAGCACGGTGGCCGTGCTCGCGGTCATCGTGGCCGTCTTCGCGCTCGCCCCGGGGGCGCGTACGGTCGCGCACGCGTTCTTCTACCCCCGCGACATGTGGCAGTCCTTCGTCGGCGAGCCGAGGAAGGGCCTGTACTCCGTGGGCGCCGCGATCTGGCTGAACATCCGGATGTTCCTCGTGGCCGAGATCCTGATCCTGGCGTTCGCCTTGTTCATCGCCTTGATCCGGCAGTCGGCGCACCCGGCGCTGTTCCCGATCCGGCTGCTGGCCACCGGGTATGTCGACTTCTTCCGCGGCGTCCCGCTGATCCTCGTCGTCTTCGCCCTGGGCCTTGGCGTTCCCGGGCTGTACCTGCCGGTGATCTCCTACCAGCACGACGTGGTCTACGGCGTGGCCGCGCTGGTGCTGTCCTACTCGGCGTACGTCTCGGAGGTGTACCGGGCCGGGCTGAACTCGGTGCACCGCAGCCAGGTCGCCGCGGCCCGCTCGCTCGGCCTGTCCCAGCGCGCCGCGCTCAGGTACGTGATCTTGCCACAGGCGGTGCGGAACGTCATACCGCCGCTGCTCAACGACTTCATCAGCCTGCAGAAGGACACCGCGCTGGTCGGCGTGCTCGGCGTGATCGAGGCGAACCAGGCCGCGAACATCTACAGCTCGCTGACGTTCAACTTCTCCAGCTTCACCGTCGCGGCGATCCTCTTCCTGGTCCTGACGATCCCGCTGGCCAGGTTCACCGACCGCCTGATCGAGCGGGACCGCCGGCGCCGCCTCGCCTGGGTGGCGGCGTGACCAGGGTAGCGGCGTGACCGGGGAGACGGCCGCGGAGGCGGGCGGCGTGGCGCTGGAGATCACCGACCTGCACAAGTCGTTCGACGGCAACCACGTGCTGCGAGGGGTCAGCCTGTCCGTGGCCACCCACGAGGTGATCTGCCTGATCGGAGCCTCCGGATCGGGCAAGTCCACGCTGCTGCGCTGCGTCAACCTGCTGGAGCCGATCGACGGCGGCCGGATCAGCCTGTTCGGCCATGAGATCACCGGCCCCGGCATCGACGCGAACAAGGTGCGGCGCCAGATCGGCATCGTGTTCCAGTCGTTCAACCTGTTCCCGCACATGACCGTGCTGCGCAACATCACCCTCGCCCCGATGAAGGTCCTCGGGCAGCCGCGCGCCCAGGCGGAGGAGGAGGCGCGGGGGCTGCTGAGCCGGTTCGGCCTGCTGGACAAGCGCGACGACTACCCGGACCGGCTCTCCGGCGGCCAGCAGCAGCGGGTCGCGATCGTCCGGGCGCTCGCCATGCGGCCCCGGATCATGCTCCTCGACGAGGTGACCAGCGCGCTCGACCCCGAGCTCGTCGCCGAGGTGCTGGAGGTCATCGGCGAGCTGGCGGCGGGCGGGATGACCATGCTGATCGCCACTCATGAGATGGGCTTCGCCCGCGAGACCGCCAGCCGGGTCTGCTTCCTGGAGGAGGGGCGGATCATCGAGCAGGCCCCTCCGGGCGAGCTGTTCACCGCGCCGCAGGACGAGCGGACCCGCCGGTTCCTGCGCCGCATCGTCGAGGCCAAGCGGCTCTAGCCGGGCCGGCCCGGCTGCGGCCAGACTGCGGCTAAGGCCTGAGGCGGCATTCCCGCGTGCCATTCCCTTCCGGGTCCGGGCAGACCGTGATAAGCCAGGTGCATGCGGAAACTCAGGAGACTCACCGCGATCCTGGCCGGAGCGCTCGCGCTCGGCGGCCTGTCCGCGTTCGCGCCCGCCGTGGCGCCCGCCTCGGCGGCCGCCTGCCCGGCTCCGATCGTCGCCGGCGACACCGTGCTGTGCGGCTCGCTCGCCGACGGCGCCACCTACCTGATCGAGGTTCCCCCGCACTGGAACCGCACGCTGTTCCTGTACAGCCACGGGTACGTCGAGCCCGGCGCGGCGAACCCGGCCCAGGACGTCGGCGACCCGGTCACCGGCGGATGGCTGCTCACGCACGGCTTCGCGCTCGCCGGCTCCTCCTACGCGAGCACCGGATGGGCGATCGCCCAGGCGCTGCCCGACCAGGTCGCGACGCTGGGCGTGTTCGGCAAGCTGGTCGGGCATCCCAGGCGGACGATCGCCTGGGGGCACTCTCTCGGCGGGATCATCACCGCCGGCCTGATCCAGCGGTACCCGGACAGGTTCACCGCCGCGCTGCCGATGTGCGGGGTGCTCTCCGGCGGGGTGGCGACCTGGAACACCGCGCTCGACGCGGCCTTCGCGTTCCAGCAGCTTCTCGACCCGTCGGTGCAGGTGACCGGGATCACCAACCCGGCGGCCAACCTCCAGGGCGCCGAGGCGGTGGCCGCCGCCGCCCAGGGGACCGCGGCGGGGCGCGCCAGGCTGGCGCTGGCGGCCGCGCTCGGTGACACCCCCGGCTGGTTCACTCCCCTGTCGCCGCAGCCCGCCGCGACGGACTACTCCGCGCAGGAGGCGAACCAGTACCTGTGGGAGACCAAGGTGGACTTCCCGTTCATCTTCGCCTTCCGCGCCGAGCTCGAGGCGCGCGCCGGCGGCAACCCGTCCTGGAATACCGGGGTGGACTACGTCCGCCAGCTCGCCAGGTCCGCCGACCTGCGCGAGGTGATCGCCCTCTACCACGCGGCCGGGCTGAGCCTGCGGGCCGACCTGCGCACGCTCAACCGGGCGAGCCGGATCGCGGCCAATCCGTCCGCCGTGGCCTACCTGGCGCGGAACATCAGCTTCAACGGCAAGATCACGGTGCCGGTGCTTTCCATGCACACCACCGGGGACGGGCTGGTGATCCCGGAGAACGAGCGGGCCTACGCGAGCGTGGTCCGCCGGGCCGGACGCGCCTTCCTGCTCCGCCAGGTCTTCGTCGCCCGCGCCGGGCACTGCGCGTTCACGCCGGCGGAGACGATCACGGCGGTGCGGGCGCTGCTGCGCCGGATCGCCACCGGTCACTGGACTGACGCTGCGCTGCGCCCCGGCGCCATGAACGCGGCGGCGGCGAAGCTGGGGCCGCGGTACAACATCTTCGTCAGCAACGGCAGTGTGGTGCCCGCGGCGCCGGCCTTCACGCGGTACCAGCCGCCGCCGTACCCGAGGCCGTTCGACCTCGGTTTCGCGTTCCCGGGGTAGCCCGGGCGGGGAGCGGGCCGGGGCGGCGGGAACCCTCCCGCCGCCCCGGCCTAACCGCGCTTGAGCGGCCCGAGCCTGGCCAGCCGCCACCAGGTGAGCAGCGAGTAGAGCACGAACAGGCCCGCCATCGCCGCGACGCACAGCAGCCAGTTGTGCGCGGTGTGATTCCACAGCGCGTCCGCAACCCGCGCCTGCGGCCCGCCGCTGATGTAGTTCAGGTTGACGGTGGCCGCCGCGGCGGCGAAGCCCCAGCGCGACGGGGTGAGCCAGGCCAGCTGTGCCAGGCCCGGCTTGTTGACCGCCAGCAGCCCGCCGGTCGTCACCACCTGCAGCATCACGATCACGAAGACCAGCGGCATCGCCTGCTCGCTCTTGCTGACCGCGGAGGAGATCAGCAGGCCGATCACCATCGAGACCACCGCGACGAGCGCGGTGGTGACGGCGATCGCCAGCAGCGGGTTCGGCAGGACGAGCGCGGGCGCCGGGAACATCTTGCCCGCCAGCCCGATGGCCACGAGCAGGAGCGCCTGGAGCCCGCTGATCACCCCGAGCACGACGAGCTTGGACGCCAGGTACGCGCCGGTGGACAGCCCGGCGGCCCGCTCGCGGGCGAAGATCGGCCGCTCCTTGACCAGCTCGCGGACGGAGTTCAGAGCGCCGGCGAAGCTGGCGCACAGGATCAGGATGAGCAGCTCGGGGGTGGCGTTGACATTGGGCTTCAGGGCCGGCGGCGGCCCGCCATCGAACCTGCGCAGCGGGAAGAACTGCGCGAGCGCGCCGAGGGCGATCACCGAGCCGACCAGCAGGGCCAGCAGGCCGCGGTCGGAGGCGATCACCGCCGTGTACCGGCGGATGAGCGTGCTGGTCTGCGCGAGCCGGTTGCTCGGCCTGGGAGCCGCGGCCTGCGCCGGCCGGGGCGGCCGGGCGCCCACCGCCGCCGCGCCCGCCATGCCCGCGACGACGTACTGCTGGAAGTAGGGCGACCTGCGGTACTCGCCCGCCCAGTCGCGGTTCGGCTCGGCGTCGAACGCCTGGAATACCTCTGCCCAGCCGGGCTTGCCGAAGTACTTCAGGCCGTCCCTGGGCGCGCCGAAGTAGGCGATCTTGCCGCCGGGGACGAGCACGAGCAGCCGGTCGCACACGTCCAGGTGGAGGACGGAGTGGGTGACGACGATCACCGTGCGGCCGTCGTGGGCCAGGTCGGCGCACAGCTCCATGACCGACTTGTCCAGGCCCGGGTCCAGGCCGGAGGTCGGCTCGTCGAGGAAGAGCAGGGATGGCTTGGTGAGCAGCTCCAGCGCCACGTTCACCCGCTTCTGCTGCCCGCCGGACATGGCCGCCACCTTGGTGCCGGCGTGGCTGGTCAGCGCGAGCTCGGCGAGCACCTCGGTGATCCGCTGGTCGCGCTCGGCCTTGCTGGTGTCCCTGGGGAACCGCAGCTCGGCCGCGTAGCCGAGCGCCCGCCGCGCGGCCAGCTGGGTGTGCAGGATGTTCTCCTGCGGGACCAGCCCGATCCGGTGGCGCAGCTCGGCGTAGTGCGTGTACAGGTCACGGCCGTCGTAAAGGACCGTCCCGCCGTTCGCCGGGTTGATCCCGGTCAGCGCGCCGAGGAGGGTGGACTTGCCGGCGCCGCTCGGGCCGATCACCCCCATCAGGCAGCGCTCCCCGAGGGGGAAGCTGACGTGGTCGAGCAGCACCCGGCCGCTGGGCAGCGTGACGGTCAGGTCGTTCGCGATGAAGGAGATGTCGCCGGTGTCGAGGAACTCCTGCAGTTCCTCGCCCACGAGCCGGAACGTCGCCGGGCCTATGGCGATCACGTCGGCCTCGGTGACCGGCGCGGAGACGACTCGCTGGCCGTTGACGAACGTGCCGTTGTGGCTGTTCAGGTCGACGATCACGTAGCCGCCGCGGGGGTCGCGGCGCAGCTCGGCGTGGTAACGGGAGACCGACAGGTCGGAGACCACGACCTGGTTGTCGGTGGCGCGGCCGATGCGCAGCACGGTCTGGGGCAGCCGCATGACCGCGCTCGGCATCCGCTCCATGCTCAGCCTGGGCGCGGGGACCGCCCGGTCGCGGTGCCCGCCGCCGGGCGCCGCCCCGCCGCCGTCAGCGGGAAGCCGCGGCACGGCGGGATGCGCGGGAGGCCGGGCAGCCCCGCCAGGCATCGCAGCGGGCGAGACGTGGGGAGCGGCGGGCGAAGCGCCCGGCACCCCGGCGAACCTGGTCGGCGGCGGGCCGCCCGGGGGCGCGCCGCCGCCGTGCGGCCCGGCAACGGAGAACGAGACGGCCGGGCCGTCGTCGGGATGGCCGAGCCGCACGGCGCAGGCTCCGGTGATCGGCACGCGCCGCACGCGGCTGCGTCCCTGGAAGGACCCATTGGTCGACCCGATGTCCTCAAACAGCCATGTCGGTCCGTCCTGCCGCAGGATCGCGTGCCGCCACGACACGCGGGAGTCGTTGACGACGATGTCGGACTGGGGATCCCGGCCGACGTAGTAGGTCCGGCCGGCTGGCAGCGATCGCTCCGCGTCGGGCGTGCGGACGAGCAACGCCGGAAGTGCGGGCGAATGGGCGGACTCTGGCGTCATGAGGCAAGCCTAGAGCCAAGCTCGCCGGCCCGGGTACCGCTCCGATGCTCCGTGCGACCCGATTCGCGCGGCTGAATCGAACCCGCCAGCGGGTGAAATGCCTGTTCACCCGAGTGCCGGCGGGCGGTCGTGACGTGTGCCGCGCCCGGCCGCTGCGCGAACCGCCAGCCGGCTTCATGCCATTCCAGCATCAATGAGATGGCAGCGGTGCCAGGCCGTGCATTTCCGGCGCCCTGTCGGCGCGGCTGCCGCTTCAATGCAGGACGGCCGCGCGTTCCGGCTGGATCCGTCGCATCACGTGCCGGTCATTGCGGGCTGGTCCGGCGGAAACGGATAATCGATGGGCGACCCCGCTCCCGCGTGGTGGCGGCGCATGGGCTGGCTTGGGGGGTGATGGCTGGTGGTGGCGGGTGCGGGTGTGCCGGGGGGCGTGGGGCCTGGTTCGCGGGTGGCGGGTT
>JAJPIV010000017.1 GCA_021324595.1 Actinomycetota bacterium | reverse complement strand
TCGGCCTGCTTGGCACGCATGGTGCGGCGCCGAGTGGAGGAGTAGCGGACGGCCCCGATCCGCACCATTTCCACAGGGTCGTCGGTGGGCTTGATGTAGGAAGCGATCGCGCTCAGGCCGTCGCCGGTTGGCTTGAAGACCCGGTACGTGACGGTGGCGTAGAAGTTGTCGACGTCATGCCCGAATTCGAGGGCCACCTTTCCGTCCCGGCTGTCCTCGTAGAACGTTCCGATGATCCGGCAGTCCAGGCCAGTGAATGACACCCGGTTCTTGGTGAAGGGATCAAGGTCGACGTCCAGGATCACGGATGGGGATGGATCATCCCTTCTGGAGAGGGCGTCCCGAAGCGACTCCTCCCGGACGGCCTGCAGGTCCCGTTCCAGGGACAGCGGCGCAGTTCCCTCCACCCGCAACAGCAACACCTCATCGTCGTCCCCACCGCCTGACCCGATCTCCCGTGCGGTGGCCAACAGGAACGCGAACTGCGGGATGCCGCCGACCGCTTCCTTCCACTTGTCATGGGTGATCACGACCGCGCGGTCGTAGTCCAGGGTCTGGATGGCGCCGATCCGGATCGCCCGGTCGTCGGCAAGCAGTGTCTGCTCAAGGATCGCGCCGGCACCGACGTTGGGGATGAGATCGCTCATGGATGGCTCCTCGGAAGGTGACTGGGCCGCCTGCCTGCCGAGCGTCATCCTCCCGCCACCCACCGACATTCTGTCGCAGCGCGACGCTCCTGTGGAGTACCGCCCGTGACAGAGCATCATCTCGCCCTAGAGTGTGAGATATGCCACCTAAGAGGCCGCGCGGATAGGGAGGGTGATCATGGCCGCCTTGCCGGGCGGCCGTCTCCGTCCGCACCGGCGTCCGGGCCGGGCTGGCATGCGGCCGGGAAGACCGGTCAGCCATCCCCGCCGCACCGTCTTGGCGGTAACGGCGTGCCCACCGGTCCGCGGTCGAGTGCGAGACCCGGAACCGTTCCGCCGCCCGCCGCAGCGGCCAGCCATCTTCTGCGACGCACCGGGCCAGGCGCAGCCGCCCGGTCTCACTCAGCGGGGCATTACGGTGGACCATGAGGACCTCCCAGGGCTCGCGTGCAGATGTGGTGATCCACACCGAACCCGGAGGCCCTCACCTATTCAAGATCATCCAGCCTGTGTCGCTGTCACCAACGTCCATGGACAGAACACCTAGCCCGTTGCGTGCTATATCTGCGTGATCGCGGCTGACCGACAGCCAGGGTGCCCTCGACCGGGGTGGGTTCGTCAGCGTGGTGCCGCCGACCGTGACCACACGCGCTCGAAGCTGGCGAGGTAGTTGTCGAACATGTCGCTGTCTGGGGCCCGGCGGAGGTGGAAGACCGGCGCGTTGGCGGCGGGGATGCCGTAGGCGTGCTGGTTGACGAGCATCTCGTCGTCGGCGCGGTAGATCGAGTTGTACAGTACGGTGCGGTGCAGCCTGATTGCGGCGTGCCCGGCTTCGCGTAGCGGGCGGTACAGCGCCAGCGCGTTGCGGATCTTCGCGGCCATCGCGTCGCCGATGCCCTCCTGGGTACCGCGCTCGGCGGCGCGCGGGGAGCCGGGGTCGCCGAGCGCGATCCTGATGTCCACCCCGGCGCTGGCCCTTGCCGACAGGACGCTGATCAGGCCGGCATCTTCGGCGAGAAACAGCCCGCTGTAGGCGAGGATGGCGATCTCGCGGCGCGCATTGCCGAAGAGCCGGTGCCATGCCTCGCGCGACACCGACCACCGGTGCGGGTACACGGCCACGACCTCGCCCGGCTGCACGGCGGCCTGCGCCGGGGCGAGTTCGGGCCACAGTTCGTGCTCGTCGGCGCGCAGCAGGCCGGCCAGCGCCCACCGGTGCCGCGGGTAGGGGATGCGCCCGTCGATCCAGCGCCGCACGGTCTTGGGGTCCACGCCGAGGTGCGCGGCGATGTCTTCCTCGCTGAGGCGGGCGCGGAACAGGGCGCGGCGCAGCAGGTCGTTCAAGCCGGCACCTCCGAAGAACCCGAGGCCACCGCCCACGCTAACAGAAGAAGTCCCTAGTCGTCCCTTTCTGCGGTACAGAAATCCGGCCCGATCGGCGAGGCTCGTCAGCCGCAGGGCGGGCCCGTCCCGCCTGGCTGCCATCACCTCCCAGTGCGGAAGGACGAAAGATGCCCATGCCCGAGACGGCGGCCTCACCCCAGGTGCTCGGCCAGCTGGAGGCTCTCGCCGCAGACCTGAAAGACCGCGGCTTCACGACGAAGATCACGCCATACGGGCGCTACCCGTCCGTGGATGTCGTCAACAGCGCGGCGTCACGGCTGTCGGAGCAGGTGTACGCGGCTCTCGCGCCGGACGGTGCGGTGTGGTTCTGGTGGTCGTGGGCCGAGCGCATCGCCCCCATCGGGGAGCCAGGCGCTGCTGCCGCCACGATTGCCCGCGTGCTCGCCGCGCCGCACGCCGTGGCGGAGCGGCCGTGACCGTCGTCGCCGTCGCCTGCGGCGCCCAGGGCGGGGCCGTGGACTTGTTCGACGACCGGTACCCGCGTGGTGAGGTGCTGCACTTCTCGGCGGCCGAGTGGGCGGAGTTCCTCGCCGGGGTGAAGGCCGGGCGGTTCGACAGCCCGGCCCACCCGGACAGCCGCGAGACGTCCAAGACGGCCCAGCCGGGTCCGTGAACGTCCCGGGCGCGCCCGGCTACCGTTCAGGTCATGGAACTTGCCGCGTGGGCCGAAGAGGTGGCCCGGGACTTGCTGGAGATTCCGCTGCCGCGCCGCTGGGCACACACTCAAGGCGTCGCCGCGGCGGCCCGCGGGCTCGCCCCCGTGCTCGGCGCGGACGCTGACCTCGCCGAAGCCGCTGCGTGGCTGCACGACATCGGGTACGCGCCCCGGCTCTGCGACACCGGGTTCCATCCGCTCGACGGCGCCCGGTACCTGTGCGATGCCGCCCGCGCTGAGCCGCTGCTGTGCCGCCTGGTGGCCCATCACTCGTGCGCCCAGGCCGAGGCGGACGAACGCGGCCTCGGCGCTGTCCTGGCACGGGAGTTCCGGCCTGCGCCACCGCGCCTGGCCGACGCGCTGATCTACGCTGACATGACGACAGGCCCCGGCGGCCAGCACATGGAGGTGCGCGACCGGATCGCGGAAATCCGCAGCCGGTATGGCCCCGGCCACCTCGTCAGCCGGTCCATCGCCCGCTCCGCTCCCGAGCTGACCGCCGCCGTGTCGAGGGTGGCGCGCGCGCTGGCACTGTGCGCGCCCGCGTGTCCTGCGGTGCGCCTGCCTGCGCTCGCCGCTGCCGGTCAGCCGATGTAGGGGCTGGCGCGCCGTTGCAGGTAGTGATCGACGCGCATCCGCATCGACCGGTCCATCTGGTAGCCGCCGAGCTGGCCGGGCGGCACCCACCGCACCTCGGTTGTCTCGCTGCTGGGTGCCGGGCTGCCGCCGGTGGCCCGGGCGGTGAGCACGATCGAGAACTCCTGCCGGGCCTCGCCGTTGCTGGTGTAGAGGATCACGTGCCTGGGGTCGCTGTAGATGCCGACCAGGCCGGTGATCTCGCAGTCGATTCCGCTTTCCTCCCTGGTCTCCCGGACGGCGGCACTGGCGACCGATTCGCCGAGATCGACGGCGCCGCCGGGAACGGCCCAGTTGTCATTGTCAGAGCGGCGGATCAGCAGGACCTCGCCCGCGTCGTTCGTCACCACGACGTTGACTGAGGGCACGATCGTTGTGGCAGCGGGCGCGTTCGGGTCGTCGTAATAGTCGATGCGTCGGTTCACGGCTCAGCCTCCGGCACGGGCCTGGCGGTCTCCCAGACCCGTTCGAAGCTGTCGAGATACGCCGCCGTGACCTCGCCGCCGGCCACCTTGCGGAAGTGCCACACCGGGGCGTGCGCGGCGGTCAGCCCGTACAGGTGCGTGTTCACCAGGAGCTGGTCGTCGGAGCGGTAGATCGAGTTGTACAG
>JAJPIV010000160.1 GCA_021324595.1 Actinomycetota bacterium | reverse complement strand
AGTTCCTGGTCACGCTCGGCCCGGCGGCCCCGCGGCACCCTCTCGCCCTGACCGTCGCCTACCACGACGCGTGCCATCTCGCGCACGCCCAGCGGATCACCAGCCAGCCCCGTGAGCTGCTGCGGGCGATCCCGGGCCTTCAGCTCGCCGAAGTCGGCGACGGGGGGACCTGCTGCGGATCGGCCGGCATCTACAACCTCGTCCAGCCACAGGCGGCGGCCGAGCTCGGCGAGCGCAAGGCGGCGGCCGTCGCGGCCACCGGCGCGGGCCTGGTGGTGGCGAGCAATCCGGGCTGCGCCCTGCAGATCGCCTCCGCCCTCGCCTCGGCCGGCACACCCCTGCCGGTCGTGCACCTGGCCGAGGTCCTGGACGCCTCGCTGCGCGGCCGGCCGGCCGGCTCCCTGCTCTGACGGCTGCGGCACCCGGAGGTCACGGTCACGGCCGGAGGGCGCCGTGGCCGGGTCCCAGGTCCGCGGTCAGCACCCCGCGGCCAGCGCGGCAGCCAGCCATGCGGGGCTCACCTTTCCCTCGGCCACGATCACGGCGGGGCCGGCCAGCAGGCTGGCGTCCGGGCCCGGGACGACGGCCAGCTCGCCCCCGGGCACGAGCACCCGCCACCGGGCTGGGCGGCCGCCCGGCCACTCCCCGGCAGCCACCGCGGCGGCCACAGCCGCCGCCACCGCCCCGGTGCCGCAGGACCGGGTCTCCCCGGATCCCCGCTCATGGACCCGCATCTCGATCACATGGTCCCCGGCCAGCCGCGCCACCTCCACGTTGACGCCCTCGGGGAACGCCGCCGGGTCCACCACGGGGGGAACGGACAGGTCGGCATGGGCGACCGGCCAGTCCACCAGGCATGCCAGGTGCGGGTTGCCGACGCTGACCGCCACGCCCTCGCACCGCCGGCCGCCGATGGCCGCCGAGCCGGCGCCGGTGACCCGGGCCGGCCCCATGTCCACGCTGAACGTGCCATCCGCCGACTGCCGCACCAGCCGCGTGCCCGCCCGGGTGGCGATCGCCACCTGCGGGCCCTCGGCCAGCCCGTGCTCGGTCAGGTACCTGGCGAACACCCGTATCCCGTTGCCGCACATCTCCGCGGCGCTGCCGTCGGCGTTGCGGTAGTCCATGAACCACTCCGGGCCCCGATCCGCCGTGGCGGGCGCGAGGGCCCCCGGCCCGGCGGCCGTCGCCCGGACCGCGCGCAGCACCCCGTCGGCGCCGATTCCCTCGTGCCGGTCACAGAGCCGGCGGACCAGCCCTGGCGTCAGCTCCAGCCTGCCGTCCGGGTCGGGCAGGACGACGAAGTCGTTCCCGGTGCCATGCCCCTTGGCGAACCGCATCCCCCGATGCTAGCTAGCGGCCCGCGCACCGCGGGCGGCCGCCGCGCGGCCCGGGCGCGCGCGGCCCGGGCGCCGCATGACCCGGGCGCGCGTGGCCCCGGGTGCCGCGGGGCGGCGGGCTCGGGGCGGCGGGCTCGGGGCGGCCGTGGTCAGGCGGGCATCCGCCGGGCGGGGATCAGCGCCAGCAGCCGCCAGCCGAGCAGGAACAGGCCGAGGAAGGCGGCGGAGACGACCACAAAGCCCGCCTCGGTCCCCTGGCCGCCCAGCACGCGGAGCGCCTGGCCGAGCGCCACGGTCGCGCCCCACACCCCTACCCCGGTCGGCATCAGCGCCGCCGGCCGGCGCCAGGCCCTGGTCGCGGCCTCGCCGACCGACAGGCCCGCCAGGAACGGCCAGGCGGTGCTGGCCACGCCTGCCAGGCTGACCCCGTCGTGGTGGCTGGCGCGCCCGATGACGACGAACGCGAGCACCAGGGCCACGTCGATGGCCAGGCCTGCGGCTCGTCTCATGGCTCACTCCCGGCTCGGGTGCGGCAGTGCCCCCCCAGCGTAGCGGCCGGCTCTGCTCAGCCGCCGCCTGGCCTGCCCGCGGCCGCCGGCCGGCCGGCGGCGCGCGCGGATTCGCCGATCGCCTCCAGGGCGGCCTCGGTGGGCACCGGGCCAGCCGCGGGCAGCCAGCGGATCCTCGGGTCGCGGCGGAACCACGATTCCTGTCGCCGCGCGAACCGCCGGGTCGCCAGCACGGTCTGCGCGCGGGCCTCCTCCTGCGTCCACTCGCCGTCCAGGTAGCGCAGCACCTGCGCGTAGCCGAGTGCCCGGCTCGCCGTGCGCCCGGCGCGCAGGCCCGTTCCCGGCGGGCCGGAGCCGATCAGCCGGGCGACCTCCTCGACCAGGCCGTCCCGCCACATCCGGTCCACTCGCTCGGCGATCCTGCGATCCAGCTCGGCCCGGGGAACGTCCAGGCCAAGCTGGACGACGGGGCGGACCTCCGCGTACGGCGGGAGCGTGGCGGTGAACGGCCGGCCGGTCAGCTCGATCACCTCCAGGGCGCGCACGATGCGCCGGCCGTTCCCCGGCAGGATCGCCGCCGCGGCCACCGGGTCGGCCGCGGCCAGCCGCGCGTGCATCGCGGCCGGGCCGGCCTCGGCGAGCTGGCGCTCGAGGCGGGCGCGGATCCCCGGGTCCGTGCCGGGGAACTCCAGGTGGTCGATGACCGCGCGCACGTACAGGCCGGAGCCGCCGACCAGCAGCGGCACGCGCCCGCGCGCCATGATCGCGTCGATCGCGGCGCGGGCCAGCCGCTGGTACTCGCGCACGCTGGCCGGCTCGGTCACGTCCCAGACGTCGAGGACGTGATGCGCGATCCCGCCGCGCTCGGACGGGGCCAGCTTCCCGGTGCCGATGTCCATGCCGCGGTACAGCTGCATGGAGTCGGCGTTGACGACCTCGCCGTCCAGCGCCCGGGCCAGGCGCAGCGACAGCTCCGACTTGCCGGCGGCCGTCGGCCCGACGACCGCGATCACCGGCGGCGGCATGCCATCAGTCTGGCAGACGCCTAGCCGGCCTCGAACGACCGCTTGGACAGGCCGATCATGTAGCCCTCGATCCTGGTCCGGACCGGACCGCCGGGGTCGCCCGCGGCGCCGAGGGTGATGAACAGCGGCACGTAGTGGTCGGCGGTGGGGTGCGCGAACGGCATGCCCGGGGCCTTGGACCGGAACGCCGCGAGCGTGTCCACGTCGCCGCGGGCAAGCGCGTCGGCCGCCCAGGCATCGAAGTCGGACGACCAGCCGGGCACGGTGCCGCGGCGGAGCATGTCCGCCGTGACGAACGGCAGGCCGTGGGTCATGAAGCCCGATCCGATGACGAGCGTGCCCTCCTCGCGCAGCGGGCGCAGCCTGGCCCCGATCGCGAGCAGCCGGGACGGGTCCTGCGTCGGCATGCTCAGCTGCAGCACGGGCACGTCGGCGAGCGGGTACATGACCTTGAGCGGCACCCACGCGCCGTGGTCGAGCCCGCGGCCGGGGTGCTGGTGGACCGGCTGGCCGTCCGGCATGAGGGCAGCGACCCGCCGGGCGAGCACGCCCGCGTCGGGGGTCGGGTAGGTCATCTGGTAGTAGCGCGGGTGGAAGCCGGCGAAGTCGTAGACGAGCGGCGTGCCCGCCCCAGGGGCGGACAGCGCCATGGGCGCGCTCTCCCAGTGCGCGCTGACGATCAGGATGCTGGCCGGCTTGGGCATCCGCCGCGCCCAGGCGAACAGCTCCCCCATCCACCGCGGGTCGTCCAGGAGCGGGGGCGCGCCGTGGCTCAGGTACAGCGCCGGCAGCGGGCCGTCCCCGGGCTGCCAGGACCGCTGCGCGGCGCTCGCCGCCGCGGCCGTGGCGAGGAACTCGTCGAATGCCCCGCCGGGCACCGCCGGGCGCGGGGGAGGAGACGGCAACCGATGATTGAACATTCAACTATATTAGGCGGGCGAGGACCCCCGCGCAAGCTCCCGGGAGGCTACCGGGCAGGCCGGCCGACGTTCGGAACCTGGCAGGTCTACCGGTAGCCTCGCCAGCGTCGCCCGGCTCCGGGCCGAGGTCACGGCCGCCGATGGAAGCCGCGGCGCGCCCGGCCGCGGGCTCAGGGCGCGAGCTCCCAGGAGGCCACCGCGTAGCCGACGTCGAGCGGCGCCCCGGCGTACCAGAGGCGGGCGCGAACGCGGCGGAGCCCGGCGGCGCCGGCCAGCACCTGCCACGCCGCCCGGCCGCTCGCCATGACCTCCTCCGCCCGGCGCGGGTCCAGCCGGGCCAGCGATCCGGCGTCGCCGGCGCCGAGCGCGCGGGCGACCAGGGCGTCGAAGGCCTCCGCGCCGGGATCCGGGGCCCCGGGCACGCCGAGCGCCCTGCGCGCGCTGCCGTCGGCGAGCACGAGCAGCGCGACCCGGGCTTCCCGCCCGGCCAGCGCCGCCCCGAGCGCTTCGCATTCCCCCGGGGGGGCGCCCGTGGCCACCTCATGCGGCTCGGTCCGCCACGCCGCGCCGGATCCGGGCCGCCCGCCGGGCAGGCACCGCCGCAGCAGCCAGGCGCCGATCGTGAGCGACAGCGGCAGCACCGGCTCCCCGTCGCCGACCACCACGGGCGCGCCCAGCCCGCGCAGGCTGCCGGCGGCCGTCGCCGGGTGCGCCCTGGTGAGCGAGCCGCCCCCGACGACCGCGATCAGGCCGGGCCTGGCCCGGGCGAGCCGCCCCACCGCCGCGTAGCACGCGGCCCGCAGCAGGCGCAGCTGGGCGTCCACCTGCCCGGGCGGGCTGGCCGGGCCGACGGCCGGGTCGCCGGCCGGGCCGCGCGGGGGGAGGGGGGCGGCGTCGGGGCGCCCGGCCGACCCCATCACCTCGGGCACCAGCAGCGGGGGATGCGGGCAGATCGCCGCGGCGACGAGCACGCCCGGGCCAGTCAGCCCCGCGGGGCCCGCGACGGCATGCCGAGCGGGACCGGCCTGCCCCGGCGCCCCCCGTGCCCGCCCCCCTGCGGCCCGCCGTCGCCGTCCATCGCCAGGGCGGCGGCCCTCCGCCCGCCGGCGCCGCGCAGCGCCTCCCACGCGTCCCCCGCGCGGGTCCGGCGCACCGACATCGGGGCGCCGTCGGCGAGCAGGTGATGCGGCGCGGCCGCCGTCACGACGGTGGTGACCACGTCACCGGGGCGCGGCGGCGCCCCCGGCGGCGGGGTGAAATGGACCAGCCGGTTGTCCCGTGCCCGTCCCGACATCCGGCGGGTCATCTCGTCCTTGCGCCCTTCGCCGTCGGCCACCAGCACCTCCACCACGCTGCCGACCAGGGCCTGGTTCTCCGCCAGCGCGATCTCCTCGACGGTGGCCACGAGCCGCTCGTACCGGTCCGCCACCACCTCGGGCGGCACCTGCCCGTCCATCCGCGCCGCCGGGGTCCCCGGGCGGGGCGAGTACCGGAACGTGAACGCCCCGGCGAACCGCGCCCGCCTCACCACGTCGAGGGTGTCGGCGAAGTCCCGCTCGGTCTCACCGGGGAAGCCGACGATGATGTCGGTCGTGATGGCCGCCTCCGGGATCGCCGCCCGCACCGCGCGGAGGATCTCCAGGTACGAATCGCGCCGGTAGGCCCGGCGCATCGCGCGCAGGACGCGGTCCGAGCCGGACTGCAGGGGCATGTGCAGCTGGGGCATCACGTTCGGCGTCTGCGCCATCGCGGCGATGACGTCGCCGGTGAAGTCCCGCGGGTGCGGCGAGGTGAACCTGACCCGCTCCAGGCCGTCGATCTCGCCGCAGGCGCGCAGCAGCTTGCCGAACGCCAGCCGGTCGCCGAACCCGGCCCCGTAGGAGTTCACGTTCTGCCCGAGCAGCGTCACCTCGAGCACGCCATCGGCGACCAGTGCCCGGATCTCGGCGAGCACGTCACCCGGCCGGCGGTCCTCCTCCCGGCCGCGCAGCCTCGGCACGATGCAGAACGTGCAGGTGTTGTTGCAGCCGACCGAGATGGCCACCCAGGCGGAGTACGGTGACTCGCGCCTGGCGGGAAGCACCGACGGGAACCGCTCCAGCGACTCGGCGATCTCCACCTGTGCGCGCCGCGTCGCCCTGGCCCGGTCGAGCAGGGCGGGAAGCGAGCCGATGTTGTGCGTGCCGAACACCGTCCACCCACGGCGCCCGGTCGGTGATCGCCGCGCGGTCCTTCTGCGCCAGGCAGCCGCCGACCGCGATCTGCATGCCGGGCCTGGCCCGCTTGAGCGGAAGCAGGTGGCCGAGGTTCCCGTAGAGCCGGTTGCCGGCGTTCTCCCGCACCGCGCAGGTGTTGAAGACGATCACGTCCGGGTCGGCGCCGGCCGGCGCCCGCCGGTACCCGGCCTCCTCCAGCAGGCCGGCCAGGCGCTCGGAGTCGTGCATGTTCATCTGGCACCCGTAGGTGCGAATCTGGTAGGTCCGCTGACCCGCCATGCGCGGCATGGCCCCAGCGTAGACGCCGGGCGCCCGGCATTGACACCGCCGCCGCCCGGCTGAGATCGTCTGCTCACCCCCGCGCAGGTCAGCCAGGGCCCGCGCGCCGCGCCAGGCCAGCCAACGACGGAGGCCCCGTGACCAAGCCCGTCCCCGACCTGACGATCCTGCGCCCCGTTCCCGTCGCCGCCGCGCCGGCCAGCGAGCTCGGCGAGGGGCCCTGCTGGGACGCCGAGGCCGGGGCCCTGTACTGGGTGGACATCCCCGCCGGGCTGGTCCACCGGCTCGACGGGCAGGGCTCGCATGCCTGCTGGCAGGTCGGCCGGGCCGCTGGGGCGGTCGTGCCGCGGGCGGGCGGCGGGCTGGTGGTCGCCGCGGGCAACGGGTTCTACTCCCTGGATCCGGCCACGGGCGAGGTGAGCCTGCTCGCCGACGCCCCGGGGCAGCCCGGGACGCGGATGAACGACGGCGCCTGCGACCGGGCGGGCCGCTTCTACGCGGGAACGATGGCCTGGGACGAGTCGCCCGGCCGCGGCAGCCTGTACCGGCTCGGCACCGACCATGCCGTCACCGAGATCCTCACCGGCCTGGGCATCTCCAACGGCATCGGCTGGAGCCCGGACGGCCGGCTGATGTACTACATCGACTCGCTGGACTACCGGGTCGATGTCATCGACTACGACCTGGCGACCGGGGCGATGGGCGAGCGGCGGCCGTTCGTGCGGCTGGGCTCGGGCCAGGTGATGCCGGACGGGCTGGCGGTCGACGCGGAGGGCGGCGTGTGGGTGGCCGTCTGGGGCGGCGGGGTCATCCAGCGGTATGACCCGTCCGGGCGGCTCACCGCCGTGGTCCGGGTGCCGGCCGCGCACGTGACGAGCTGCGCGTTCGGCGGGCCGGGACTCGACGTGCTGTTCGTCACGACCGCCGCCGGCCCGGGGCCGGGCGCCGGCTCCCTGTTCACCTGCGACGCCGGGGTCCGCGGCCTGGCCGCGCCTCCCTACCGCGGCTGACCGGCGGCGGCCGGATGCAGCCGGCCGCCGATAGGGCACGATATCCCTATGACCGACAACGTGACGACGATGCCCGGCAACGCGGCGTCCCAGGCGGAACCGCACCTCACGCCGGCCGGCGCGGCTCAGCAGGACGACGGCGGCGGGCCAGCGCTGCCCCAGATCCCCTACGGCGCATGGCCGTCACCGATCACCGCCGCCCAGGTGGCGGCAGGCCGCACGGCGGTGGCCCATCCGCTGGTGGCCGGGGGCGCCGTCTGGTGGCAGCAGGACCTGCCCGACGAGGGCGGCCGGACCACGATCATGCGCTGCGGTGCCGGCGGCCAGGCGCGGATGGTGCTCCCCGCCCCGTGGAGCGCCCGGACTCGCGTCCACGAGTACGGCGGCTGCTCCTACCTGCCGGTCCCCGCACCCGCGGGGCGCGGCGACGGGCCGGGCCCGTGGTTCGTGTTCGCGAACTTCGACGACCAGCGCCTGTACCTGGCCGGGCCGGAGGTGGCGGAAGGCGCCGGCGAGCCGGCGCCGCTCACGCCGGACCCGGCGGCCTCGGGCAGCGCGGCCAGGCCCGCGGCGGAAGACCCGGGCGGCCCCGCCGCGGCGGCCGCGGCGCTCGGCCCGCGGGCGCTGCGGTACGCCGACTTCGCCCTCTCCCCCGACGGGCGGGAGATCTGGTGCGTCCGCGAGCGCCACGAGCGGGGGAAGGTCAGCAGGGCCATCGTCGCCGTCCCGCTGGACGGCTCGGCGGCGGCGGATCCGGCGGCGGTGCGGGTGCTGGTGACCGGATCGGACTTCTTCGCGTTCCCGACCCCGTCGCCCGACGGGCAGTGGCTGGCCTGGATCTGCTGGAACCACCCGCACATGCCGTGGGACGGCACCGAGCTGCGGGTGGCGCCGCTGAGCGACGGGGTGCCCGGCAAGGGCCGCCTCATCAAGGGCAGCAACCGGGAGTCGGTCCTGGCGCCGGTCTGGCGGGACGGCTCGGCGCTGTACGTGGCGACCGACTGGACCGGCTGGTGGAACATCTACGAGATCGGCCTGCACGGCGAGCCGCCGCAGGCGCTCTACCCGGCCGACGAGGAGTTCGCCGAGGCCCTGTGGCAGCTCGGCGTCCGGCCGTTCGCGCGGCTGGGTGACGGTCGCCTCGTGGTCCGGCACGGGCGGGGCGGCACGCGGCTGGGCGTGCTCGATCCGGAGACCTCGGAGCTCGCCGACTTCAAGCTGCCGTTCTCGGTCTTCTCCGGCAACGTGTCCGCGGACGGCACGACGATCGCCGGGATCGGCGGCGGGCCGCTCGAGCCGAACTCGGTGGTGCGGATCGACGTCGCCACCGGCCAGTGGACCGTGCTGCAGGCCGAGATCGCCGAGATGCCCGACCGCCGTTTCCTGCCGGTGCCCCGCCACGTCGAGATGGAGGGACCGTACGGCCGCGTGGTCCACGCGCTCGTCTACCCCCCGGCGAACCCGCAGGTGACCGCCCCGGCCGGGGAGCTGCCGCCCTACATCGTCTGGGTCCACGGCGGGCCGACCTCGCACGTGACCGAGCGCCTCAGCCTGGAGCGCGCCTACTTCACCAGCCGCGGCATCGGGATCATCGACGTGAACTACGGCGGCTCCACTGGCTACGGCCGCCTCTACCGCACCCGGCTGAACCGGGAGTGGGGCGTGGTCGACGGGGCCGACGCCAAGGAGGCGGCGCGGGCGCTGGCCAGGGCCGGCGAGGCCGACCCGGGCCGGCTGGCGATCCGCGGCGGGTCGGCCGGCGGCTGGACCGCGCTCGCCGCCGTCACCACCGGAGCCGAGCAGGACCCGGTGTTCAGCGCGGCGGTCTCCTACTTCGGCGTGTCCGACCTGCGCGGATTCTCCGAGTCCACGCACGACTTCGAGTCCCGCTACCTGGACGGCCTGATCGGCCCGCTGCCCGGCTTCGAGCCGGTGTACGCCGAGCGCGCCCCGGTCGGCCACGTGAACGCCAACACCTGCCCGGTGCTCCTGCTGCAGGGCCTCGACGACCCGGTCGTCCCGCCGCAGCAGTCGGAGAGCATCGCCGCCGACCTCGCCGCCCACGGGATCCGCCACGCCTACATCGCGTTCGAGGGCGAGTCGCACGGCTTCCGCAGGGCCGAGACGATGGTGGCCTCGCTGGAGGCCGAGCTGTCGTTCTACGGGCAGGTCCTGGGCTTCACGCCGCGGGACGTGCCAGTGCTCAAGCTGGCCGAGCCGGGGACCAGCTAGCGGAGGCGATCGCCAGCCGCTCCCGGACCGCCGCGGGCTCCGGCCCCTCCGGCACCGTCAGTTGTCGTTGTAGGCGGGCCTGGTGACGTGGGTGACCACGGTCTTCCCGTTCACCACGCGGGTCACGGTGGCGGTGACACCGGAGCCGCCCGAGGTGACCACCGGGCCGGCCACCCGCGGGCCGCCGGCCCCGTGCGCGCCCGTGGCCGGGGTGCCCGCCGAGGTGGCCGCCGCTGACCCGGATGCGGGGGAAAGGGCGTGGCTGGCCAGCGCCACCGTCGCCACGCCCGTGCCGGCCAGGAGCGCGGCCGCCGTCCAGTTCGACAGGACCCGCACCCGCCTGACCCCATCGGCCCGGGCGCGCACCGCGCCAGGGGCAGCCTCCGGCTCATCCCGCGCTGCCCCTGCCGGATGGCCGCCGAGCGGCCGCCGCCCGTCCCTGTCGCCGCCTTCCATCATGGCCAGTTCCTCCGTTCGCCCACCTGGCGCCACCTGATCGCTCCCAGCATGCGCGGCGGGCCGTGAAGCGGCCGTGAGAGAACGGTGTGAGCCGTTCACATGCCCGGCCGGCGCCCAGCAGGCGGGACGGCGATGCCAGGCGCGCCGAGCCCGCGCCCCGGACCTGGGCGCTCAGCGGGTGACTGGCGACGGCCGGCAGGCCGGACGCTCGCCGCGCGAGCCGGCCTCGATCACCGCCCCGATGCGCGGATGACGGCCCGGCAGGCTCAGCGCGGCCGGCGGCCGAGCCGGAAGTACGCGATCGGGCCCACGAAGTTGACCGCGATCGCCAGCGCCCACCGCCACTTGGGGCCGCGCACCTGGCTAGCCGGACGACGCGCGAGGTCGGTCCAGGCCGCGCCCGCGAGCCCGGCTTGCACGGCGCCCGCCGCGATCAGGAGGGCGCGCCGCCGGCCGGACAGGTCCCGCCAGGGACGGCGCGCCCGCCGGACGGCCGGGACCTGCGGCACCGCGCCCGCGTGCTCATCGCTCTTCGGCTTCACCGGCACGTCCTCGTCAGGTGCCCGCCTGCTCCGTCCGGGAAGCCCCGGACACGGGCCGACCTTGGCCATGACCGCCAGCGCGCCGGGCCGGCGGGCCGGCAGGACGCTCACCGCCGCCCGTCACGCTGCCGCCGGCGCCACCTTCGAGGAACCGCTTCAGCGCGTCCCAGCTCGCCCGTTCCCGGCGATCGCCGATGCGCGTGAGCACGCGCGTCAACGGCCGCAGCCAGCCGCGCGGCACAATGCCCCAGCTCCAGCTCAGCCTCGTGCCCCCTGGCACGGGTTCGAAGGTGAGCGTCCCGCGCACGTCCATCGCGGCCATCGTGGTGACCGAGTCGAGGCGCTTCGGGCGCTCGTACCCGGTGGTCCGGATGGTCATCGTCACCGGGCGCCCCGCCGCCCTGGCCCGCGCCTCATACGTGGCGCCGGCGCCGGGCGGCCCGGGGGACGTCTTGCGAACGCCGAGCACGCGGGGATTGTACTTGGGCTCATTCCGCTCGTCGGCGACGAAGTCGAAGACCTCCGCGGCCGGCCGGCCGATCACGACCTGCCCTTCGATGCGCGCCACGGCGCCGCCTCCGATCGCCCCGGGGCCTGCTGTGCCCACCGGTCCAGGATGAGGCGGGACATGACGCCACGCCAGGGCCGAACGTCCCGCGCGCTCACCAGGAGCCGGGCTCGGCTTCCTCCAGCACCACGCCGCCGGCCGCGAGCACCTCCCGGACGACCTGCTGGGCCAGGGCGGCCGGATAGCCCTTCCGCCCCAGCATCGCCACGAGGCGCCGGGCCTGGTCCCGCGGCCGCTGCCCCGCCATGCCCGCCAGCCGGCGCTCCGCCAGCGACCTGGCCGTGGCCAGCTCGGCCTCCGGATCCAGCTCCGCCACCGCCTCCCGGACCTGGCCGTCCGCCACGCCGTGCCGGGCGAGCTCGGCCGCGAGGGCCTGCCGGGCCAGGCCACGCCCGCGGTGGCGGGACTCGACCCACGCCCTGGCGAACGCGGCGTCGTCGATCAGGCCCGCGTCCTCGAGCCGCCCGAGCACCGCGCTCGCCGCGCCGCCGGGGATCCCGCGCCGTCGTAGCGCCTCGGCGAGCTGCGCGCGAGTCCGCGGCGCGGCACCGAGCAGCCGCAGGCAGATCAGCCGGGCGGTGTCCTCCGGATCGTCCCGCGCGCCGCCCGCCCTACCGGGCACGGGCCTGCCCGGGCACCACCTCAAGCGGCGGCCGGGCCGGGCCCGCCGCGGCCGGGGTGCCCGCCGCGGCCGCCGGGCCGGACGACGTTCCCGGCCTGCCGGGCGCCGTCGCCGGCGTTCCCGCGTCCAGCCGGGGCCCGACGCCGAGCTTCTCCTTGATCTTCTTCTCGATCTCGTCTGCGATGTCCGGGTTGTCGCGCAGGAAATTCCGCGCGTTCTCCTTGCCCTGGCCGAGCTGGTCGCCGTCGTAGGTGTACCAGGCCCCGGACTTGCGCACGATCCCCTGCTCCACGCCCAGGTCGATCAAGCCCCCCTCGCGGCTGATCCCGGTCCCGTAGAGGATGTCGAACTCGGCCACCTTGAACGGCGAGGCCAGCTTGTTCTTCACCACCTTCGCCTTGGTCCGGTTGCCGACCGGCTCGTTGCCGTCCTTCAGCGTCTCGATCCGCCGCACGTCCAGCCGGACCGAGGCGTAGAACTTCAGCGCCTTGCCGCCCGTGGTCGTCTCCGGGCTCCCGAACAGCACGCCGATCTTCTCGCGCAGCTGGTTGATGAAGATCGCGGTGGTCTTGGTCTGGTTCAGCGCCCCGGCGATCTTGCGCAGCGCCTGCGACATGAGGCGCGCCTGGAGCCCGACGTGGCTGTCCCCCATCTCGCCCTCGATCTCGGCCTTGGGCACGAGCGCGGCCACCGAGTCGATCACGACGATGTCGATCGCGCCGGAGCGGATCAGCATGTCGGCGATCTCCAGCGCCTGCTCGCCGGTGTCCGGCTGGGAGACGAGGAGCGCGTCGGTGTCGACGCCCAGCTTCCTGGCGTACTCCGGGTCCAGCGCGTGCTCGGCGTCGATGAACGCGGCGATCCCGCCCGCCCGCTGGGCGTTCGCCACCGCGTGCAGGGCCAGCGACGTCTTCCCGCTGCTCTCCGGGCCGAAGATCTCCACGATCCGGCCACGGGGCAGGCCGCCGATGCCGAGCGCGACGTCGAGCGCGATCGACCCGGTCGGGATCACCTCGATGGGGGTCCTGGCGTCATCGCCGAGGCGCATGACCGCGCCGCGGCCAAACTGCCGTTCGATCTGCGCGAGCGCGGTCTCCAGGGCCTTCTCCCGGTCCCCCGCCCTGAAGCTCGCCTTGTCGTTCGGTGCCATGTGAACTCCCGTCGGGTCGAGGGCCGTCACCGGGCCGCCCTGCCGCGGCGGCGATCGCGCGCCCTGCCGTGCCGTCCTGTCGGTGCCGACGGTACGCGCCGCCGCCGACAGCCCGCCTCCGCTGCGCCTGCCGGGCCGCGCCCGGCGCCACTTCGCGCGCGGCGGCGCGGCCCTGCCGCCAAGGCAACTCTAGCGAACAGTTGTTCGATCATGAAGCCGGCGCGCCGGGCCCGTCAGCCCGGCCCGCCGGGCAGCTCGAAGGCCTCGCAGACCGCGCGCCACACCGCCTTGGCGTCCTCGCCGTCGGCCAGCGCCTGGTCCGCGGTCCGCCCGCCGAGCCCGGCCAGCACGTGGTCCTTGCTGACGCTGCGCGCGTAGGCGGGGCCGAACTGCTCGTCCATCCGGTGCCAGAACTCGGTGAGCCGCACGGCCGACAGGCTACCCCGGCACGGCCGCCAGGTGCTAAGGTCCGGGCTGACGGCCCGCGCCGCCGATGCCGCGCGCCGCCCGCGCCCCGCGGGCCCGCAGGCCCCGGTGCGCCGCCCGCGCCCCGCGCCGACGACGGAGGACCCGCGATGACACGCCCGGCCATCAGCGCCGCCCGCGGTCGCGGGCTGTCCCGTCGCCGCCACGTCGACCTGCTGCGCACCTCAAGCGCGACCTGTCGCTCCTTCTGCTGATCCCGCCCCACGCCGAGCCCGCCGGCGGCCCCCGGCCGGCGGCGCGCGGCCCGATGACGCGCAGAAGGAACTTGAGCCATGCCCGTTCACCCACGGCAGCGCGGCGAGGGCCAGTGGGCCCTCGGCCAGTTCGAGCCGCTCAACGCCACCGAGCGGCTCAAGCGGGACGACCCCGGCCTTCACGTCAGGGAGCGGATCATCACCCGCTACGCCCGCGCGGGATTCGGCTCCATCGACCCGGCCGACCTGCGGGGCCGGTTCCGCTGGTGGGGCCTGTACACCCAGCGGCGCCCCGGCGTCCCCGGGGGCCGCACCGGCTCGCTGGACGACGCGCAGGTCGAGGACTCGTTCTTCATGATGCGCATCCGGGTTCCGGGCGGCCAGCTCACCGCTGGCCAGGTCCGGGCCGTCGCCGGGATCGCCAAGGAGTACGGCCGCGACCTGGCTGACATCACCGACCGGCAGAACATCCAGCTTCACTGGATCGCCATCGAGGACGTGCCGGAGATCTGGCGGCGCCTGGAGGAGGCCGGCCTGTCCACCGTGCAGGCCTGCGGCGACGTCGCGCGCAACATCCTCGGCTGCCCGGTCGCCGGGATCGACGCCGCCGAGGTGCTCGACGCCACGCCGGCGCTGCGCGCCACCGAGGCGGTCGCCGCCGGGAACCCGGACTTCGCCAACCTCCCGCGCAAGTACAAGACGGCGATCTCCGGCTGCGCCGCGCAGTGCACGCTGCACGAGGTCAACGACGTCTCGTTCGTCGGCGTGGCCGGCCCGGGGGGGCAGCCGGGCTTCGACCTGTGGGCCGGCGGCGGGCTGTCCACCAACCCGATGATCGCGGCCAGGCTCGGCGCGTTCGTCCGCCCGGACCAGGTGGCGGCGGTGTGGGCCGGCGTCACCGGGCTGTTCCGCGACTACGGCTACCGGCGGCTGCGCAGCCGGGCGCGCCTGAAGTTCCTCGTCGCGGACTGGGGGCCGGAGCGCGTCCGCGAGGTGCTGGAACGCGAGTACCTCGGCGCTCCGCTCCCCGACGGCCCGGCGCCTGCGCCCCGGCCCGCCGGGACGCGCGACCACGTGGGGGTGCACCGCCAGCGCGACGGGCGGTACTACGTGGGGGTCGCCCCGCACGTCGGCCGCACCTCGGGCAGCCAGCTGTGGCAGGTGGCCGGCCTGGCGGAGCGCTACGGCTCGGGCCGGCTGCGCACGACGACCAGGCAGCAGCTCCTGCTCCTGGACGTCGGCGAACGAGACGTCCCGGAGCTGGTCGCCGAGCTTGAGGCGATCGACCTGCCGCCCGACCCGCCGGCGCTGCGCCGGGGCGCGATGGCCTGCACGGGCCTGGAGTTCTGCAAGCTGGCGATCACCGAGACCAAGCAACGCGCCCGCGACCTGTACGGCGAGCTCGCCCGCCGGCTTCCCGGGTTCGACGCGCCGGTGGCGATCCACGTCAACGGCTGCCCGAATTCCTGCGCCAGGTTCCAGCTCGCCGACATCGGGCTCAAGGGGATGATCGTCGACGGCGAGGAGGGGTTCCAGGTCCACCTCGGCGGGTCGCTCGGGGCCGAGCCGGGGTTCGGGCGGAAGGTCCGCGGCCTCAGGCTCACCGGGCGCGAGCTGCCCGGCTACGTGGAGCGGCTGCTCCGGGCCTACCTGGCTCACCGGGCGGACGGCGAGGACTTCGCCGCCTGGGCCCGCCGCGCCGACGAGGGCCTGCTCAGGTGAGCGCGGTCAGCGCGGAACGCTCCGGCCAGGCGGCGGCGCCGGCCCGCCGCGATCCCTGGCGCGGCTACCCGGTCGAGCTCGACCTGCGCGGCAGGCCCGCCGTGGTCGTGGGAGCCGGGCCGACCGGGCTGCGCCGCGCCAGGGGGCTGCTCGCGGCCGGTGCCCGCGTGACGGTCGTCGCCCCCGCGCTGGATCCGGGCTTCGCCGGGCTGCCGGTCACGGTCCGCCTCCGCCGCTACCGGGCCGGCGACCTGGCGGGGGCGTGGCTGGCGCACGCGGCGACCGGTGACGTGGCGGTGAACGCGTCCGTCGCCGCCGAGGCGCGCCGCCGCGGCATCTGGTGCGTCCGGGCCGACGACGCCGGCGCGTCCGCCGCCCGCCTGCCGGCCGTGGCCCGGCACGGCGAGGTCACCGTCGCGGTCACCGCGGGCGGCGACCAGCGCCGCTCTCAGCGGCTGGGGGCGGCGATCGCGGCCGCGCTGGCCGACGGCAGCCTGGCCGCCCGCCCGGCCTGGCCGCCCGCCCCGGCGGCCGGCCAGGCCGGGGCCGCGGCAGGCGCCGCCGCGGGCTGGGTCGCGCTGATCGGCGGCGGCCCGGGCGACCCGGGCCTGATCACGGTGCTGGGCCGTCGGCTGCTCGCCGAGGCCGACGTGGTCGTGGCCGACCGGCTGGGCCCGCGCGCGCTGCTCGCCGAGCTCGGCCCGGACGTCGAGGTGATCGACGCCGGGAAGTCGCCCGGGGCGCACGCGCTCACCCAGGACCAGATCAACGAGCTGCTCATCGCCCGCGCCCGGGCCGGCCTGCGCGTGGCCAGGCTCAAGGGGGGCGACCCGTTCACCTTCGGCCGGGGAGCGGAGGAGGCGCTCGCCTGCCGCCGGGCCGGTATCCCGGTCCGGGTGGTGCCCGGGGTGACCAGCGCGACCGCCGTGCCGGCCTGGGCCGGCATCCCGGTCACCCACCGCGGGCTGGCCAGCGACTTCGCGGTCGCGTCGGCTCACCTGGACCCGGCCGGCCCCGGCGCCGGGGTGGACTGGGGCGCGCTGGCCGCCGGCCCGGCCACGCTCGTGCTGCTGATGGCCACGGCGCACCTGGGCCGGGTCGCCGCCGAGCTGATCGCCCGCGGCCGCGCCGCCGCGACCCCGGTCGCGGTGATCAGCCACGGCACGCTGCCCGCCCAGCGCGTGCTGGTCTCGACGCTCGGCAGCGTCGCCGGCGCGGCCGCCAGGGAGCGGATCGGCCCGCCCGCCGTAGTGGTGATCGGCGAGGTCGTCAGGCTCCGCGAGGAGCTGGCCGGCGCGCGCCCCGCGGGCCGGCGGGGGGCGGCGTGACCGGCCCGGTGCTGATCGCCGTGGCGCATGGCAGCGCGGATCCCGGGGCGGCCGAGACGGTCGCCGCCCTCGCCCGGCAGGTCCGGCGGCTCGCGCCCGTGGTGCAGGTCCGCACCGCGTTCCTCAGGCACGGCCGGCCGGCGCTGGCCGAGCTGGCCGAGCTGGCCGGGCCGGCCGAGGTGACCTGGCCGGCCGGGCCCGCCGGGCGGCCGGCCGGCCCGGCCCGCGGGCCCAAGCCCGTCCCCCGGGCCGTGATCGTGCCGCTGCTGCTGTCGGCCGGGCATCACCTGGAGGCCGACGTCGGCGCCGCGGCCGAGCGAGCCGGCCTGCCCGCGGCCGCTCCGCTCGGCCCGGACCCGCTGCTGTCGGTCGCGCTCGCCCGGCGGCTCGCCGAGGCGGGGGTGGCCCGCGGCACCCCGGTCGTGCTGGCCGCCGCCGGGTCGGCGGACCCGCGCGGCCCGGCAGCGGTACGCGCGCAGGCGGCGATGCTCTCCCAGCTGCTCCGGGCGCCCGTCACCGCCGCGTTCGCGGCGGCCGCCGGGCCGACGGTCCGCGAGGCGGTGGGCCGCCACCGGCGCGCCGGGCGGCCGGTCGCGGTGGCGAGCTACCTGCTCGCCCCCGGCCGGTTCCATGACCTGGTGCGCTCCGCCGGAGCGGACCGGGTAGCGCGCCCGATCGGTGATCACGCCGCGGTGGCCGCAGTCGTGCTCGACCGCTACCGGGGGGCGCTCGGCGCCCGGTGACCACGCCCGGTGACCGCGCCGGGTGCCCGCGCCACCTCCGCGCGGGCGGGAGCAGGGCGGCCGGGTGCGCCCGGTCGGCCGGAAGCCCAGAATGGACGCCATGACCAGCGCCGAGCCGCCGGGCGAGCCCGGCGGCGCCAGCCTTCCCGTGCGGCACGCGGCCCGGGTCGTGCTGCTCGACCCGCAGGACCGGGTGCTGCTGATGCGCTATGACGACGGCCCGCCGAACGGCGTCCACTGGTCCACTCCGGGCGGCGGGCTGAACGCCGGCGAGGACCACCGCGGCGCGGCGCGGCGCGAGCTGGCCGAGGAGACCGGCTGGGACGACATCGCGCTGCTGCACGAGATCCACCGGTGCGAGATCACGATGGAGTACGAGAACGTGATCGTCCGCCAGGCGGAGCGGTTCTTCCTGGCCAGGACCGCCCAGCCGCGGCGCCAGATCACGGGGGTGGACGAGATGCACGCCAGCGACGGCATCGCCGCCTGGCGCTGGTGGACGATCGCCGAGCTGGAGGCCACGAGCGAGGACGTCTGGCCGTCCGGGCTGGCGGACCTGATCAGGCGGGAGCTGGGGCCGGGCCGCTGAGCGGCCCGGGCTGTCGGGCCGCCGCGGCAGGATGGAGGCATGGCAGTTCGCGCGGGGACCGAGGCCGGGGGGACGGCCGGCGATCCGCGAGCCGCCCCCGGTGACCCGCTGGCCGGGTTCAGCGAGCCGACCGCGGCGTGGTTCCGCGCCGCGTTCGCCGAGCCGACCCCGGCCCAGGCGCTGGCGTGGCAGGCGATCGGGGCTGGCGAGCACACGCTGGTCGTCGCGCCGACCGGATCGGGCAAGACGCTCGCGGCGTTCCTGTGGGCGATCGACCGGCTCGCCCGCGACCCGGCGCCTGGCGCGCCGCGGCGCTGCCGGGTCCTGTACGTCTCGCCGCTCAAGGCCCTCGCGGCGGACATCGAGCGGAACCTCCGCTCCCCGCTGGCGGGCGTCTCCCAGGCCATGCGCCGGCTGGGCCTGCCCGGGCCGGACATCACCGTGGCGGTCCGCACCGGCGACACGGCCGCCGACGAGCGGCGGCGGCTGGCGAGCAAGCCGCCCGACATCCTGATCACGACTCCCGAGTCGCTGTTCCTGATGCTCACCTCCCGGGCGCGCGACGTTCTGCGCGGCGTGCAGACCGTGATCGTCGACGAGATCCACGCGCTGGCCGGGACTAAGCGGGGCGCGCACCTGGCGCTGTCCCTGGAGCGGCTCGGCGCGCTGCGCGGAGCGGGCCCGGCCGGTGCCGGCCAGCCCGGCGGGACGGGCGGCCCGGGCGGGCACGGGACCGGGCCGGCGCAGCGGATCGGGCTCTCCGCGACCGTGCGCCCGGCGGAGGAGGTCGCCGGGTTCCTCGGCGGCGCGCTCCCGGTGACGGTGATCGCCCCGCCCAGTGACAAGCGCCTCGACCTGCGGATCGTCGTGCCGGTCGAGGACATGTCCGATCCTGGGGACGGGTTCGCGGACCAGCGCGCACCGCGTGGCGCGCGCGCCCCGGCCGGCGCGCTCTCCCCCGCCGAGGTCGCCGGCCAGGCAGGGACGGGCGATCCGGGCGCCTGGCCGCCGCCTGCGGACTCGCCGGGCCCGGCACCCGGCGGGCCCGGCCGCGCCCGCTCCATCTGGCCGCACGTCGAGGCCCGGGTGCTCGACGCCATCGAGGGCCACCGCTCGACGATCGTGTTCGCCAACTCGCGCCGCCTCGCCGAGCGGCTGTGCGCCAGGCTGAACGAGCTGGCCGCCGAGCGCGCGCTCGAACGGGCCGGGGCGGCCGGGGCGGACCCGGGGCCGGTAGCCCCGCCGGTCGTGGCCCGCGCCCACCACGGCTCGGTCTCCCGCGCCGAGCGGACCGCGATCGAGGAGGCGCTCAAGGCCGGGCAGCTCCCCGCGGTCGTCGCCACCTCCAGCCTGGAGCTCGGCATCGACATGGGCGCCGTCGACCTGGTCATCCAGGTCGAGTCCCCGCCCTCGGTGGCAAGCGGCCTGCAGCGCACCGGCCGGTCCGGGCACCACGTCGGAGACGTCTCGCGAGGCGTGATCTTCCCCAAGTACCAGGCCGACCTGGTGCAGGCGGCCGTGGTCGCCCGCCGCATGCGGGCCGGGCAGATCGAGGAGCTGCGGATGCCCCGCAACCCCCTCGACGTGCTCGCGCAGCAGATCGTGGCGATGACCGCGATGGACGACTGGACGGTCGGCGACCTGCACGCGGTGGCCCGGCGCGCGGCGCCGTTCGCCGGGCTGACCAGGCCGGTGCTCGAGGCCGTGCTGGACATGCTGGCCGGGCGCTACCCGAGCGAGGACTTCGCCGGGCTGCGGCCGAGGCTGGTCTGGGACCGCCCGGCCGGCCTGCTCCGCGGCCGCCCGGGCAGCCAGCGCATCGCGGTCACCAACGGCGGCACGATCCCGGACCGCGGCCTGTTCGGCGTGTTCCTGGCCGGCGAGGCCGGCCGGCCCGCCCGCCACTCCCGGCGGGTCGGCGAGCTCGACGAGGAGATGGTCTACGAGTCCCGGGTCGGCGACGTGTTCGTGCTCGGCGCGAGCTCGTGGCGGATCGAGGACATCACCGCCGACCAGGTGCTCGTCTCGCCTGCCCCCGGTTTGCCCGGGAAGCTGCCGTTCTGGCACGGCGACGCGCCGGGCCGGCCGGCCGAGCTCGGCCGCGCGGTCGGCGAGTACTGCCGCGAGCTGGCCGGGTCCGATCCGGGCCGGGCGGCCTCGCGGCTGCGGGCGGACGGGCTGGACGACCTGGCGGCCAGGAACCTGCTGGCCTACCTGGCCAGCCAGCGGGAGGCGACCGGGTACCTGCCGGATGACCGGACGCTGGTCCTGGAGCGGTTCCGGGACGAGCTCGGCGACTGGCGGCTGGTCCTGCACAGCCCGTACGGGGCCGCGGTGCACGCCCCGTGGGCGCTGGCGATCGCGGCGCGGCTGCGGGAGCGCTACGGCGGCATGGACGTCCAGGCGATGTACACCGACGACGGGATCGTGATCCGGGTGCCGGACTCCGATGAGCCGCCCCCGGCCGGATTCGCCGTGCTCGATCCCGAGGAGGTCGAGCCGCTGGTCACCGCCGAGCTGGGCTCGTCCGCGCTGTTCGCGTCCCGGTTCCGGGAGTGCGCCGCCCGCGCGCTGCTGCTCCCCCGGCGGCGCCCGGGCCGGCGCACCCCGCTGTGGCAGCAGCGCCAGCGCTCCGCCCAGCTCCTGGCCGTCGCCCGCGGCTACGGGAGCTTCCCGGTCGTGCTGGAGGCCGTGCGCGAGTGCCTGCAGGACGTGTTCGACGTGCCGGCGCTGGCCGGCCTGATGCGGGACCTGGCCGGCCGCGCGGTCCGGCTGGTCGAGGTGGAGACCGCCTCGGCGTCGCCGTTCGCCCGCTCGCTGCTGTTCAGGTACGTCGGCGCGTTCATGTACGAGGGGGACGCGCCGCTCGCCGAGCGCCGGGCTCAGGCGCTCGCCCTCGACTCCGCGCTCCTGGCCGAGCTCCTCGGCCAGGCCGACTTCAGGGAGCTGCTGGACCCGCTGGTCGTCGCCGATGCCGAACGGGACCTGCAGCGGCTGTCGCCGGCCCGGCGCTGCACGTCGATGGAGCAGCTCGCGGACCTGATCAGGGAGGCAGGGCCGTTCTCGGCGGCAGAGGCGGCCCAGCGGTGCGCCCTTCCCGCCGGGCACCCGGCCGGGGCAGTCGCGCCAGCCCGCGACCGCGCCGGAGCGCAGCCGCGCAGCGAGCTGCCCGCCGAGGGCTGGCTGGCCGAGCTGGCGGCGCAGCGCCGCGTGATCGAGGTGCGGCTGGCCGGCGAGCCCCGCTGGGCCGCGGTCGAGGACGCCGGGCGCCTGAGGGACGCGCTCGGAGTGCCGCTGCCGGTCGGCGTGCCGGCCGCGTTCACCGAGCCACTGCCGGACCCCCTCGGTGACCTGGTCGCCCGGTACGCGCGGACGCGCGGGCCATTCACCGCCGCCGCGCTGGCCCGCCGGTACGGCCTGGGGATCGCCGTCGTCACGGGGGCGCTGCGGCGGCTCGCCGCGGACGGCCGGGTCGTGGAGGGCGAGTTCCTGCCGGCGCTCGCCGGGCCGCAGTGGTGACGCCGGGGTGCTGCGGATGCTGCGGCGGCGCTGCCTGGCCCGGCTCAGGCAGGAGGCCGAGCCGGTGCCGCCCAGCGCGCTCGCCGCGTTCCTGCCTGCCTGGCAGGGCGTCACGCGGCAGGCAGGGCAGGATCCGCCGGGCACCGGCGGCGGCCCCGCGGCGTGGCGGCGGGGCCGGCCGGGCGGGCCCGATGCCGTCTACGCCGCGATCGAGCAGCTCGCCGGGGCAGCGGTGCCGGCCAGCGCGCTCGAGTCGCTCATCCTGCCGGCCCGCGTCGACGGCTACGCCCCGGCGATGCTCGACGAGCTGACCTCGGCGGGAGAGGTGGTCTGGGCCGGCGCGGGCGCGCTGCCCGGGGGCGATGGCTGGCTGGTCCTCGCCCCGGCGGCCTCGGCACCGCTGCTGCTGCCGCCGCCCGCCGAGATCACCCTGACCCCGGTGCACCAGGCCGTGCTCTCCGAGCTGGACGGGGGCGGCGCGCTGTTCTTCCGCGGGCTCGCCGACCGGGCCGCGCGCCGGGCGCCGGCGGCGGCGAGCGACCAGGCGGTCGCCACCGCGATCTGGGACCTGGTCTGGGCCGGGCTGGTCACCAACGACACGCTGGCGCCGCTGCGGACGGTGCTCGGCCCGGGACGGGCGCGGCCGGGACCGCCACGCGCGCCCGCGGCCGCAGTCCACGCGCGGCCGCCGTGGGCCGGGCTGACCGGGCTGACCGCCGGCTCGCCGCGGGTCAGCGTGCCGCGCCGGCCCGCGTTCGGCCGCGGGTCGCTGCCGTCGCCCGCGGGACCTCCGACGGTGAGCGGCCGGTGGTCGCTCGCCCCGGCGCGCGAGCCGGACGAGACCCGCCGGCTGCACGCCCGCGCGCTCACGCTGCTCGACCGGTACGGCGTCCTGCTGCGCGGCGCGGCCTCGGCCGAGCGGGTCCCCGGGGGCTTCGGCGCGCTCTACCCGGTGCTGCGGGCCATGGAGGAGGCGGGGCAGTGCCGGCGGGGCTACTTCGTCGAGGGGCTGGGGGCGGCCCAGTTCGCGCTGGCCGGCGCCGTGGACCGGATGCGCGCCCTGGCCGAGCCGGGTGCCGGGCCCGGCGGGCCGCCCGCGCAGCCGACGGTCACTGTGCTCGCCGCAGCCGACCCGGCCAACGCCTACGGCGCCGCCCTGCCGTGGCCGCCCCGCCCGGACGAGGCGCGGGCAGGCCACCGGCCGGGGCGCAAGGCGGGGGCGCTGGTAGTGCTGGCCGACGGGCACCTCGTGCTCTACGTGGAACGGGGCGGCAAGACGCTGCTGTCGTGGACCGCCGACGACCGGCTGCTCGCCCCCGCCGCAGCTGCCCTGGCCGGGGCGGTGCGCGCCGGAGCGCTCGGCCGGCTGACCGTGGAGCGCGCCGACGGCGCGGCCGTCCACGATTCACCGCTGGCGCGGGCGCTGGGGGCGGCCGGGTTCCGCCCGACGCCGCGCGGGCTGCGCCTTGCGGGCTGACCGGAACCGCGGCACCAGCGCCGCCGTGTCGCGCGCGTAGTCCGCGTACTCCTGTCCCAGGGCCGCCGTCAAGGCCGCCTCCTCGACCCTGATCCTGATCACGAAGGCCAGCAGCGGCACGGCCAGCAGGACCAGGACCGACAGCCAGCTTCCCAGCGCGACGCCGATTCCGGCCAGCGCGACCAGGGCCCCGGCGTATCCAGGGTGACGGATGGCCCGGTACGGGCCGTGCCGGACGACCCGGTGGCCGCTCTGGATGCCGACCGCGAACGTGAAGAGGCAGTCCAGCGTGATCATGGCCCAGACGCGGAGCGCCGCACCGGCGACGATCATCGCCTCGCCGGCCAGGCCGGCCACGGGACGGGCGCCGATCGCCCCCGCGCGCACCCCGGCCGCCGCGAACGCCGCCAGCACGGCGGCCGCCAGCAGCCCGGCGATCACGAGGAACGTCCACTCGCGCAGCTTCGCGCGGGCCGCCGCTGCCCAGCCGGCCCGCGCGCCTGACCGGGCAAGCAGCCGCAGGCGGAACGCGGCCTCGGTGCCCCCCCAGGCCAGCGCGGAGATCCCCGGCACCGAGCCGGCGAGCGCCCCGGCGCCGGCGAGGTGCGCCCCGGCCGCCGGCATAATGATGAGTATGCGCCTGTCAGCCCGGGCCGACTACGCCCTGCGCGCCGCGATCGAGCTCGCGGCCTCGGGCGGCGGGCCGGCCACCTCCGACCAGCTGGCCAGGGCGCAGCAGATCCCGGCCAAGTTCCTGGAGGCGATCCTCACCCAGCTGCGCCGGGCCGGCCTGGTACGCAGCCAGCGCGGGCCCGAGGGCGGCTTCTGGCTCGCCAGGCCGCCCGGGGATATCTCCCTGGCCGACATCATCCGCGCGATCGACGGGCCACTGGTCGGAGTGCGCGGCGAGCGGCCGGAGAACCTCGGTTACGTCGGCGCGGCGGAGCCACTGCAGACCGTGTGGATCGCGCTGCGGGCCAGCGAGCGCGCGATCCTCGAGGAGGTCACGCTGGCCCACCTGGTCACAGGATCGCTGCCCGAGCGGGTCCGCGAGCTCGCCCATCTGCCCGGCTCCTGGGAGGCGCGAGCCGCGCGCTGACCCCGCCGACGGCGTGCATGCCGGCGGGCGGGCGAGCCGCCCCGCCTGCCGGCGGCCAGCTCCGCTGGCACCCGGCCGCACCAGGGAGGCGTCAGACGGGGACCATGTTCGAGATCTCGCGGGCCGACCTGCTCACCTGGTCGAAGACCGGCTCGTCCACCCGGATCCCGGGCCCGAGCGGCAGCGCCGCCCCGCCCGGGACTGCGATCTGGGCGACCGCCCCGACCGGGGCGGCGCTCAGGCGGGCCGGACCGACGCGCCCGAGGTGGCCCATCCCCGCGGCCGAGGGCACCGCGACGGCGGGCCGGGCGCGGCCGGCGCCCGCACCGGGACCGACCGCCACGGGCTCCCCCGCCTCGTGCCGCCCGTGCTCCGGGGCGCGCCCGGCGCCGGCGACCTCGATGCCCGGCTCGATCACGTCGGCGAACACCGGCTCACTCTGCAGCTCGGCGAGCGCGAAGTTGTCGGAGACCTCCCGCAGCACCTGAGAGAGCGGCGTGCCCAGCGCGGAGCAGATCGCGGCGAGCAGCTCGGAGGAGGCCTCCTTCTGGCCGCGCTCCACCTCCGACAGGTAGCCGAGCGACACCCGCGCCGAGGCCGAGACCTCGCGGAGGGTGCGACCCTGCCGCAGCCGCAGCCGGCGCAGCGCGTCACCAAGCAAGTGACGAAGCAGGACCATCGTCGCAATCCCTTCCCGAGGCTTCCCGGCCCACACCTCCACCGTACCTGGCTTTACCGACAGTACGGGAGAGGGCACCAGCGCGTGTTCCTGAGAAGTAACGCTGTAATCAATCGCCGTCTTCCGGGCGGCCGGGCGGCGGGGAAGGCGGAGGGCCGGGCGGCTGGGATGGCGTCCAGCCGGGTCCGGGCGCGGTCGCGGTGAGCGCATCGACCAGCAGCCCCAGCAAGTCGAGCACGGTCCTCTCCCGGATCTGAGCGCGGTCGCCGGCCAGGCGCAGGGCACGGTGCACCGAGGACGCCGGCATGCTGACCGCGATGTGCACGGTGCCGACCGGCTGGCCATCCGCAGGCTCGGGCCCGGCCACCCCGGTGGTCGCCAGGGCGACCGAGACGCCGAGACGGCGCCGGGCGCCGGCCGCCATGGCGACTGCCACGTCCGGGTGGACCGCGCCGACCCGGCCGAGCAGCTCGGCGGGGACGCCGAGAAGCGTGGCCTTCAGGTCGGTGGCATAGGCCACGATGGCGCCGCGGAAGACCGCGGAGGCGCCGGGCACGGCGGTCAGCGCGGCCGCCACGAGACCGCCGGTCAGCGACTCCGCCGTGCCGACCGTCAGCCCGCGCCGCGCGAGCATGCGGATCGCGGCGGCGGCCGGCTCACCGGGCCGGGCGGGCACCGGCCCCGTCGGCCTCACCGGGCGCTGCCGTCCCGGCCGCCACCGGCCTCCGCAGCCCGGCCGCGCGCCGCCTCCTCGGGGGACCTGCGGCGTGGCACCGCCCGCCGGAGCCGGACGGCGCGGGCCACGTAGTCGGCGCCGGTCACCACCGTCACCACGACCGCGATCGCCATGATCGTCTCCTTCGCCCAGGCGAGGCCGATCGGCAGCACGTAGAGCCCGATCGCGGTCATCTGCAGGACGGTCTTGACCTTGCCCCCCCTGCTCGCCGGGATGATGCCGTGCCGGATCACCCAGAACCGCAGGACCGTCACGCCGACCTCGCGCACGGCGATGATCGCCGTCACCCACCACGGCAGCTCGCCCAGCGCCGACAGGGTGACCAGGGCCGACCCGGTGAGGGCCTTGTCGGCGATCGGGTCGGCGATCTTCCCGAAGTCGGTGACCAGCCCGCTGCGCCTGGCCAGCTCGCCGTCGAGCAGGTCCGTCGCGGAGGCGACCGCGAACACGGCGAACGCGGCGACTCGCCATCCCGCGCCACCGGTGACCAGGAAGCCCACGAACACCGGAACGAGCGCGAACCGCAGCACGGTCAGCGCGTTGGGAACGTTCACCCAGCCGGGCGGCGCCGCCGCCCCGCCGTTCGCCTCCCGCCCCAGGCCAGCGGCAGCTCGCGGCGGCGCCACGGCGCTCTCCGCGCCGGCCGGCGATCCCGGCCCCAGGTCTCGGGGACTCCCCGGGGGAACGGGCCCGGCGGGGCACCGCGGTTCAGCCAAGCCCGCCGGGCGGTCCCGGACGGCCGTTCTCGTGCCCATCCGCCGGGCCGGCCCTCAGGTCCACCCCCTCCGAGCCGGTCACGCGCACCCGCACGATCTCGCCGATCGCCAGCGGGCGGTCCGATCGCACCAGCGTGGCGCCATCCACCTCCGGCGCCTGGTGCTCGGCGCGGCCGCCGTATCGCCAGCCCCGGCCACGAGGCGCCGGCAGCCGCTCCTCGATCAGCACGTCCTGGGCCTCACCGACCCGCTCGGCGGCCCGCTGGTCCATCAGCTCGTCGGCCAGGCCGGCCAGTTCCTCCACCCGGCGGGCGATCTCCTCCTCGGGGAGGTGGCCGGGCAGCCCGGAGGCGGCCGTCCCGTCCTCGTCGGAGTAGCCGAAGATGCCGATCGCGTCCAGCCGGGCGGCCTCGAGGAACCGGGCGAGCGCGTCGAAGTCCGCCCTGGTCTCCCCCGGGAACCCGACGATGAAGTTGGACCTGATGCCCGCCGCCGGCGCGCGCTCCCGGATCTGCCCGATCAGGTCGAGGAAGCGGCTCGCGTCGCCGAACCGCCGCATCGCCCGCAGCACGGTCCCGCTGGCGTGCTGGAACGACAGGTCGAAGTAGGCGGCCACTCCGGGGGCTGAGGCGATCACCTCGATCAGCCCCGGGCGCAGCTCGGCCGGCTGCAGGTAGCTGACCCGTACCCGCCTGATGCCGGGCACGGCCGCCAGATCGGGCAGCAGCGACTCCAGCAGCCGCACGTCGCCGAGGTCCTTGCCGTAGGACGTCGAGTTCTCGCTCACCAGGAGCAGCTCGCGGACGCCCTGGCCGGCCAGCCAGCGCGCCTCGGCCAGCAGGTCGGCGGGCGGGCGGGACACGAACGCGCCGCGGAACGCGGGGATCGCGCAAAAGCTGCACCGCCGGTCGCACCCGGACGCGATCTTGAGCGGGGCGACGACCCCGTCGCCGAGGCGGCGCCGCAGCACCGGGGACTCGCGCAGCCACCCGGGCCCGGCCGCCGGGGCGGGGGCACCGGCGGCGGCCGGCTCCGGCGCCGCCGTGGTGACGGTGGCCCGGGCCGGCCCGGGCGGCGCCGGGTCGAGGCCTCCCGCCGCCGCGGCGCGGGGCCTGACCACGCCGTGACCGGGCACCTGGCCGACGGCCGCGGACGGGCGGTCGGCCGGGGCGATCGGCAGGAGCCCGCGCCGGTCCCGCGGCTGGTGCGCGGGCCACCGCCTGCCCGCGGCCACGTCCCGCAGGCGCTCGGCGATGCCCGGGTAGTCGTCGAAGCTGAGCACCTGCGCCTCGGGCAGCTCCTGGGCGAGCGCGGCGCCGTACCGCTCAGCCAGGCAGCCCGCCGCCACCACGGCGGCGCCGGAGCCGGCCGCGGCCAGCAGCTCGTCGATCGACTCCTGCTTGGCCGCCTGGATGAACCCGCAGGTGTTGACGATCACCACATCGGCCTCGCCGTCGGTGAGCCGCCACCCGCCCGCCTCCAGGCGCGCGGCGAGCTCCTCGGAGTCGCCCTCGTTCCGCGCGCAGCCGAGCGTCACCAGGCGCGCCGTCCGGCCGGCGCCTGCGGGCGGGGTCGCGGAGCCGCTCGATCGCACACCGGCAGACTACGGCAGCCGGCCGCCTGCCCGGAGCGCCGGTCCGGGGCCGTGAGCACGCCCACCTGCGCCGCCAGGTCAGGCTCTGCGCGGGCGCAGGGCGAGCGTGACGGTGGTCACCGAGCCGGGAGGGATGGGATTCCTGCCGTTCACCCGCAGCCGGACCGCCGCCGGGTTCCCCACCACCAGCGTGACCGCGTGCTGCTCGATCCAGTGCACGGACGCGCCCGCGTAGATCACGCCGCTGAAGATCGTCGTCCCGGTCGCGGAGGTGAGCTGGACCCAGCAGTTCTGCGTGGCGGTCAGGCTGATGTCCAGCCGACGGTGGCCGTGGCGGGCGGCGGCCGGATGCCCGGCACGCTTGGCGCGGCCGGCCTCCAGCTGAGTCCGGTGGGGCACGGCGGGCGGCTTCGCGGCCGCCGGGGGGACCGGGCCGGCCGGCCCGGCGAAGTGCTGGTAGGCGAAGATGCCCCCGATGGCGATCACCGCGACCGACATGGCCGCCGTCCAGTTCGGCCGGCGCCGTTCCTTCAGCTTCACGGGCGTGACCGGCTGGAACACCTCGGCGGCGCTGATCGCCTCCGGCGCGCCCATCGTCGCGTCATACTCATCGATCAGCGGCCCGGGGTCGAGCCCGATCACCCGCGCGATGCTGCGAATGTGGCCGCGCGCGTAGAAGTCCCCCCCGCAGCCGGAGAAGTCACCCCGTTCGATGCCCCGGATGATCGTCTCCCTGATGCAGGTCCGCTGGCTCACCTGGGTGATGGTCAGCCCCGACTGCCGGCGCCCGGCTGCCAGCGTCTCGCCGATGCTCACGCCGCGCCTCCCCGTTCCGCGGTCAGCCGCTGACCGACTGCTCTCGGGCACATCGATCCGATCCCGCTCCCCCGTTCCCCTGAGCGCAGGGGCTGGTAACTCAGTGTAGACATCCGGCTACGAATCAGCGGCGTGGCGCTCCGGTCGCCGGCCGGCCTGTGCGGCCCGCCGCGCGAAGGCGCGAGCCGCCCCCGTGATGCCCGCCTCCGGGGACGGGAACACCCCCCCGATGACCCGGCTTGGGCCACGGGCTGGTCAGGCGGCGGTCATCGGCGGCGAGCCGCCGGGCGGTCAGGAGCCGCGCAGGGAGTCGAGGAGCTCGGGCAGGTCGTCGGGCCGGACCAGGACGTCCCTGGCCTTGGAGCCCTCGCTCGGCCCGACCACTCCCCTGCTCTCCAGCAGGTCCATGAGCCGGCCCGCCTTGGCGAATCCGACCCGCAGCTTGCGCTGGAGCATCGAGGTGGAGCCGAACTGGGTGCTCACCACCAGCTCCGCGGCCTGCAGCAGCAGGTCCAGGTCGTCGCCGATGTCCGCGTCGACGTCGCGCTGCCTGCCCTCGGCGGTGGCCACGTCCTCGCGGTAGTCGGGCTGCGCCTGGCGCTTGCAGTGGGCGACGACCTCGCGGATCTCCTTCTCCGTGACGTAGGCGTTCTGCAGCCGGATCGGCTTGCTGGCGCCCATCGGCAGGAACAGCGCGTCGCCCTGCCCGATCAGCTTCTCGGCTCCCGGCTGGTCGAGGATCACGCGGCTGTCGGTGAGGCTGGAGGTGGCGAAGGCCAGCCGGGACGGCACGTTCGCCTTGATCAGCCCGGTCACCACGTCGACGCTCGGCCGCTGCGTGGCCAGCACGAGGTGGATGCCGGCGGCCCGGGCCAGCTGGGTGATCCGGACGATGGCGTCCTCCACGTCCCGCGGCGACACCATCATGAGGTCGGCGAGCTCGTCGACGATCACCAGCAGGTAGGGGTAGGGCAGGTACTCGCGCTCGCTGCCCGGCGGCGCGCTGACCTTGCCGTTGCGCACCGCCTTGTTGAAGTCATCGACGTGCCGGAACCCGGTCGCCGCCAGGTCGTCGTACCGGCGGTCCATCTCGCCGACCACCCACTGCAGGGCGTCGGCCGCGCGCTTGGGGCTGGTGATGATCGGGGTGATCAGGTGCGGGATGCCCTGGTAGGCGGCCAGCTCGACGCGCTTGGGGTCGATGAGGATCAGCCGCACCTCGCCGGGCGTGGCGCGCAGCAGGATCGAGGTGATCAGCCCGTTGATGCAGGTGCTCTTCCCCGCCCCGGTCGCCCCGGCGATGAGCATGTGCGGCATCTTCGCCAGGTTGGCCACGACCGTGCGGCCCTCGACGTCCTTGCCGAGGCCGACGACCATCGGGTGATGGTCGGACTCGGCGACCGGCGAGCGCAGGACGTCGCCCAGGCTCACGATCTCGCGGTCGGCGTTGGGGATCTCGATGCCGATCGCGGACTTGCCGGGAATTGGTGACAGTATCCGCACATCGGCGCTCTTGACCGCGTAGGCGATGTTCTTCGACAGCGCGGTGACCCGCTCGACCTTCACGCCCGGGCCGAGCTCGATCGCGTAGCGGGTGACGGTCGGCCCGCGGGTGAAGCCGGTCACCTGGGCGTCCACGTCGAACTGGTCGAGCACCATCGTGAGCGCCTCGACCACCACCTCGTTCGCGCGGGTCCGCACCCTGGGCGCGCTGCCCGGCTTGAGCAGGGCCGCCGGCGGCAGCGTGTAGCTCGACGAGGTGGCCGGCAGCGTGAGCTGCTCGCCGACCCGGCTGGTACCGGGCCTGCCCTCGCCCGGCCCCGCGGCGCCCCGGCCGATGCCGCCCCCGGCCCCGCCGGCGGGGCCGGGGGACGCGCCGGCCCCCGGCGCGCCGCCGTCCGGGGCGCCGGCGCCGAACCAGGCGGCCCGCCACGACGTCTCGGCCCCCGAGCCCGGGCGCCCGGCGGCACCCGGCGCCCCGGCGCCCCATCCCGCCGGGTCCGCGTCCTGATCCTCCTCCGGCGCGCCGAACATCAGCGCCTCGGCGATCACCTCATCGTCGGAGGACCTGCGCGGCACCGCAGGCCCGTCCCCCGGGCGGCGGCCGGGGCGCCCGGGGCCGTCCGCCGCGCCTCCGTCATCGCCTGCCGGGGCGGGGCCGGAGGACGGCCCGGCCCCGGCAGGCCGGGCGGGCCCGCCGGCCCGGCCCCGTGGCACCAGCCCGCCGACCAGCGGCGTGTCATAGGGCCGCTGATGGTCCCCGCCCTCGATCGCCCCGGGGCCGCCCCGCCCGCCGAGCCTGGGCGCGGCCCGATCGTCGGCCGCGCTGGTGCCCGCGGTGTCGTCGAGCCCGCCGCGCGCCCGGCGGAGCAGGAACGCCAGCTCGCCGAACCGGTCCGGGATCCGGTGCACCGGCGTCCCGGTGATCACCAGGACGCCGAAGGCGGACAGCAGCGCCAGCAGCGGGACCGCCAGCCACGCCGACAGCAGCGCGACCAGGGGCGCCGAGACGGCATAGCCGATCAGCCCGCCCGAGGAGCGCATCGCCGCGCCACCGGACGCCAGCGTCGGGCTGCCCATCGCGATGTGGACGACGCCGAGGGCGCCGACGACAAGCGCGCACCAGCCGATCACCATCCGCGCGGTCTGCGCGTTCCGGTCAGGGTGGCGCAGCAGCCGCCAGGCGAGCAGGGCCAGCAGGACCGGGACCGCCCAGGCCCCGGCCCCGAACGTGCCCCGGACGAACCCGGTCAGGATCTGCCCGACCGGGGTGCCCATGTGCCACCAGACCGTGCCCGATGCGACGACCGCCGCGCCGAGCACGGCCAGGCCCGCCCCGTCGCGGCGGTGCGCCGGGTCCAGGTCTCGGGCGTGATCACCGAAGAGCCTGGCCGTCCAGCCCACGCCGGAGGCCAGCTCGGCCCAGATCGCGATGATCGCCGTGAGGATCCAGCCGGCCAGGATCAGCACCGGGTTCGCCGACCCGCGCAGGCGGGCCGCCAGGCCGCCGCCGGCCGCGCGGCCGCGGTACGCCCGGGCGCGGCCGGCGGCGCGGGGGCCGTTCCGCCCTCCCCCCGCCCGCGCGGCCCCGGTCCGGGTGCCGGCGGCACCGCGTGCCCGCCCGCCGCGGGATGCCGCCCCGGACCCGCCGGAGGCACGGCCCGCCGGGCCGCCCCTGGGCCGGCGACCAGCCGCTCCGGTGTCAGGGCGCGCCGCACCCCGGGGCGCACGAGTCGCCATGATTCACACGGTAGCCACAGTTCCCCCGGTTCCCAACGACCCTCCCGGCGTGTCGGCTCCCGCAGCCGGATGCGCCGCTGCGGCGCGCGGGCCGGAGGCCGGGCTCCGGCGGCGCTCCCGCAGGCCACGCGGCCGGGGCGGGTCCCGGCCATGGCCGGCACGTTGACGGCCCGCCGAAACGGCCCGTAGCGTCGGGGCGTGCGGATCGCGGTCATCGGCGGCGGGCCGGGCGGGCTCTACCTCGCGGCGCTGGTCAAGCAGCTCGACCCGGCACATGAGATCACGGTCTGGGAGCGGAACGCACCCGACGACACGTTCGGCTTCGGCGTGGTCTTCTCCGACGAGACCCTCGGCGGCATCGAGCACGCCGACCCTTGCATCTTCTCGGCGATGGAGCGCGAGTTCGCGCGGTGGGACGACATCGACGTCCACTACCGCGGCCAGGTGATCACCAGCGGCGGGCACGGCTTCGCGGCGCTCAGCCGGCGGCGGCTGCTGCAGATCCTCCAGGAGCGCTGCGCGGGCCTCGGCGTCGCCATGCGCTTCGGCGCCCCGGCCCCGGACCCTGCCCGGCTGGCGGCCGGCCACGACCTCGTGGTCGCGGCGGACGGGGCGAACTCGGCCACCAGGGCGGCGTTCGCCGGCGCGTTCCGGCCGAGCCTCGACGTGCGCCGCTGCAAGTACATCTGGCTCGGCACCGACCTGGTCTTCGATGCGTTCAAGTTCTTCATCGTCGACACGCCCCACGGCGTGATGCAGGTCCACGGCTACCCGTACGACGCGGCCGGCAGCACGTTCATCGTGGAGATGCACGAGGACGTGTGGGCGGCGGCGGGATTCGCCGGCCTGGCCCCCGCGGACCTGCCGCCCGGCGAGTCCGACGGGGCCTCCATCGAGCGGATCGCCGGCCTGCTCTCCGGCATCCTGGGCGGCCACCGGATCGAGGCCAACAACTCCCGGTGGATCAGCTTCGCGACGCTGCGCTGCGAGAGCTGGCGCCACCGCAACATCGTGCTGCTCGGCGACGCGGCGCATACCGCGCACTTCTCCATCGGCTCGGGGACCAAGCTGGCGATGGAGGACGCGCTGGCCCTGGCCGCGTGCCTGAACGAGAACAGCGGGCTAGACGCCGCCCTCGGCGCCTACGAGGCCGAGCGCCGGCCGGTGGTCGCCTCCACCCAGCGGGCCGCCCAGGCCAGCCTGGAGTGGTTCGAGGACCTCGGCCAGTACGTTCACCAGGATCCCGAGCAGTTCGCGTTCAACATCATCACCCGCAGCCGCCGCGTCACCCACGGCAACCTGCGCCTGCGCGACCCCGAGTTCACCGCGCGCGCCGACGCGTGGTTCGCCCGGCAGTGCGCGCGGCGCGGCTGGGGCTCCGGCGAGGTCGTGCCGCCGATGTTCCAGCCGTTCTCGCTCCGCGGCCTGAGCCTGAAGAACCGGGTGGTCGTCTCGGCCATGGACATGTACTCGGCGGCCGACGGCACCCCGTCCGACTTCCACCTGGTCCACCTCGGCGGGAAGGCCCTCGGCGGTGCGGCCCTGGTGATGACCGAGATGGTCTGCGTGAGCGCGCCGGGCCGGATCACGCCGGGCTGCGCCGGGCTGTACGCGCCCGCGCACGAGGCCGCATGGGCGCGCATCACCGGCTTCGTGCACCGGCACTCGACCGCGAGGATCGGCCTGCAGCTGGGCCACTCCGGCCGGAAGGGCTCGACCCGGCTGATGTGGGAGGGCATGGACGAGCCGCTGGAAGAGGGGAACTGGCCGCTGGTCGCCCCATCGCCGGTCCCCTACCGGCCCGGGGTCAGCCAGGTCCCGCGCGAGCTGACGGTCGGCGAGATGGACGAGATCAGGGAGCAGTTCGTCGCGGCGACCCGGGCCGCGCAGCGCGCCGGGTTCGACCTGCTGGAGCTGCACTGCGCCCACGGCTACCTGCTGTCCTCGTTCATCTCCCCGCTCACCAACCGCCGGGCCGACCGGTACGGGGGCGACCTGGCGGGGCGGCTGCGCTATCCGCTGGAGGTGTTCACGGCCATGCGCGAGGCCTGGCCCGCGGACCGCCCGATGACGGTGCGGATATCGGCCACCGACTGGGCGGACGGCGGGATCGCCGCGCCGGACGCCGTGGCGATCGCGCGGGCGTTCGCGCGGGCCGGGGCCGACGCGATCGACGTCTCGACCGGCCAGGTCACGCCCGATGAGCGGCCCGCGTTCGGCCGCTCGTACCAGACCCCGTTCGCCGACGCGATCAGGAACCAGGCCGGGATCGCCACGATCGCAGTCGGCCTGATCTCCTCCTACGACGACGTGAACTCGATCATCCTGGCCGGCCGCGCCGACCTGTGCGCGGTGGGCCGCGCGCACCTGTGGGATCCGAACTGGACGCTGCACGCGGCCGCCGCGCAGGGCTACCACGGCCCGGGCGCGCGGTGGCCCGACCCGTGGCAGGCCGGCAGCAGGCCGCCGCAGGCCGGGCGGGCCGACGGCCCCAAGCCCCGGCTCCAGCTCATCCGCGACCTGAGCGCAGGCGCCGGCCGGACCCGCCACGCCCGATGGCGGCCCCGTGACGGCCAGGCTCGCCTGCCCGGCTGCGGCCCGGTGGCCGCCAGGCCCGCCGGCCCGGCGGGAGCGGCCCCGTGACGGCCGAGCCGGTCAACCCGCCCGGGCTCGCCGCGCCGTCAGGGTTCAGCCACGCGGTCGTGGCCCCGGCGGGCCGCCTGGTCTTCCTCGCGGGCCAGACGGCGACGGACGGCTCGGGGGCGATCACCGGGGACGACGTCGCCGCGCAGTTCGAGCGGGCGCTCGCGAACCTGCTCGCCGCGCTGCGCGCGGCCGGCGGCGGGCCGGAGCACCTGGCCAGCGTCACGATCTACGCCACCGACCTGGCGGACTACAGGGCGCATGGCCGCGAGATCGGCGCGGCCTGGCGGCGGCTCGCCGGCCCGCGCTACCCGGCCATGGCCGCGGTCGGCGTGTCCCGGCTGTGGGACGCCGCGGCGCTGGTCGAGCTCCAGGGCGTCGCCGTGCTGCCCTGAGCCAGCCGCGCTCCCGGACCCCGCCTCCCGCGACCCCGCGCGGTCGGGGGCGTTGACTACCTGGACAGCGCCGAAATACTGGTCACGGTTGCCCCGCACGCCCCGAGGAGGGCATCGCCGATGCCGCTCACGCCGTCCGCCCACGCCGACACGTTCTGCCGCGATCACCTGCCCCCGGCCGATCAGTGGCCGGACTTCGAGTTCTCCCTCCCCGAGCTGGCCTACCCGGACCGGCTCAACTGCGCCGACCGGCTGCTCGCCGACGCGATCGCCGCGCACGGCGCCGGGCGCCCGTGCCTGCTGCCGCAGGATCCCGCCGAGCCGGCCTGGAGCTACGCGGACCTGCGAGCGACCGCGGGCCAGATCGCCGCCGTGCTCACCGAGGATCTCGGCCTGCTCCCGGGGAACCGGGTGCTGCTGCGCGGGCCGAACAACCCGTGGCTGGTGGCGTGCTGGTTCGGCGTGCTGCTGGCCGGCGGGGTGGTAGTGGCCACGATGCCGCTGCTGCGCGCCGCCGAGCTCACCACGATCAGCCAGATCGCGCAGGTGCGCCTGGCGCTGTGCGACGAGCGGTTCCTCGGCGAGCTTGAGTCGGCCGACGCGCCCGGCATGCGGATCCTGAGCTTCCGGCCCGGCCCGGCGTCATCCGCCGCCAGCCCGGCCGGCGGCCCGGGCGACGCGAGCCTGAACGACCTGGCCCGGCGCAAGCCGCCGGCGTTCCGTGCCGTCGCGACCGCCGCCGACGACGTCGCGCTGATCGCGTTCACCTCCGGGACGACCGGCCGGCCCAAGGCCGCGATGCACTTTCACCGGGACGTGCTCGCGGTGGCGGACACGTTCTCCGCCCGCGTGCTCCGGCCGGTTCCCGGCGACGTGTTCACCGGGACCCCCCCGCTCGCCTTCACCTACGGCCTCGGCGGGATCCTGATCTTCCCGATCCGGGCCGGGGCGTCCACGCTGCTGATCGAGCGGGCCACCCCGGCCGAGCTGGCCGACATCATCGCCGAGCGCAAGGTCACGGTCGTGTCGACCGCGCCGACCGCGTACCGGGCGATGCTCGCCGCGGGCAAGGCGGACCGGCTGCGCGGCCTGCGGCGGCCGGTCTCGGCGGGCGAGACGCTGCCCGCCTCGGTCTGGCACGCCTTCTACGACGCGACCGGCGTGAAGATCATCGACGGCATCGGCAGCACGGAGATGCTGCACATCTTCATCTCCGCGGCCGACGAGGCGATCCGGCCGGGCTCGACCGGCGTGCCGGTCCCCGGGTACCGGGCGGCGGTGATCGGCGAGGACGGCGCGCCCGTGCCCGACGGGGAGCCCGGCAGGCTGGCGGTGAAGGGGCCGACGGGCTGCCGGTACCTGGCCGACGAGCGGCAGCGCGGATACGTGAGCGGCGGGTGGAACTTCACCGGCGACACCTACATCCGTGACTCCGACGGCTACTTCTGGTACCAGGCGCGCTCGGACGACATGATCGTCTCCTCCGGGTACAACATCGCGGGCCCGGAGATCGAGGACGTGCTGCTCACCCACCCGGACGTGGCCGAGTGCGGGGTGGTGGGGGTCCCGGACGAGAGCCGCGGGCAGATCGTCAAGGCGTTCGTGGTGCTCTCCGAGGGCGCCGCGGCCGGGCCGGAGAAGGCCGCCGAGCTGCAGGAGTACGTCAAGGCGCGGATTGCGCCCTACAAGTACCCGCGGGCGGTGGAGTTCCTCCCCGCGCTGCCCCGGACCAGCACCGGCAAGCTGCAGCGGTTCAAGCTGCGCGAGATGTCCGCCCGGTAGCGCGGCCGCCGGGCCGGCCGCCGCCTCAGACCTCGACGACCACCGGGATGATCATCGGCCTGCGGCGGTAGTTATCGTTCACCCACTTGCCCACGGTCCGCCTGATCAGCTGGCCGAGCTGGTGCGAGTCGTTGATCCCATCGGCGGCGGCGTGCGCGAGCGCCTCCTCGATCAGCGGCCGCACCTGGTCGAACGCCGCCTCGTCGATCCCCGAGCCCCGGGCGTGGATCTCCGGGCCGGCGACCAGCTTGCCGCTGGTGGAGTCGACGACGACCACGGCCGAGATGAAGCCCTCCTCGCCGAGGATCAGCCGGTCCTTCAGGGACGTGGGGGTCACCTCGCCGACGGTGAGCCCGTCGACGAACACGTACCCGCAGTGCAGCCTGCCGGTGACCGATGCCCGGCCGCCGACCAGGTCGACGACCATGCCGTCCTCGGCGAGCACGATGCGCTCGGGCGGGATGCCGGTCTGAGCGGCGAGGTCGGCATGCGCCTTCAGGTGCCGCCACTCGCCGTGGATCGGCAGGAAGTTGCGCGGCCGGACCATGTTGAGCACGTACAGCAGCTCCCCGGCGGGAGCGTGCCCGGAGACGTGGACGAGCGCGTTGCCCTTGTGCACGACCCGGGCGCCGAGCCGGGTCAGGTCGTTGATCACCCGGGAGACCGCGGTCTCATTCCCCGGCACCAGGGAGGACGCGAGGATCACGGTGTCACCCGGGGCGATCCTGATCGGGTGGTCGCGGCCGGCCATCCGGGCGAGCGCGGACATCGGCTCGCCCTGCGACCCGGTGGAGATCAGCACCACCTCGCGGGGCGGCAGCTCCTCGGCCTCCCGTGCGTCGACCATCAGCCCGCCCGGCACGGACGGGACCCTCAGGTAGCCGAGCTCCCTGGCGACCCCCATGTTCCGCACCATCGACCGCCCGACCAGGGCGACCTTCCGGCCGTGCGCGGCGGCCGCGTCAAGGACCTGCTGCACCCGGTGGACGTGGCTGGCGAAGCAGGAGACGATGATCCGCTGCGTGGCCGCGCCGAACACGTCGGACAGCACCGGGGCGATCGCCCGCTCGCTGGTCACGATCCCGGGGACCTCGGCGTTCGTGGAGTCGGACATCAGCAGGTCGACCCCCTCGGCGCCCAGGCGCGCGAACCCGCCCAGGTCGGTCAGCCGGCCGTCGAGGGGCAGCTGGTCCATCTTGAAGTCGCCGGTGTGCAGCACCACGCCGGCGCCGGTGCGGATCGCAACCGCCAGCGCGTCGGGGATCGAGTGGTTGACCGCGAAGAACTCCAGCCCGAACGGGCCGAACGCCTCCCGGGAGCCGGCGCTCACCTCGACCGTGCGCGGAGCGATCCGGTGCTCGGCGAGCTTGCTGGCGGTGAGCGCCAGCGTCAGCCGCGAGCCCACGAGCACCAGGCCGGGATTGCGCCGGAGCAGGTAGGGAACCGCGCCGATGTGGTCCTCGTGGGCGTGGGTGAGCACCATCGCGTCCACCTCGCCGAGGCGCTCCTCGATCGCGGTGAAGTCCGGCAGGATCAGGTCGACCCCCGGGGTGTCCGGATCGGGGAACAGCACGCCGCAGTCGACGATCAGCAGGCGGCCCTGGTGCTCGAAGACCGTCATGTTCCTGCCGACCTCGCCGAGGCCGCCCAGCGCGACGATCCGCAGCCCCCCCTCGGGCAGCGCCGGGGGCGGCCCGAGCTCTGGATGTGGATGGCTCACGTCAGCTTCACACCGCCGGCCACCAGATCGGCCCGCAGCCGCTCGGCCTCCGCCGGGGTGGCGTCCACCAGCGGCGGGCGCACCGGCCCGGCGGGCAGCCCGAGCATGGCCAGCGCCGCCTTCGTCGTGATGACGTTCTGCGTCCGCGTCATGCCCGTGTAGACCGGCAGCAGCTCCCGGTGCAGCCGCAGCGCGCGGGCCACCTCGCCGGCCAGGTACGCGTCGATCATCTCGTGCAGCCGGTCGCCGACCAGGTGCGCGTGCACGCTGACGAAGCCGCACGCGCCGACCGACAGCCAGGGAAGGTTCAGGATGTCGTCGCCGCAGTAGAAGGCCAGGCCGGTCGCGTTCATCACCACCGAGGCGGCGCCCAGGTCACCCTTGGCGTCCTTGACCGCCACGGTCCGCGGGTGCTGCGCCAGCTGGATCAGCGTCTCGGTCGCGATCGGCGTCCCGGTCCGCCCGGGGATGTCGTAGACCATCACCGGCAGGCCGGTGGCATCGGCCACGGCGGTGAAGTGGGCGACCAGGCCGGCCTGCGGCGGCTTGCTGTAGTAGGGCGTGACCACGAGCAGCGCGTTCGCGCCCGCCCGCTCGGCCCGCCGGGCGAGCTCGCAGCTGTGCGCGGTATCGTAGGTGCCCACGCCCGCCACCACGGTGGCCCGGCTGCCGACTGCCTCGACCACGGCGCGCAGCAGCCGCTCCTTCTCCTCGTCCGACGTGGTCGGCGACTCGCCGGTGGTGCCGCTGATCACCAGGCCGTCGTTGCGCATCTGCGTGATCAGGTGCTCGGCGAGACGGGCGGCCCCGTCATAGTCCACGGCCAGGTCGCCGGTCATCGGCGTGACCATGGCCGTCAGCAGGCGCCCGAACGGGGCGCCGGGCATGGGGAGGGGCTCGCCGCTCATCGCGGTCGCGGTCTCACTCATAGACCGAACGCTACCCGGCCGCGCCCGCCCGGTCACGGCCGCACGCCGTCCGGGCGCAAACGGCCAGCCCGGGCGCGGACCAGACGGCGTGAGCTCGGGGGTACTCACGCCGCCTGCGTCCACTCCATTATTGCCCGCCGTTGCACGGTGCATTACTCACCGTGCGCGACCTGCTTCGGTATGCGACGAACGTGCCTTCCGCGGGCCGGCCGCCGGACCGCTCGCGGCGGGGCAGGTGCCGGGCCCGGGACTGCGGATGACCGCTCCGGCGTCGGGATGGCGCCCGCGCGGCGCGGCCCGGGGCCGGGGTGCCGTTCACCCGGCTGGGCGATCACGTCGTGGAGCAGCCGGACCGGCAGGTGATCGTGCGGGCGCTCGCGCACTGCCGCCGCCGGTACCGGCGGCCCTGCCGGTGCCCGGTCCCGGCGGCGGTGACGGCGCCCGGAGCCCGTCAAGAAGGCGCTCGCCACGCTGGACCGGGAAAGGGACGGGCTGATCGCGCACCGCGAGTACCCGATGATCAGCCTGGACAATGACGTCAGCGAGCGGGCGCTGCGCCGGCCGGTTGTGACCAGGATGAACGCCTACGGCTCCCGCACCGGCGACGCCGCCCGGCTCGCCGCCGTTCCTGGCCAGCCGTGCGGGACCTGGCGAACCGGTCAAGGCACCGCGGGTTAACGTCGCGGCCGCCGCTCGATGATCTTTGCGTGCAGGAGCCTGCCGGCGAACTCCACCCGGAGACGGGAATCGGCAGCCTCGTCCGTGGAGCGGAGCTTCAGCTTGGAGTAGGTGCAGGTGAGCCCGTCGGTGTTGATCACGATGCCCGGCGAGCTGACAACGAACAGCTTGCCGTGCACCACGTCCGCGTCGATGCGCAGGGCGCGCAAGGTGATCACCGCTTCGGTGAAATCGAGGGTGACCCGGCACTCTCGCGTGCGCAGCGCGATGCGCGCAGGCACCAGCCAGCGTCCCTCCTTCACATACTTGCCGCCGTGCTGCTCGACCACCAGAACGTCCCTGGCTGCGGGAGCGCCCGGCAGGTCGGCGGTGAGCACGGCCAGCTCGCCGAGCGTCCGGGCGGAAAGCGCACGCTCCAGCCGGGCGTCAAGCTCCGCGGCGGTGAGCCGTCCGTCACCGCCGGCAACCCGCAGCGCGTCCACCACGCGGTCGCGATCCTCATGCGATGCCCGCAGACCGGGCAGATCATCCGGCACAGCAACCAAGCTAACAGGGTAAGCCCTCCCCGGTAGGCACCAGGCAAAGTGGGTGGCTTCCGGCGGCGGGGGAAACTGCAATGCGCTCCGTCACAAAGCCCGGTCACGCGATTCCCGAATACTTACGATGAGCCCGGGCGCGCACAGCGGCGGGGTCCCCGCATGTATGAGATGCAGGGACCCCGCCTGACGGCTCATCGCGGCCCGCCGATTGCCCCGGCGAGCCTGGTCCGCTGGGGCAATCAGCGACCCGTGCTCTGGCCGTCGCCAGCGGTCGGGGAGCCTCGCCAGAGAACCGGTTTCCCGGGCCTCCGGCCTCCCGGCGGCGGCTCCAGGTCTCCCCGAAGGCGCCTCCGGGGATCTCCGGGGTCTCCCCCGGATGGTTCCCGTCCTCGCTGGTAGGGATGTTTCTACTCCTGCCGGGCAGGCAGCGCAAGGGGGGACCGGAACATTCGCGGAGAACTTTCCGGCCGTCCACAGGTCCGCCCACCGGACTGCCCCGGCTATCCACAAGGCGCGCGGTTGTCCACCGCGTCGTCCACAGGGCCAGCGGGAGGAACGCGCGCGGCCAGCCGCCGCCGGCGTCAGAACACCGGGATGATGTCGTCGGCGCTGATGTCCTCTGACACGTCCACGCCCTCGATGTCAAGCTCGGGAACGGCGGGGAACTCGATCCCCCACCGCTGCACGATCACCCGGATCTTGGCGATCGCGTTGCGCCAGTTCTCCGCCTGCTCGTCGTAGGAGAGCACGCCGAGGCCGGCGTCCCGGGCATGGTCCATGAGCACCCGGTGATTGGGCAGGAAGTACGGCGGCAGCTCCCAGAAGCCGGACGGAGGCTCCCACAAGATCATCGACAGGAACACGAACCCGGCCCGCAGCTGCCGGGTGATGATCGACTTGACCTCGTCGGTCAGCCCCGGCCACTCGTTCTCCAGGATCGTCATGCAGATCTGCAGGTGACGCGACTCGTCGCGGCCGATCTTGTGGAACATCTCCGAGAACACCGGGTGCCGGGTGCCCGACGCCATCCCGCGGAAGAGCGTGGAGGCCGCCATCTCCCCCATCATGAAGCTGGTGAACAGCACCGGGAGCGTGTACTTGCCGACCGCCTTGTTGTAACCGTTCCAGTACCGCCCGCCGTTGTGGTACAGCCAGCCGATGTTGTTGTGCGCCGCCCGCTCCAGGTCGCTCGCTGGGGTCCAGTCCAGCGGGCCGCCTGGCCAGAGCTTCGTGATCGCCCGCTGGCAGCACTCCTCGTGGTTCATCTCATCGCGCGTGATCGAGAAGAAGCACTTGCGGACCGGGTCCTCCTCGTGCTTCTCGAACGCGCGGATGGTGGCGCGGGCGAAGACGGCAGGGCCGGATGCGTCGAAGTTGGCCAGCACCGCGAACCAGTACATGATCCCGAGCCGCTGCTCGTGGGTGAAGTCCTCCGGCCGCAGCCCCTCCCACGGCAGGTCCGCCGGGTTCCACGCCATGACCTTGGACTTCTCGTAGATCGCCGCGAGCCTGGTGGTCTCGACGCGCCACTCGATCGGGTAGATGTTCGGCCGCGGGATCTCCGGCGCGGGCCAGAACCCGCCGTCGGGGATCACCAGGTCCCGGTCCGCCCTCGCCTCCGCCATGCCCGCGCTCCCTCTGGTGCTGCCCGCCTGCGCCCCGCGCCGCCTCGGGCCCCTGGGGCCCGGATTCATTGTGACACTCCCAAGCCCAGCCGGCGATGGCATGTCATACCGAGCGTGCGGTCCCCGGCGCCGCGGCACCTCCTCGCAGGCAGGCCCTGCCGCGCCCCAAGTCCTTCCGGGGCGCCCGTACCCGAGGACCGCACCGCTCCTGGGCGCCCGCCGTGCGCTGGAGTATGCTGCGCGTGTCCCGGGATCGGCCCGGGACGGCGCTGAGCCAGCGAAGCCGGTGCGAATCCGGCGCTGTCCCGCAACGGTGATGCCGCCGCCAGCCAGGCGGAGGACGAGCCCGGGCGCCTGTCCAGCGTCCACGACCTGTCCTCGGAGGAAGGGCGGCTCGTTCCGGTCCCCCAGTGGTATCGCAACGGACGCACTTCGTCCTCCGCGGTCCCACCGGAGGATGAAATGATCAGGCGAGTTCTTCCGGCGCCTTCGCGCCTTCTTCCGGCGCCTTTGCGCCGGGTCATCACCCCCGCTCTGGCCCTGGCGGCCGCCGCCGGGCTCGCCGTCGCGGCGGCCGGCTGCGCAAGCTCCCCGGGCACGCCGGGCGGCGCCAGCCCCGCGGCGTCCGCAGGCCGCGCGTTCCCGGTCACGATCGCCGCCGCGAACGGGCGCGTCACGGTCGAAAGGCGCCCGGCGGCGATCATCTCCCTCTCGCCGACGGCGACCGAGATGCTGTACGCGATCGGCGCCGGATCCCAGGTGAGGGCCGTGGACGCCGACTCCGACTACCCGCCGGGCGCGCCGCGCACGAAGCTGTCCGGCCTGACGCCGAACATCGAGGCGATCGTCGCCTACAAGCCTGACCTGGTCGTGGTCTCCTATGACGCGGCGACGCTGGCCAAGCGCCTCGCGGCATTCTCGGTCCCGGTGCTCGACCTGCCCGCGCCGCCGAACCTGGGCGGGGAGTACGCCGAGTTCCTCCAGCTCGGCGAGGCGACGGGGCACCTCGCGCAGGCACGCCGCGAGGTCGCCAGCCTGCGCGCGCAGATCGCCCGGATCGCCGCCGCCGCGCCACGCCACTCCAGGCCGATCACCTACTACTACGAGCTCGACCAGACCTGCTACTCGGTCACCTCGGACACGTTCGTCGGCAAGCTGCTCAGCCTGCTCGGCATGAAGAGCATCGCGGACGCGGCCAAGGGCGCGGCGGCCGCCGGGGGGTACCCGCAGCTGTCGGCCGAGTACATCCTCAAGGCCAATCCGGACTACATCATCCTGGCCGACACGATCTGCTGCCATCAGAGCGCGGCGACCGTGGCCAGGCGCCCGGGCTGGGCGAGCCTGACCGCGGTCCGGACCGGGCATGTCATCGCCCTGAACGACGACATCGCCTCGCGCTGGGGGCCACGGATCGTGGACCTGCTCCGCACGGTCCTGGCCGCGATACGGCGCGGCCGGTGACGCAGGCCACCCCCGCGGCGCGGGACCAGAGCCGGGCCGGCGCCACCGGGCCGGGCAGCGCCACCGGGCCGGGCAGCGAGGCCGGGCGGGTCCGTGCGTGGCCCGCGGTGCTGGCCGCCGCCGTGCTGCTGCTCGCGGCGATGGCCGCGGGAATGGCGATCGGCCCGGCGGGCGTGCCGTTCGGCCAGGTCCTGGCCGCACTCACGGTGCACCTGCCATGGCACCCGGCCGTCGCGGTGCCCCCGATCAGCGCGGCGATCGTGTGGCAGATCCGCATGCCGCGGGTCCTGCTCGGCGCGCTCGTCGGGGCGATGCTCGCCGGGGGAGGCGCCGCCTACCAGGGCGTGTTCCGGAACCCGCTCGGCGACCCCTACCTGCTCGGGATCGCGCCGGGCGCCGGCCTTGGCGCGACGATCGCGATCGTCAGCGGGGCCAGCCCGGCGGTGCTCCCGCTCGCGGCGTTCGCCGGCGGCGCGGCGGCGGTGGCGCTGACCTACTCGATCGGAGCCGGCGCGGGGAGGCGGGGCGAAGGCGAGGCCCAGCCGGGCGCCGGAGCGGGCACCCCGTCGGGGACCGCGTCGATCCTGCTGGCGGGGATCGCGGTGGGGGCGCTGTTCACCGCGGTGCAGAGCTACCTGGCGCAGCAGCACTCGCAGAACCTCCAGCAGATCTACGCCTGGATACTCGGCGGGCTGTCCGGCGCGACCTGGAGCCAGGTGCAGCTGATCGCGCCCTACGCCCTGGTCGCCGCGGCGGGGCTGCTCGTCCACCGGCGGCTCCTCGACGTGCTGCGGGTCGGCGAGATAGAGGCGGCCAGCCTCGGCGTGAACGTCCCCAGGCTGCGGCTGCTCGTGGTGGCCGCCGCGACGATCGGGACCGGGGCCGCGGTCTCGGTGAGCGGGCTGATCGGGTTCGCTGGCCTCATCGTCCCGCACGTGATCCGGCTGGCCGCCGGGCCGAGCTACCGGATCGTGATGCCCGCCTCGCTGATCGGCGGCGCGGCGTTCCTCGTGCTCGTGGACATCGGAGCCAGGACGCTGCAGGCACCCGCCGAGATCCCGATCGGGGTGCTCACGGCCGCGGTGGGCGGGCCGTTCTTCCTCTTCGTGCTCGGCTCCCGGCGCGCCCGGCGGAGCTCGGCGTGATCCGGGTCAGGCGGCTGCGGGTCACCCTCGGTGGCTCCGTCGTGCTCGACGGCGTCAGCGTCGACGTCGCCGCGGGCGAGTGGGCCGCGCTGATCGGCCCCAATGGCGCCGGCAAGACCACGTTGCTGCGCGCCATCGCCGGCCTGATCCGCGCGGACGGCGAGGTGACGATCGCCGGGCGGCCCGGGCACGGGATCTCCCGCCGGATGCTCGCCCGGCTGGTGGCGTTCGTGCCGCAGCACCCGCAGTTCCCGGCGGACATGACCGGCGCCGAGTACGTCCTGCTCGGCAGGACGCCGCACATCGGCTACCTCGGGGTGGAGTCCGCGGCCGACCGCCGGGCCTGCGCCGGCCTGCTGGCCGAGTTCGGCATCGCCCGCCTGGCGCCGCGGCGGCTGTCGACGATGTCCGGCGGCGAGCTCCAGCGGCTGGTGCTCGCCCGGGCACTGGCGCAGGAGGCGCCGGTGCTGCTGCTCGACGAGCCGACCAGCGCGCTCGACCTGGGACGCCGCGTCGAGGCGCTCGAGCTGATCGACGGCCTGCGCAGAAAGCGGTCGCTGACGGTGCTGTCGGCGGTCCATGACCTCACCCTGGCCGGGCAGTTCGCCGACCGGCTCGTCCTCCTGGCAGGCGGACGGGTCGCCGCGGACGGGCCGCCCGCCGCGATCCTGCGGCCCGAGCTGCTCGGCCCGCACTTCGGGGCGGGCGTGGAGGTGATCGCCACGGCCGGCGGCGACCTGACGGTGATCACCCGGCGCCCCGCCCGGCCCGCCGCGCCGTGACATCGGCCAGCCGCGAAGTTGAGAAAGAAGTCTTTCGCAACTAGCATTTCACAACGTGCCCTCCGATGCTCGCGCCGGCTCGCCGGAGAACCCGGCCGAGATCACCGACCCGCGAGCCCTGCGGGCGCTCGCCCACCCGGCACGGCTGGCGATCATGGAGCACCTGATCCTCGAGGGCCCGGCGACCGCCACTCAGGTCGCCGACGTCGCCGGGCTCTCGCCGTCGGCCTGCAGCTACCACCTGCGCGCCCTGGCGCGCTACGGGTTCGTCGCGGAGGACCGGTCCGGCGTCGCGGACCGCCGGCACCGGCCGTGGCGGGCACTCCGGACGGCGATCACGGTCGGCGGTGACCCCGGCCGGCCCGGGGCACTGCGGGCCGCGGAACGGCTGCTGTTCGAGAGCCTCCAGGCCAGGATCGATGAGATCCACTCCGCCTACCTGGACCGCCAGGCGGAGTATCCGCGCGACTGGCAGGTGGCGGCGGGCACCAGGCAGGATGTCGTCCACGTCACCCCGGACGAGCTCGTCCTCCTGCGGGAGCAGGTCGCCGAGCTGATCGGGCGGTACCGCCGGCTGCGCCCGCAGGATCGCCCACCGGATGCCCGGCGGGTCAAGGTGATCGCGGACTTCACGCCGTGGTTCAGCCCAGGCGACCAGCGGTGACCGGCCGGAGGGCCGCGCGGGCGCGCGCGGCGGCCACGGGCGGCCCGGCGAGGGGCCGGCTCGCCTCCCGGTGGCGGGGCGGCCCGTTCGGCGTCCGGGACTTCCGCCTGCTCAGCCTGGGCCAGCTCACCTCGACCGTGGGCGACTACTGCTACGCGGTGGCGCTGCCGTGGATGGTGCTGTCCGCGCGCGGCGGCGCCGTCCTGCTCGGCACGGTCCTCGCCTGCTACGGCGTCCCCCGGGCCGTGCTGATCCCGGCGGGCGGCGTCCTCGCCGACAGGCTCGGCGCCCGGCGGGTCATGCTCGCCTCGGACGCGATCCGGTGCGCCCTGGTCGCCGCGCTCGCGGCGCTCGCGGCCAGGCACGCGGACTCGCTGGCGCTGCTCGGCCCGGTCGCGGCGCTGCTCGGGGCGGGGGAAGGCGCGTTCCTGCCGGCATCGTTCTCGGTCATGCCGGCGATCCTGCGCCGGGAGAGCCTCGCCGCGGGCAACGCGCTGTCCACCGCTACGACGCAGGCCGGCTCGCTGGCCGGGTCGGCGCTGGGCGGCCTGCTCGTCACCATGGCGGGGCCAGCGGCCGGGTTCGCCGCCGACTCCGCGTCGTTCGCGGTATCGGCGATCACGCTGGCGCTCATGCGCGTCCGGCCGCGTGCCGCCACGCGGACCCTGGCCGGGGCCACGGCGGCGGACGGCATGCCAGCCACGGAGCGGGCTGCCCGTGAGCCCGCCGCGGAACCCGCGGGCGCCTGGACCTTGCTCCGCACCTCCCGGCTGCTCCAGGTCATCCTGGCGGTCTGCGTGATGGCGAACCTCAGCTCCGGCGGCACGTTCGAGGTCGCGCTGCCGGCCCTGGCCCGCGAGCGGTTCGGCGCGGCTGGCTACGGCGCGCTGCTCGCCAGCCTCGGCCTGGGGTCGCTGATCGGCACCCTGGCCGCCGGGCGCTCCGGCTCGCTGCGCCGCCCGGCGGTGGTCGCGTTCAGCGCGTTCGCCGCCGAGGGCGCGCTCCTGGCCGCAGTGCCCTTCCTCGGCCTGGCCGCAGCGGCCGGGATCATCGCCGCGTTCGGCGTCGGCAATGGCTTCGGCAATGTCGTGACGATCACGCTGCTCCAGCGCTGGGCGCCCCGCCGCCTGCTCGGGCGGGTCATGAGCCTGGTCATGCTGGCGGCAATCGGCAGCTTCCCCGCGTCGGTGGCGGTGGCCGGCGTGCTCGTGCGCCACCTCGGGCCCGCGCCGTTCTTCCCGATCTGCGGCACAGTGCTCGCCCTCACCGCCCTGGCCGGCTTGTCCCAGCGCCAGGTCAGGGACCTCGGCGCGGCACCCCGCCGCGCCGGCCACGGGGATCCGCAGGCCGAGCCGCCCGCCGGTCAGGCGGCGGTGGTGGTCAGATAGGCCGCCCACTGCGGGTCGCCGTCACGCGCGGCGCCGATCAGCCGCCAGTGCGCGCCCCGGGGGGCGAGCGGATCCCAGCGCAGCTTCCAGCCGAGCTCCTCGATCAGGTGATCGGCCTTGCGGTGGTTGCAGCGGGTGCAGGAGGCGACGCAGTTCTCCCAGACGTGCGCCCCGCCGCGGCTGCGCGGGACCACATGGTCGATCGTGTCGGCGGCACCCCCGCAGTACGCGCACAGGAAGTTGTCCCGGCGCATCAGCGCCGCCCGGGTCAGCGGCACCCGGTTGCGATGCGGCACGCGGACGTACCTGAGCAGGCGGATCACCGACGGGACGGCGAGCATGAGCGACGCCGAACGGAGCACGCGGCCGGATGCCTCGCCATGCAGGATCTCCGCCTTCTCGGCGAGGACCAGGCCGACGGCCCGGCGCAGGCCCACCGTGGTCAGCGGCTCATACGTCACGTTGAGCAGCAGCACCCTGCGCAAGGCCACCTCCCAGCCCGGCGGCCGTCGGGCTGCCGGGTCACCCGTGACTAGTGTGGCCGCACCGCCTGCCGAGCGCCAACACCTATCCGCGGACAGTCCCGCCCGGACGCCCGCCGCGCGGGCGGCCGCGGGCCTGCATGCCCACCGGGCGGGCCGCGTCCCGGCTGCGGCCGCTACCCTGGAGTCCATCATGAACAGCACGCAGGACGGGCCGGCGCCGGCGACTGCCGGGCAGAGCTTTTACGAGGAAGTGGGCGGCGAAGAGACGTTCACCCGCCTGGTCGACCGGTTCTACGCCGGGGTCGAGTCGGACCCCGCGCTCCGCGCGGTCTACCCGAGCCGGGACCTCGGGCCTGCCCGCGAGCACCTGCGGCTGTTCCTGATCCAGTACTGGGGCGGGCCGGCGACCTACCACGAGCGGCGCGGCCATCCCAGGCTGCGGATGCGCCACGCGCGTTTCTCGATCGGGGAGGCCGAGCGTGACGCCTGGCTGCGCCACATGCGCGCCGCGCTCGATGAGCTGTCCCTCGACCCGGCGCATGACGAGCAGCTGTGGCAGTACCTCGTCATGGCCGCGCACAGCCTGGTGAACCGGCAGCCTGACGCCGGGCCGGCCCCCGGCTCCGGCCGCCGCGACCTCGGGCTCACCCCGGCCTGATCCGCCTCCCCCGCTCGCCCCGCGCCCGCGCCGGGCCGCCCGGCGGCAGGCCACGGGGGCCGGGCCGGGTCAGGCCCGGACCCGCTTCCCGGCCGGATCGTACAAGGGCCGCAGCGAGGCGATCGCGGGGTGGTCGGCGCCTGCGATCCGCACCGTCCACTCGCCGGAGTCCAGGTACTCCTGGTCGACCGGGACGCCGGCCTCGATCATCGCCAGCCCGGTGGCACCGCCGAGCGTGAACCCGTAGGAGGCGGAGCGCACGTACCCGGCCGGCCGGCCATTCCGGCTTACCACCTCCGCATGGAACATCAGCGGCTCGGGGTCGGTCACGAGCACCTGGGCGAGCCGCCGTCGCGGCGGGCCGAGAGCCCGCCGGGCGCGTACCGCGTCCGCCCCGATGAAGCCGCCGGGCTTGTCCAGGGCCACGGCGAAGCCCAGGCCGACCTCGTCGGGAGTGTCGGTGTTGTCCACGTCATGGCCGTAGTCGCGGTACCCCTTCTCCATGCGGAGGCTGCCGAGCGCCCGCAGGCCCGCGTGGCGCAGGCCGAACGGCCCCCCGGCCGTGACGATCCGGTCGTAGACGCCGACCGCCTGCTCGGCCGGCACGTGCAGCTCGTAGCCGAGCTCACCCAGGTAGGTGATGCGGATGGCGAGCACTCGCGCGAACCCGATCGAGATCTGCCGCGCGGCGCGGAACGGGAACGCCTCGTCCGACACGTCGGCATCGGTCACCGCCGCGAGCAGGTCCCGCGCCCGCGGGCCCTGGATGCTGAGCAGCGCGTAGCCGCCGGTGACGTCCGCGGCGAACGCGTGGGCGGCGCCGAAGTGGCGCAGCATCCAGGTGAGCACGTGCCGGTGCGCGGTGTCCGAGGCGACCACGTAGAACCGGTCCTCGTCCAGCTTGGTCACGGTCAGGTCGGCCTCGATCGTGCCGCCCTGGTTGAGCCACTGGGTGTAGGTGACCCGGCCCGGCTCTCCGTTCACCCTGTTCGCGGACAGCCGCTCCAGGATCCGGCCGGCGTCGCGGCCCCGGACGTCGAACTTCGCCATGAACGACATGTCCATGACGATCACGCCCTCCCGCGCCGCCCGGTGCTCCTCCTCCCATCGCCGCCACCACGGCGGCCGCCCCCAGGAGAGCCCGGGGTCGGCGGGCGGGCGCTCCCCGGGCGCGTACCAGTCGGCGCCTTCCCAGCCGCTGACGTCCCGGAAGAACGCCCCCGCGGCCGCCAGCCGCTCGTGCAGCGGCGAGAGCCGGGCGCCGCGGGCAGTCCGCATCGGCCGGCCGGGGTAGTGCGTCGCGTACACCAGGCCGAGCGACTCGACGGTCCGGGTGGCCCGGTACTCCGGGGTCGCCTGGTACGGGTGGAGCCGGTCGATGTTGATCGCGGTGACGTCGGCATCTGGCCGGCCGGTGGCGATCCAGTGCGCGAGCAGCCGGCCGATCCCCCCGCCGGTCAGGATGCCGATGGAGTTCAGGCCCGCCGCCACGAAGAAGTTCCGCAGCTCGGGCGCCTCGCCGACGATGGGGAGCAGGTCGGGGGTGAAGCTCTCCGGCCCGCAGAAGAACTTCCTGATCCCCACCTGGCCGGCGACCGGGACCCGGGCCATCGTCCGCTCCAGGAACGGCGCCATCCGGTCCCAGTCGGGAGGCAGCTCGCCGAAGGAGAAGTCCTCGGGGATGCCGTCGACCCGCCACGGGGCGCATGACGGCTCGAAGAGCCCGAGCATGAGCCCGCCTCCCTCCTCCCGGTAGTAGCCGTAGGAGGCGGGATCCTCCAGGACCGGCCATGACGGGTCCACGCCCTCGATCGGCTCGGTCAGCAGGTAGTAGTGCTCGGCAGCCTGGAGCGGCACCGGCACGCCCGCGAGCTCGCCGAGCTGGCGGGCCCACATGCCCGCGCAGTTGACCACGTACTCGGCCTCGACGTCGCCCCGCGGCGTGCGGACGCCGGCCACCGCCCCGCCGCTGGTCAGGAACCCGGTGACGGGCACCCCCTCGACGATCCGCACGCCGCGCATCCGGGCGCCCTTGGCCAGGGCCATCGTGACGTCCACCGGGTTGACCCGGCCGTCTCCGGGGATGAAGAACCCGGCCAGCACGTCATCGGTGCGGGCCAGCGGGAACAACTCGGCGACCTCGCGCGGCGAGATCTCGTGGACCTCCACGCCCAGGTAGGAGTTGAACGCGGCCACCCGCCGGTACTCCTCCAGCCGGCCCGGCTCGACCGCCAGCTCGATCAGGCCGACCTGGCGCAGCCCGGTCGGTTGCCCGGTCTCGGCTTCCAGCCGCGCGTACAGGTCCCTCGTGTACCGGCGCAGCTCGGTCGAGGTCTGGGAGGTGGAGCCGAACGTGGCGATCAGGCCGGCCGCGTGCCAGGTAGTCCCGCTGGTCAGCCGGTCCCGTTCGAGCAGCAGCACGTCACCGACGCCGAGGTGCGCCAGGTGATAGGCAACGGAGGTGCCGATGACCCCGCCGCCGATCACCACGACGCGGGCACGGTCTGGCAGCTCCGGCGTCACGCGGGCCGGCCCCGGCGCCACGCGGCCGGCCGCCTCCGGCGGCACGCCTCAGCCCCGGGTCAGCTTGCGGTAGGTGACGCGGTGCGGCCTGGCGGCCTCCGCGCCGAGCCGGTCGATCTTGTTCTTCTCGTAGGACTCGAAGTTCCCCTCGAACCAGAACCAGCTGGACCCGCCCTCCCAGGCCAGGATGTGGGTCGCGATCCGGTCCAAGAACCACCGGTCGTGGCTGGTGATGACGGCGCAGCCGGGGAACTCCAGCAGCGCGTTCTCCAGCGACGACAGCGTCTCCACGT
>JAJPIV010000109.1 GCA_021324595.1 Actinomycetota bacterium | reverse complement strand
GAAGCAGATGTTCATGCCGTGGATGAGGGTGTAGTCGTCGTCCAGGCGGGCCAGTGCGCGCGCGAGATCCGGCACCCAGGGCGTAACGCGGGCGAGGCGGCGTGCGATCAGTCGCCCGGCCAGCGGCAGGTGGGCGAGGGCTGGCGTGGACCGCCGGACGGCGCCGAAGGCCAGCCGGCCGCCGGGCAGGTGGTGCACCCGGAAGCGGCGGATCTCCACCCCGTTGTGTGACTCGGCGAGGATCCGCACCCGCTCCTTGCGCGGATCCCAGAAGAGCTCGAGGTCCAGCGCGTCGGTGGTGAAGACGGTCACCCGGAGGCCGTCCCGGACCAGCCGCTCCGAGATCTCCTGGAGGTGGCGTTCCGAGCCGCCGGTGTACGGCCAGTAGCGCTGGATAACGTGCAGGACCTTCACAGCGCGGCCAATCTAGCAGAGCCGCCGCGCCGCTGTCAATTCCTCGCTGATGGTATAATGAACGGTGGGACGCATCGCATGCGGTGCGTCCCTTTTGGTGTTCCCCTGATTCCTCCGCGGCGCCGGAAGGACGCCTGCCGCAGTGCTCCCCGGCGCTCCCCGATGGGGACAGGGAACCCCGGGGATGCCCCGAACCCGTGCCCTGCTCGCATGCGCGTAGGAGCTCGATGAACCTGTCCGGTCTGCTTTCCCTGCTCGATGGTCGGCGGTGGTATGCCCGCCTCCTGCGCGACCTCCGGGATGCCGCGCCGCCGGGGCAGGCGGTCGTCCGCGCCTCGGTGCCGGAGCCGGCGAAGCCGATGCTCCTCGCCGCCCTCCAGCGCGATCTTGGCCGGCCCCTGCTGGTCGTCGCGGCGAGCGAGCACCGGGCCCGCGACCTCGCCGCAGAGGCACGGGCCTGGTCGGCCGAGCCGGAGGCGGTCGCGCTCCTGCCGGCGCCGGAACCCCTGTTCTACGAGCGCCTGCCCTCAGCCCCGTCCACGGCTCGAGCCCGCCTCCAGGCGCTCGGCCTCCTCGCCGGCGGATCTCCCCGCGCGCTGGTTGTCGCGCCGGTCCGTGCCCTGATGCGGCCGGTCATGGCGCCGGCGGCGTTTCGCGCCCTGAACCGAACGATCCGCCCGGGCGACCGCCTCCGGCCGACCGATCTGGCGGCCCTCCTGCTCGATCTCGGCTACCAGGCCGAGCCGCTGGTCGAGTACCCCGGCACCTTCGCCCGCCGGGGCGGCATCGTTGACGTGTTCCCGGTGGACCGCGAGATGCCCCTGCGGGTCGAGTTCTTCGACGACGAGGTCGAGTCGATCCGCGTGTTCGATCCGGCAACCCAGCGGTCGCAGCGGTCGGTGGAGTTCCTGGCGCTGTCGCCGTCGCGCGAGGTGCCCGCGCCGCCGCCCGAGGCGCTCGCCGCCCTGCAAGCAGTCGCCCTGGACGGGCTGACCGAGGCGGCCCGAAGTCAGTGGGAGCGCGACCTGGAGCGCCTGGCCGATGGGCTGGCCTTCGACGGGCTGGAGTTCTACGCGCCCTACCTCTGCGCCCACGCCGTGCCGGACTACCTGCCGGACGAGGCGGTTGCCGTGCTCGATGAGCCGACCGCCGTCAGCACTGCCGCCGCGGACCTGGCCCGTCAGGCCGAGGAGCTTCGGCTCGAGCTGATCGCGCGCGGCGAGCTTCCGGCCGGGTTCGCCACCGCCTACCTCGACTGGCCGGCGCTGGAGCAGCGGCTCGCGCGCCTCACCCGGCTGTGCTGGACCTGGCAGGACCTCGGGGCGGTCGACGACGGGCAGGACCACCACGCGCGGCCGGCCGATCTGCACCCCGTGCCGAGCTACGCCGGCCGCCTGCGAGCGGCGCTCGACGACCTGGAGCGCTGGCGCCGCGACCGCCTCACGACGGTGCTGGTGACCGGCCAGGCCGGTCGGGTGGGCGAGCTCCTGGCGGATCACGGACAGCCGGCCGCCGCGGTGACCGAGGTGCGGACGGCACCTGAGCCCGGCGCGCTGGTGCTGGTGCACGGCGCGCTCGGCGAGGGGTTCCTCCTGGCGGCCGGCGCGGGCGGCGGCCTGGTGGTGCTGACCGACCGCGAGCTCTTCGGCTGGACCCGACCGGTCCGCGCCGCGCCGGTCCGCCGGCCGAATCGGGAGAAGTTCCTCAGCGACCTGGTGCCCGGCGACTACGTCGTCCACGTTGACCACGGCATCGGTCGGTTCGCCGGCATGGTCCGGATGGGGAGCGCCGACGGCCAGGGCGAGCGGGAGTACCTGCTCCTGGAGTACGCCGCGGGCGACCGCCTCTACGTCCCCTCCGACCAGGCCGACCGCCTGAGCCGCTACGTCGGCGTTGGCGATCAGCCGCCGACCCTCCATCGGCTCGGCACCGGCGACTGGGCCCGGGCGCGCTCACGGGTCCGGGCGGCGGTCCGCGAGCTGGCGCGCGACCTCCTGCGGCTCTACGCCGCGCGCCAGGTCACGCCAGGCTACGCCTTCGGGCCGGACACGGTCTGGCAGGCGGAGCTGGAGGATGCCTTTCCCTACGTCGAGACGCCAGATCAGCGCCGGGCCATCGCCGAGGTCAAGGCGGACATGGAGCGGCCCCGCCCGATGGACCGTCTCCTCTGCGGCGATGTCGGCTACGGCAAGACCGAGGTCGCCCTGCGGGCGGCGTTCAAGGCGGTGAACGACGGCAAGCAGGTCGCCATGCTCGTGCCGACGACCGTCCTCGCCCAGCAGCACTTCAACACCTTCCGCGAGCGGCTCCAGGCCTTCCCGGTGCGGGT
>JAJPIV010000127.1 GCA_021324595.1 Actinomycetota bacterium | reverse complement strand
GAGTCCGGCCCCGCCGACGGGTAGTCGGTCTGCTGGGTCTCCCAGGTGATGATCCCGTCCTTGACATAGACCTGCCAGGAGCACGAGCCCGTGCAGTTCACCCCGTGAGTGGAGCGCACGACCTTGTCGTGCCGCCAGCGGTCCCGGTAGAACTCCTCCGCGCCCCGCCCGCCGGCGCGGTGGACCTCCCGGAAGTCCGCGGTCGGCCTGCCTCCGGGGACGAAGAACTGGGCGCGGCGCAGCACCCGCTCCACCGGCTCCCCGGCGGGCAGCAGCGGCGCGAGCAGACCGGCCCCGCTCATGGATCACGTCTATCACGGCGGGCCGCCGCGGCGACAGCCGCACCGCCGGAACCGCGGCGGGAACCTGGCAGTCTGGTGGGCATGGCCGGGCGGCCGTCCCGGCGGGAGGCGAGCTGCGCGCATGGCGTCATGGCTGCGGGCGGGGGTCAGGGACCTGGACCCGGGCTGCTTCGCCCTGGTGATGGCCACCGGGATCGTCGCCGCCGCGATGCGGCTCGGCGGCCAGCGGCACCTGGCTGGCCTGCTGCTGGGCGCCTCGGTCGCCGGCTACCTGGTCCTCGCGGCCGCCTACGCGGCGCGGCTGGCCTGGTTCCGCCGCGAGCTCGCCGCGGACATGGGCGATCCCCGCCGGGCGTTCGGCTTCTTCACCGTGGTGGCGGCCTCGGACGTGATCTCCGCGGGCCTGGCCGGAGACGGCCACGTCACGGCCGCCGCCGTGCTGCTCGCGGTCGCCGGCGCGAGCTGGGTGCTGCTCAGCTGCAGCGTGCCGCTGCTGCTGGCCGGACGGCCGAGCCTGGCTGGCGCGAACGGGACCTGGTTCCTGTGGGTGGTCGGCGCCGAGTCGGTCGCCGTGGCCGCGGTGTCGCTGCGCCGGCCCGCGCCCGCGGCGCTGGCCGCGCTCGCGATCTGCTGCTGGGCGGTTGGCGTCGTGCTCTACCTGATCGTCGCGGGGCTGGTCGCCGTCGCGCTCATGTCGGTCCCGGTGCGCCCGGCCGAGGTGACGCCGCCCTACTGGGTGTTCATGGGCGCCACGGCGATCACCGTGCTGGCCGGCGGGCTGCTGCTCGGCACCCCGGCCGGGCGGCTCGGCGGCGCCGTCCGCGGCGCGCTGGCCGGCCTGTCGGTGATCCTCTGGGCTTTCGGGACCTGGCTGGTCCCGTTGCTGGTCGTAACGGGCATCTGGCGTCACCTGGTCCGCGGGGTCTCGCTCCGCTACGAGCCCGGGATGTGGAGCATCGTGTTCCCCGTGGGGATGTACGGCGTCGGCAGCCGGGCGCTCGGGGACGCGGCGGGCGTGTCCTGGATGGTCACCCTCGGGCGCTACGAGGCGTGGCTGGCCCTCGCGGCCTGGGCGGTGGTCGCGCTCGCGATGGCGGCCTCGCTGGCGCGGGCCGCGGCCTGCCCCTCGGGCCGCGGCCCGGGGACGATGGCTCCCGGCGACAGGTCGAGCAGCTCGCCCAGGTAGCGCAGGCCGTCAACGCCCGGGCGCGCGATGCCGTCCGCGCCGATCACCAGCGGCGTGACCTGGCCGATCGCCAGCCACTCCCGGCGCCACTGCGCGATCCGGCGGAACGCCTGCGTGGACAGCGGCCCGCCGTCCGGGGCGATCAGGCCGCCGGAGCGGCGCGTGATCCGGGTCAGGTCGCCGTCCTGGTCCAGGATGCCGGGCAGCTCGGGGGAGGCCAGCCGCTGGTCGAGCGGGGCCGCCGCCCACAGGACGCCGGTCACGAGCCGGCGCACCGCGTAGGCGCTGCTCACATTCTCTCCGTCCGCCCAGATCGCGGCGAACAGCCGCCGCCGCACCTCGTCCTGGGCGCCGTCGGCGACGACCTCCGCGTAGGCGGCCACGGCGGCCGCGGTATTGCTGGTGACCGGTGGGGGCGCCTGCGGCACCAGCTCACCTGGCCGGGCGAGCTCGCGGATCTCCGCGAGCTCGTCGTCCCACGCCACGCCGGCCGCCGCCGACGCGATGCCGGCCAGGGGCAGGCCGCGGTCGTGCTCGACCGCCCGCCAGTCGATCCGGGCTGCGCGATCGCTGGTCAGCCGGTCGGCGCGCTGGCTTGCCAGGTAGGAGTACGGGCAGTTGAAGTCCCCGTAGATGACCACGTCCATGACGCCCTCCGATCGTGCCGCGCTCCCGCCTGCCGTCATTCCCCGCCGGGCGGGTCCCCACGGCGCAACCCCGATGCTCCGGGTCCCGCGCTGGCCCGCATCCCGCGCCGATCCGCCCCGGCCGGCTGTGCCGATGCGCGCCGGCTGTGCCACCCGGCCAGCGTCTCGCCATAATTTTAACGAAATTTTTCAGTAAAACAAGGCCGAGGACGGCGGATGATCCCTGAGCCGGAGACTTCCGGCCCCTCGAACGGGACGTTGGACCATGGGGGCCGCTGGGGCCGAGGCGCCATCATGTGCCCATGTTCCTGTCCCAGGAGGTGGTCGCCGGGCTCGCCTTCGCCCCGGCGTCGGCACGCCTGGAGAGCCTGGTCTGCTGCGGCGCGCTGACCGATGCCTCGAGCGCGGCCTACCGTGACGGGCTGGAGGCGCTGATCCGGGTCGGGCCGTTCGGCGCCGCGCCTGCCGTGGCCAAGCTCGTCCGGGTCCGGTTCCTCGACCCGGTTCGCGCGGGCGACTCGCTGCGGATCAGCCTGCGCTGGGAGGCCACCGGCCCGGCCTCGGGGCTGTTCCCCGTGCTCGACGCCGACCTGACCCTCACAGCCGCCGGCGAACGGGCCAGCACGCTCATGCTCTCGGGCGCCTACCGGCCGCCGCTGGGCCGGCTCGGCGCGAGCCTGGACCGGGTGGCGCTCGGTCATGTGGCGAACGCGACCATCCGCGAGTTCCTGCAGCAGATCGCCCGCCAGATTGTCGGCGGGCCGGCCGGGGCGTCGGCGGCCGATGGCGCTCTGGCGGCGGACGGCGTGCTGGCGGCGGACGGCGTGCCGCTGGCCGATGGCGCTCTGGCGGCGGACGGCGTGCCGCTGGCCGATGGCGCTCTGGCGGCGGACGGCGTGCCAGAGTAGGCCCATGGGGGCTGGGCGCCACGGGGCACCGGTGGCACGGGCACTGGACGCCGCGACCGGGGCGCTGCGCTGGGTCGCGGGCGCCGCCGTGAACGGGCGCGACGGCGCGCGCTGGCCAGTGACCCGCGCGCCGGGCTCCCCCCTGGCGGACGACCTGTATGACGGCACGGCGGGGATCCTCCGGGGGTTCACCGAGGCGCGCCTGTGCGGCCTGGGGGAGTTCGACGAGCCCGCGAGGGCCGCGGCGCGCAGGCTGGAGAGCCTTGGCCGGTCCTGGCCGGGCCCGCGGACGGCCGGCCCGGCGGAGGATGCGGATCCCGGCCTCTACACAGGCCTGGCCGGCGCCGTGGCGGCGCTGCGCGGGTGGGCGCTGGCCAGCGGCGACCGGCACCTGGACGAGTCCGCCCGGGCGATTGCGGAGACCCTCGCCCGGGTGGCCTCGCGGTCGCCGCCACCCGGCGGCTGCCCCGACATCATCTCCGGGGATGCCGGGATCTTGGTCACGCTCGCCGGGCTCGGCGGGCCGGCGGCGCTCGGGGCGGTCTCGGTGATCACCAGCCGCCTCGTCGCCCGGGCGACCTGGGACGGCGACGGCCCAGACTGGTACGTGCGGGACGGCTACCCGTACCTGATGCCGAACTTCTCCCACGGCGCGGCGGGTGTCGGATTCGCGCTCGCGACGGCCGGCCGCGCGCTGGGGCGGCCCGGGCCGGTCGAGGTCGCCGAGAGCGCGGGGCGGCGGCTGGCCGTCCTCGGCCGGCGGCCGGACGGGACGATCGCGGTGCCGAACCGGATCCCGCCCGACCCCCGGAGGCCGGTGAGCTACGGATGGTGCCACGGCCCGACCGGCACGATGCGGTTGTTCCAGCTCCTCGACCAGCTCAGGCCGGGACGCGGCTGGGACGAGATGGCCCGCGCCTGCCGCCTGGCCGTGCGCCACAGCGGGCTGCCCGAGCGGCTCTACCCCGGGTTCTGGGACAACCTGGGCCAGTGCTGCGGGACCGCGGGGGTCGGCGAGATGGCGCTGGACACCTACCAGGAGACCGGGGACGCGAGCTGGCTGGACTGGGCCTGGGCGCTCGCCGGCGACCTGCTGGCCCGCCGCGTCGAGGATGGCGCCGGCGTCCGCTGGTCACACACCGAGCACCGGCTCGACCCGCCGGAACTGGAGCCGGCCACGGGCTGGATGCAGGGCGCGGCGGGCATCGCCGGCTTTCTGCTCCGCCTGGCCCGGGTGGAGCGCGAGGGGGCCGGGGCCACGCGGGCCTGGTGGCCCGACCGGCCGTCACTGCCCGGAGCGCCACTGCCCGGAGTGCCACTACCCGGAGCAGAGTGAACACCGTGAGTGTCATATAGTTGATGATCATGGGGTGATGCGGTGCCGGATGCTGGTCGGCCGCGATGCCGAGTTGCGGACCCTCACCGGGGCGCTCGAGGCGGCGGCCGGCGCGCGGGCCGGCTCAGGGCTGCCCGCCGGCGGGCCATCGGGCCAGCGGCGGGCCGAGCCGGGCAGGAACGTGATCTTCCTGGCCGGCGAGCCGGGCGTGGGCAAGTCACGGCTGGCCAGGGAGGCGTCGGCCGCCGCCGAGGCGCGGGGCTTCATGGTCCTGACCGGCGGGGCGGTCCAGGCCGGCAACCCGCTGCCGCTCGGGCCGATCGTCGAGGCGCTCGCCCAGGTCGCGCGCCGGATGACGCTGCCGGGAACGCCGGATCTCGCGGAGTACCGGCCGGTGCTCACGTCCCTGGTGCTCCGCCTGGCCGCCCAGTTGCACGAGGGCGAGAGCGGGCAGGGCATGGCGAGCCCTGGCGGTGACCGGCATGGCGCTCACGGCGCGCGGCCGGAGACCTCGCCTCTGATCCTGGGCGAGGCCATGCTCCGGCTGCTCGTCGCGCTCGCCTCGGGCCGGGCCGGCGTGCTGCTGATCATCGAGGACCTGCAGTTCGCCGACCCGGAGACGCTGGCGATCGTCGAGTACCTCGCGGACAACCTGGCGGGTGAGCCCGTCCTATGCGTCGGCACGGTCCGCGACAGTGAGCCTTCGCCCGGGCTCGACGCGGTCCGGGCCGTCCACGCCAGGCGGTCGGCCACGCTCGTCGAGCTGTCCAGGCTCGACGCGGCTGACGTCGCCCGGATGGCGGGTGACTGCCTGGGATACAGCGCCGTTCCCGAGCCGGTCCTGGGCCGGCTGCTCGCCGAGTGCGACGGGCTGCCGTTCGCCGTGGAGGAGATCCTCGCGGCCGCGGTCTCCTCCGGAGAGCTCGTGCCCGGCAATGCGGGCTGGCGCGTGCGGGAGGACGTCGAGACGCCCGTTCCGGCCTCGATCGCCGGATCGATCCGCAGCCGGCTGGCCGGCCTCGGGCCGCACGCCGCCGGGATCCTGACGGCAGCCGCCGTGCTAGGGCGGCAGTTCGAGTGGACGCTGTTGCCGCCGGTCGTCGCTGCGCCCGAGGCCGACGTGCTCGCCGCCTTGCGGCGCGCCCGCGCGGTCCAGCTGGTCGAGCCGTCCCCCGGCGCGCTGGAGACGTTCCGGTTCCGCCACTCGCTCACCCGCGACGTGGTCCTCTCCGGCCTGCCCCCCAGCCAGCTGGCCGAGACGGCGGCCCGGGCCGCTGCGGCGGTCGATGCCGCCCATCCCGGGCTGCCCGGCAGGTGGTGCGAGCTGGCCGCGCGGCTCCGCGAGACGGCGGGCCAGCGGGCCGAGGCGGCGGGGCTGCTGCTGCTGTCGGGCCGGCGAGCCCTGGACGAGGGCGCGCTCGCCAGCGCCGCCGCGGCCCTGAACCGGGCCAGGCAGGTCGCCGCAGGGCCCGCAGGGGCGCCACCGCAGCTGGCGGCAGAGATCGACGAGGCGCTCACCACGGTGCACATGCTCTCCGGTGACTGTGACCACCTGGTCCAGGTCGCCGAGCGCCTGCTGGCCGAGCTTGACGAACTGGGCGCCGCGGCGTCCCGCAAGGCGATGATCCGGCTGCGCGTGGCCCGCGCCCTGTCGGAGGGGAACCGGTTGTCGGACGCGCGCGGGCAGGTGGCCGCCGCCCGCGCCCTGGCCGGGGCAGTGCCCGACCCAGCGCTGGCGGCCTGGACCGGCGCGGTGGAGGCGCGCTGCGCGATCGACGAGGGCGACCCGGACCGCGCGGACGCCCTGGCCCACCGGGCGCTGGCCGCGGCGGAGTCCGCGGGGCTCGCCCGAGGCACGGCGGAGGCAGCCTGCGAGGCGCTGGAGATCATCGGGCGCCGCGAGCGGCCGCGCGACACCGCCGCCGCGAGCGCCGCGTTCGAGCGCGCCTACCAGATCGCCAGCAGCCGCCGGCTGCCGGTCTGGCGGATCCGGGCGCTGCACGAGCTCGGCACGATCGACATGCTCCGGGAGGTCGGCTCGGCCCGGCTGGCGCAGGCGAGGAGCCTGGCCCAGGAGGCCGGCGCGGTCTCCATGGTCGCGGTGCTCGACCTGCAGCTGGCCAACGCGTGGAGCCTGGGCACCGACCTGGACCGGGCGGTGGCGGCCGCGGAGCGCAGCCAGCGGGCGGCACGGCGGCTGCGGATGCCCAAGGTCGAGGCGATGGCCTGGGCTACCCTCGCGTGCATCCTGGCCGGCCGGGAGGGCGAGCGCCAGCGCGCCGAGGCCGCGGCGGCCGAGGCGGAGCGGATCAGCGCGGGGGACCCCAATGTCCTGACCGCCACGTGGGGCGAGGCCAGGGTCACCGCCGCGATCGTCGCGAACGACCTGCCCGCGGCCTTGGCGGCGAGCGTGACCGGGGTCGCCTACGCCCGACCCGAGCCGCTGATGGGTCCCTCGATGGCCTGGGGATACTGGCCGCTGCTCAGCGCGGTGCTGGGCGAGGACGCCCGCGCTGCGGTCCGGGAGGCCACGGCCGCAGGCGCAGAGGTCGCCTGCTGGAACTCCGGGTGCCTGGCCTATGCGCGGGCCGTGCTGGCGGGCCGCGACGGGCGCCCGGCGCTGGCCGCGGAGCAGGCGGCCCGCGGCGAGGCGTGCTTCAGGCGCTGCGCGCCCCGGTGGAATCACATCATGCACCGGCTCGTCGCGCCGCTCGCGTTCCGCGACCGGTGGGGGGAACCCGCGCTCTGGCTCCGGGCCGCGATCGCCGACCTCGACGCCGAGGGGCTTCACGGCCTCGCGTCGGCGTGCCGCGACACGCTCCGCGAGGTCGGCGAGCGGGTGCCGCGGGCCGGCCGGGGGCTCGCCAGCGTGCCCGCCGGGCTGCGCGGGCTCGGCGTGACCAGCCGGGAGATGGACGTGTTCCTGCTGATCGGGCAGGGGAGGACCAACGCCGAGATCGCATCCCGGCTGCAGCTGTCCCGCAAGACCGTGGAGACCCACGTCGCCAGCCTGGCCTCGAAGGTTGGCGTGGACGGGCGCCGCGGGCTCGCCGCGTTCGCCGCCCGCGCCGCCGGAGGCTGAACCGGCACGCGATCACGCCGAATCCGTCGCGATCATGCGCCGGACCTGTCAGGCTATGATCCCGTGACGGCTGGTCCCGTGACGGCCCGGCGCGCCCGGGTGACCGGGACGGTGCGGTGGTGAGCGGCGGCCCCGGGGACTCGGGGTACCGCCTCGCGCCGCACACGGCCGACCTGCGCATCGAGGCGTGGGCGCCGAGCCGCGAGGAGTGCCTCGCGCAGGCCGTCCGGGCGCTGGTCGCAAGCTTCGCCGAGACCGGACCGTCGCGCCCGGTGCGCGCCGCCCGGAGGCGGCTGGCCGCAGGCGGGCCGACCGCGGACGCCGACCTGCTCGCCGCCGCCCTGGAGGAGGTCATCTTCCGGCTGGACGCCGATGGCGAGGTCCCGGCCGTGGTCAGCGTGAGCGCACTCGCCGGCGGCGCCGTCGAGCTTGAGCTCGGCCTCGTCCCGCTTGGCTCGGTCACCGTCACCGGGGCCGGGCCGAAGGCGGTCTCGCTGCACGAGATCCGCTGCGCGCCGGACGAGAGCGGCCGCTGGCTGGCATCCGCCACCATCGACGTCTGACCGGCCCGGACGGTCAGCCCTTGATGACGCCCACGGGCACCAGCCGCGCGATCACCCGGCACAAGCCCGCGCCCTCGGCGGCGGCGACCACCTCGTCCACGTCCTTGTACGCCTCGGGCGCCTCCTCCGCCAGGCCCCGGGCGGACGCGCCGCGCACGGCGATGCCCGCCTCCTCCAGCTTGCGGCGCAGCGCCGGGGCGGCGACCGACCGGGCAGACTCGTGGCGGCTCATCACCCGCCCGGCGCCGTGGCAGGTGGAGTAAAATGCCCCGCCCCCGGGGACGCCGGCCAGCACGTACGACGCGGTCCCCATCGAGCCAGGTATCAGCACGGGCTGCCCGCTGTCGCGCAGGTCCCCGGGCAGGTCGGCGTGGCCGGGCGGCAGCGCCCGGGTGGCGCCCTTCCGGTGCACGCACAGCCTGGCCCGGCGCCCGCCCACGTCATGCTCCTCGATCTTGGCGAGGTTGTGCGACACGTCGTAGACCAGGTCCAGGCCGGTACCGCAGACGCGGGCGAAGACGCCCCTGGCCGTGTGGGCGAGCAGCTGCCGGTTAGCGCGCCCGTAGTTCGCGGCGGCGGCCATCGCGCCCAGGTAGGCGCGTCCCTCCGGGGAGCTGGCCGGCGCGCAGGCGAGCTGGCGGTCCGGGACCGTGATCTGGTACCGGGGCATCACCTGCTCCATCGCCCGCACGTGGTCGGTGCAGATCTGGTGGCCGAGGCCGCGGCTGCCACAGTGGATCATCACGCAGACCTGGCCGCGCTCAACGCCGAAGGCCCTGGCCGCGACGGCATCGGTGACCCTCTCCACGACCTGGACCTCCAGGAAGTGGTTCCCCGAGCCGAGGCTGCCGACCTGGTGCAGGCCGCGCTGCACGGCCCGGTCGCTCACCTGCCGTGGGTCGGCATCGCCGACCGCCCCGTAGTCCTCGCAGCGCAGCAGGTCCCGCTCGGTGCCATGCCCGGCTCGCACCGCGTGGCGAGCGCCATCGCGCAGGATCGCCTCGAGCTCGCCGCGGTCGCGGAGCTCCCACACCGCGCCGCGGCCCGGCCCGCGAGGGGTCGCCGCCGCCAGCTCGTCCATGAGCCGGCCGCGGAGCGGCCGCAGGCCGGCCGCGTCCAGGCCGGAGGCGAGCAGGCGGACACCGCAGGAGATGTCGAAGCCGACCCCGCCGGGGGAGACCACGCCCTCGCCGTCGGCCTCGGTGGCCGCCACGCCGCCGATCGGGAACCCGTAGCCCCAGTGGATGTCCGGCATGGCGTAGGACGCCCCCACGATGCCGGGGAGCGTGGCGACGTTGGCCACCTGCCGGAGCGCGTGCTCGTGCTCCGGGTCGCCGATGAGCGCCGCCGTCGCGTAGATCACCCCGGGAACGCGCATCTGGCCCTCGCGCGGGATCACGAACCGGTACGGGGTCTCCTGGACGACGCGCATCGCCCGCCTCCTCACGCCGCGCCGTGCCGGGACCCGGCCAGCGGGTCAGGGCGCGGCGAGGATGCGCAGCCGCAGCACCTGCGGCATCGCCTCGAGATCGGCGATGACGTGGCCGGGCAGGCTGCCGGTCTCCAGCTCCATGATCGAGTAGGCGTACTCGCCTCGGCTGTCATTCCCCAGCTCAACGATGTTGATGCCCGCGCCGCTGATCACCTCGGAGAACCGCGCGATCACCCCGGGGGTGTTCCGGTGGGCCAGGGTCAGCCTCAGGTAGCCGCGGCGGGGCAGGGAGACCGCCGGATAGTTCACCGAGAACCGGATGTTCCCGTTCTCCAGGAAGTCCTGGAGCTGGTCAGCGATCATGATGGCGCAGTTCTCCTCGGCGCTGCTGGTGCTCGCCCCGAGGTGCGGCAGCACGATCACCTTGTCGTGGGCGTAGACCAGGGGGTTGGGGAAGTCGGTGACGTACCCCCGCGGCGCCCCCGCGTCGAGCGCGGCCACCAGCGCCTCCTCGTCCACCAGCTCGTCGCGGGCGAAGTTCAGCAGCACCGCCCCGGGCCGCAGCAGGCCGATGCGCCGCTGGTCGATGAGCCCTCTGGTCTGCTCCGTCAGTGGCACGTGCAGCGTCACGTAGTCGGACTCGGCGAGCAGCCGGTCCAGGTTGTCCGGCCGCTGCACCTGCGGGGACAGGTCCGCGGCGTGCGAAGCGCTGATCGCCGGGTCGTAGCCCAGCACCCGCATCCCCAGCCCGACGGCGGCGTTGGCCACCCGGTGGCCGATCGCGCCGAGCCCGATCACTCCCAGGGTCGTGCCGGCCAGCTCGTGCCCGGCAAAGCGCTTCTTGCCGCGCTCGACCGCCTGCTTCATGTCCTGCACGGGCAGGGCCTTGGCGTAGGCGAGGGCCGCGGGCAGGTTCCTCGCCGCCAGCAGCAGGCCCGCGAGGACCAGCTCCTTGACCGAGTTCGCGTTCGCGCCGGGGGCGTTGAACACCACCACGCCGCGGGCGGCGAGCTCGGCCACCGGGATGTTGTTGACCCCGGCGCCGGCCCGGCCGACCGCCAGCACGCTCTCATCGATGAGCTCCCGGTGCAGGTTGTGGGAGCGGAGCAGGATGGCGTCCGGCTGCTCGGCCCCGGCCGAGACCGTGTAGTCGGGGCTGAACCGCCGCAGCCCGGCCGGCGAGATCGCGTCGTACGTCCTGATCGTGAACTTAGCCATGAGCGGCCTCGAACTCCTTCATGAACGCGACGAGCGCGTCGACGCCGGCCTCCGGCATGGCGTTGTAGATGCTCGCCCGCATCGCGCCGACGCTGCGGTGCCCCTCCAGGTTCATCAGGCCGGCGGCCCTCGCCTCGGCGAGGAAGGTGACCTCCAGCTCCGGCCTGGCCAGGGTGAACGGCACGTTCATCAGCGACCGGTTGGCCGGGGCGACCGGGTTGGCGTACAGGCCCGATTCGTCGATCGCGGCGTAGAGCCTGGCGGCCTTGCGCCGGTTCACCTCGGCGATCGCCGGGACCCCGCCCTGCTCCTTGAGCCAGGAGAAGACCAGCCCGGCGACGTACCAGGCGTAGGTCGGGGGCGTGTTCAGCATCGAGCCGGCCTTCGCCATCCGCGTCCAGTCCCAGACCTGCGGCGTGGCCGGCCTGGCCCGGCCGAGCAGGTCCTCGCGCACGATGACGACGGTCAGCCCGGCGGGCCCGATGTTCTTCTGCGCGCCCGCGTAGAGCACGCCGAACCGGCTCACATCGATCGGCTCGCCCAGGATGATCGAGCTGGCGTCGGCGACCAGCGGCACGTCCCCGGTGTCGGGCAGCTTGTCGAACGCGACGCCGTTGATGGTCTCGTTCAGCGTGACGTGGACGTACCGCGCGTCCCTCGTCAGGTCCCAGTCGGCCTGCGGGGGCACGTGCGTGTGCGGGTCGGTCCTGGCGGCGACGTGGGCGCGCTCCAGGTACTTGCTCCCCTCGGCGTGCGCGCGCTCGCCCCACATCCCGGTGATCACGTAGTCCGCCGCTCCGGGCCGCTCGGCGAGGTTCATCGGCACCGCCGCGAACTGGCCGGTGGCGCCGCCCTGCAGGAACAGCACCCGGTAATGGCCGGGGATCGCCATCAGCTCGCGCAGGCTCGCCTCGGCGCTCTCGGCAATCGAGGCGAAGTCCGCGCCGCGGTGGCTCATCTCCATCACGCTCATGCCGCGGCCATGCCAGTCGGGCAGGTCCTGCCGCGCGCGCTCGATCACGGCCTCCGGCAGCATGGCGGGGCCGGCGCTGAAGTTGAAGATCCTGGAATTTGTAGGTCTTATGGGTTCTGTCAGTTCTGTCATGACGATCTTGATCGTCCTCGTGAGGGAACTGCGCTCACCGGCGGTGCTCGCGTGACGACGACATGCCCCGGGCGCTGGTGATCCCGGGTGCCCGCGCGGCTGGCGGATTCGCGGCGACCGTTCTGGGGCTCACCGAGCCGCGCGTGCTCGCGTGACCAGCATACCCGGGGGGGGGCCAGTGCGCCGGGAGGGACGCCCGCGGTCGCCGGCCTCACCGGCGGGCGGCGGGTCACGCCACCCGCCTGGGAGCGCCCGAGCCGTAACTTCGTGCAGACGCAGAACCGGTCCTGCAGCTCCTCGAGGGCATCAAGCCGGCCCTGTTCATGCGCCTCGTCCCAGAGCCTGGCGAGCACGTCGCCGGGATCCGCGCCCGGCTGTCCGAGCAGCTGCCGTGCCCGGGCGAGCGCGGCCTGCCTGCGTCCGGTGTCCATCTGGCCCCCTCGTCGCGGCGGCCTGTCCCGGCGTTCCCCGGCCGGGTGCCCACGGACCCGGGGCACGCCGCGCCGGCCTGCTTCCGGCGCCCGCCTGTCCATCGTATCTGGCGTGGCACCACGTCCATGCGCGGCCGCCCGGGTGCGTTCCGGCCGCCGCCGGCCCGCCCAAGACGGACGATCATGGCGTGAATGGCAGGACCTCACGCATGAAGCCTCATGGGCTGGTCGGCGGAGGGCCGCGCCCGCAGGCCTCGCCGCCGAGGGCGCCGCCCGGGGCGTGGCGTTCCCGCCGCGGGCAGGCGGCAGCGGCGACCCGCCGACCCGTCCTGATCCGGGCGGCCCGGACCGTCAGTGCCCGCGGGTGACGTGGGCGAGCAGGTCACGGGCCGCCCCGACGGGGGGGTACGGCCCGCCGAGCCAGATTGCCCGCAGCGAGCGGCGCAGGTTCACGCCCTCCACCGGGACCCGGACCAGGCGCCGGGACGCGAGGTCCTCCGCCACGGTCAGCTCGCTGAGCACGGCCGGCCCCGCCCCGGCCAGGACGGCAGCCCGCACCGCGGCGGTCGTGGACAGCGCCAGCGCGACCGGCAGGTGGAGGCGGGCGGGGTGCGGGCGGCTCCGGCCGGGGACGATGCCCGGCGCGCCGGGCGCGGCGGCCAGCGCCGCGGTCAGGGCGGCGGCCAGCGCCTCCCGCGTCCCGGAGCCCTCCTCCCTGCTCACCAGCGGGGTCTCGGCCAGCTCGCGCGGGCGAAGCGATCGCTGCCGGCGCGCCCAGGGGTGATCCGGGCGGACCACGACGACGAGGCTGTCGTGGCCGACGACCCGGCTGCTCAGTCCGGGCGGGCAGGTCGGCCCCTCGATGAAGCCCAGGTCCGCCTCGCCGGCTCGGACCTGCTGGCTGACCGTCTCGCTGTTCGCCGCGGTGAGCACGATCTCGGCGGGCCGCTGGCCGCGGTGCCGGGCGGCCGACTGGAGCGAGACCAGCCAGCCGGGCAGCAGCTGCTCGGCGATGGTCAGGCTGGCGCTCACCCGCAGCCTCGCGTGGTGGTCGTTGCGCAGGGCCGTGAGCCCGGCGTCCAGCTCGCCGACCGCGGCGAGCACGCGGGACGCCCATTCGGCGACCACCCGGCCCTCGGGCGTGAGCGTGGATCCCCGCGAGGTCCGGGCGACCAGCGCTACCCCGGCCTGCGCCTCGGCCGACCGGATCCGCGCGGAGACAGCCTGCTGCGTGATGCCGACCTGGCGGGCGGCGGCGTTGAGGCTCCCGGTCCTGGCCACGGCCAGCAGGATCTCCAGGGAGGCCAGGTCAGGCACCCGCGGGGACAGCGGCATGCCCTCACTGTAAGGGGCTACAAGCTGACCTTGTAGCGGGCGCGCATCGCCTCCAGCGCGCCCGCGGTGGCGGCCGCCCGGCTCGCCCACCACCGCCGCGGGTCGGCTCCCGGTACCGCTGGCTGCCGCCGGTGCCGGCCCGACCAGTCGCTGGCCTGCCGGCTCAGCCAGCCGAGCACGGCTGCGGGCTCCTGGTCCAGCATCGCGCCCAGCGTGAAGCGCCGCTCACCCGCCCGGCAGCCGGTCCCGGCAGCGCGCGCACCCGCGCGCAGGTCACCGGGGGTGAGCACGATCCCGGACCGGACCGGGGCCAGCAGCGCGCCGAGCAGCTGCCCCCGCGTGAGGCCCGGCCCGGGCGGTGGTGGCGCGCAGCGGAGCGCGAGCGGCAGGCCCGGGGCCGGGTCGGCCTGCCTGGCCTCCCGGGCCAGCGCGGCCAGCGTGAGCCGCGCCCACGGGGCGAGCGCCGGCGCGTCGAGCCGGGAGACCGCGCTCAGGTAGCCCGGCGCCCAGGACCACAGGTGCTCGCGGACGAGGGCGGACCGCGCGCGCCGCAGGGCCTGGGCGGTCCTGTCCGAGCGGGCCCGCGCGACCGCGTCGCCGAGCTCGGCCAGCAGCAGCAGCAGCGCGCCGAGGTGGTCGGCGTCCGCCGGCGGCGTGAGGCCCAGCACTCGCCAGAACCCGGCGACCCGGTCGAGCGCCTCGCCGCCCAGCATGCCCTCGGGGCCGAGGTGGATCGCGGCGTGAGCCGGCGCGCCGAGCACGAAGACCGCCGTGTGCTCGGCCGCCGAGGGGACGGGCAGGCCCAGGCCGCGCGCGGCGGGCGCGCAGCCGGGGGGCGGGCTGAGCGCCACCGCGGCGAGCCCGCGCAGCAGCTCCTGCCGGTGGGCGGGGAACCGGCGGGAGCGCGGGCCCGCCTCGCCGGAGCCGGCAGCCGGGCCGCGATCGGCTGCCTCGCCGGCATCGGCTGCCGGGCAGGCGGGCGCGTTCACGGCACGGGCACCCGGAAGGCGTCCCTGGTCGGCCTGAGCGGCCGCATGAGCCAGTACGGGCGGCGCAGGCCGCCCGGGGAGCCGCTGCCCGCCGGCCGGGTGAGCGCCAGCCACTTCCGGTACACCTGCCGGGACCTGGCCGTGTCCACCGCGATGTCGCCGTGCTGGTCCCCGGGCTCGGCGGGCCGGACCCGCACCGCCTGGTGCCAGCAGTGCATCCCCGAGATCGGGTCCGGGTGAACCGGGAAGGTGAGGTTCTGGTGGACCCCGGTGTCGCTCCACCAGATCCGCCGGGTGTCGGGGTCGGGGGACTCATACGGCGAGACCGGCGCGCGGCGCCGCATCCTCCAGCCGTCCGGGCCGCGCTCCAGGTCGACGGTGGCCATCATGGAGCCGGCGCCCCGCGGCCCGCCCTCGAGCCGCCACCGGCCCATGTGGTGGCTGCACGCGACCACGCCCGGCCGGATGCCCTGCGTGATCCACGCCTTCGCCACGAAATAGCCGATCTCGGTCTCCACCCGCACCAGGTCCCCGGTCCTCGCCACGCCCAGCCGGGCCGCGTCCGAGGGGTGGATCCAGACCGGGTTGGTGTGCGCGAGCTCGTCCAGCCACTTGGAGTTCGCCGAGCGGGTGTGGATCTGCGTCGGCAGCCGGAACGTGGACAGCAGCACCAGCTGGCCGGGCTCCAGGTTGTCCGGGTGCACGTGGCTCTTGATGTAGCCGGGCAGCGCGTGCTCCGGCCAGCCCCACGCCGCGAGGGTGGAGGACCAGAACTCCAGCCGCCCGCTCGGGGTGGGGAAGCCGCGCAGCACCTTCCCGTCCACCTCCACGCCGACCGCCCGGCGCCCGTTCCCGTCCGGTTCCGGTGATCCCGTGGGCACGATGTTCGGATCGGGCGGGCCGGCGCTGGCCGCGTACACCCGGCCGTCCGGCGTGACCGCGACGTCCACGAGCTCCCCGGCGGGAACCTCCCGCTCGTGCAGCGGGCCCTGCCCCCTGGCGATCTCGAACGCGCCGTGCCGGCGCATGTACCCCAGGGGGGTCAGGCCCTCGGCCGCCGCCTTCTCGGGCAGGCCCGGCACGGAGTTCCCGAACATCCAGCCGTAGTACTCGTCCACCGTCAGCTTGGTCCCCGGATCGGCCCGGGACTCGTGGTACCGGCGGATGCCCAGCGAGCCGTCCGGGTCGATCCGCCAGGACAGCTCGATCCAGAACTCGTTCTCCTCCCACACCTGGCCGGGGTTGACCTCGCGGGTGTCGGTGACCTTCGCGCCGAGCCGCTCGGCGGCGGCGCGCAGCACCGGCTGCCGGAACGCGACCCACTGCCCGTCGTACTGCTCGTAGGAGTGGGTGTCGTGCCGCTCCGAGCCGTGGCCCATGGGGAGCACGTAGTCCGCGAGGAACGCGGACTCGTTCCAGGTGGGGGTCAGCGCGACGAAGCAGCCGACCTTGTCCTCGTCGGTCAGCACCTCCATCCAGGCCGCGCCGTCCGGGTTGGTCCAGACCGGGTTGTAAACCCGGATGAAGTAGGTGTCGAGCCGCCCCCTGCCCTCGGCGAGGAAGTGCGGCAGCAGGAAGGACATCTCGTTCTGCGACAGCGGGTACTCGATCGGCCAGGACAGGTCCTGCCAGGTGCCCGGGTGCGGCGGGACGTGGATCGGCCTGGGCACGAACTTGTTGTAGGCGTTGGGGAACGTGCCGCCCTCGGTCGCCACCGCGCCGAGCAGGGCGGAGATGAGGAACAGCGTCCGGGCGACCTGCCAGCCGCCGAGGTTGCCGGCGGCGGCCGAGCGCCACACGTGCCCGGCGAACCGCGTGCCCGCGCCCGCGATGAGCTCCGCGACATCGGCGATCACGCGGGCGTCCACGCCGGATTCCGCCGCCGCGTACTCGAACGTGAAGTCCGCGTAGAGCGTGGCGAGGATCGCCTCGAACGCCTCGAACGTGACCGGGGTGCCCGGGTGGCAGGCGCGCAGGTACTCGGCCCAGTTCCACCACCTGCGGACGAACTCGCGGTCGTAGCGCTTGGTCGCGATCAGGTGCCGGGCGACCGCGAGGTTGATCGCCGCCTCGGAGCCGGGCTGCGGGGACAGCCAGTGGTCGGCATGGGTGGCGGTGTTCGACAGCCGGGTGTCGAGAACGATCAACTTCGCGCCGTTCGCCCGCGCCTGCGTGATCCGCTGGGCGTGCGGGTTGAAGTAGTGCCCGGTCTCCAGGTGCGAGCTGATCAGGTAGATGACCTTCGCGTTCGCGTGGTCGGGGCTGGGCCGGTCCGCGCCGAGCCAGAACTGGAAGCCGGCCCGGCCGCCGGAGGAGCAGACGTTGGTGTGCGAGTTGTGGCCGTCCACCCCCCAGCTCGCCAGCACCCGCTCGGTGAAGCCGTCCTCGCCGGGCCGCCCGATGTGGATCATGATCTCGTTCTGGCGCCCCTCGGTGATGGCCGTGCGGATGCGGGCGGCGAGCGCGTCCAGCGCCTCGTCCCAGGTGATCTGCTCCCACCGGCCGGAACCGCGCGGGCCGGAGCGCCGCAGCGGGTAGAGGATCCGGTCCGGGTCGGTGATCTGGGTCAGGGTGGACGGGCCCTTGGCGCAGTTGCGGCCGCGCGAGCCGGGATGCTCGGGGTTGCCCTCGAACTTGCGGACCTGGCCGGTCTCGCGGTCCACGTAGGCGAGCAAGCCGCAGGCGGACTCGCAGTTGAAGCAGGTGGTGGGCACGAGCATGTAGTGCCGTTCCTCGCGCCGCGGCCACGCCCTGGAGTCCAGCTCCACCCAGTCGTCCCACCGCTCGATCGGCGGGAACGCGGCCAGGTGCACCCCGCTCGGGCCGGCGTAGAACGTCTCGCCCCGGGCCTGCGTCGCCGCGCGGGCGGCCAGGACCCGCGCGCCGAGCGCGTCCAGGTCGGCGTCGGCCGGCAGGGTGCCGGCCGGCAGGGAGCCGGCGGCGCGGGAGCTGGCGGCCGTGCTCGCGCCCGGCCGTGGGGCGCGGCCGGCGGCGCGGTCTGACGACATGGCGGCCCCTTCCTAGGCGAGCGGGACGGACTGGCCGGCCTGGACGTAGGCGTGCTCGTGCCCGAGCAGGCCGATCAGGGCGAGCGGAGCGGCGGCGACCCCGATCCAGGGGGCCGCGGCCGCCGCCGCGACGAGCAGCAGCCCTGGCCAGAAGAACCGGGCGAAGGCGCCGCGGGTCATCTCGCGGTTGGCCAGGTGGGCGTGCGCGGTGACGTGCGGCAGGGTGTCCTCGCTGGCCACCTGCAGGACGTGGATCACCGCGGCGACGGCCAGCGTGATCTCCGCGGCGGTGACCGCCCGGCCCGGGGCGAGCCAGGCCAGGAACGGCAGCACCGCCGCCGCCCCGGCCAGCGCCGCCTGGACGGCCAGGTGGGCGTGCAGTTGCGGGCTCTGCCACAGGTCGCGCCCCTTGGCCTGGGCGAACAGGTAGCCGGTGTAGACCGCGCTGGCGAGCGCGAGCGGGATGCCGATCCCGGCGAGGACCCGCTGCGCGGCGGTCGCGCCGGCCAGGGCGGCGAGCAGGTACCCGCCCGCCACCGCGCCGTAGCCGCCGATGATGAACGAGCCGCGCACCAGCCAGCTGCGCCAGTGGTGCCGGGTGAAGATCAGGTGGAACCGCATCGGGTGCTTGAGGTCCCAGATCAGCAGGACCCCGGTGAGCGCGAGGAAGGCCAGCGTGAGCGCCGGCGCCACCCACCGGACGACCGGATCGCCGAAGCCGGTGAAGCCGAGGAAGGCCAGCCCGGCGGGGACCGCGAACGCGCCCGCGGCGATGCTCTTGGTCCAGGTGTAGAGGCTGACCCGCCAGCCCCACGGGGCGGCATGCGGGACGTCGTAGGACAGCAGCGCGGTGGCCGAGGAGTTGGGGGTGCCCGGGTGGCCGGAGACCACCAGCTGCGGGCCCAGCGGGCCCTGGGTCGCCCAGGCGAACAGCCCGCCGTCCGGGCGGCGGGCCGCCAGCGGGTCGAGCGTGGCCTGGTGCGCGCCCTTGTAGAAGACGCCGGGCCGGGTCTCCTTCTCCGGCCGCCGCACCGTCACGGGCTGGCGCTCGATGATCTGGGCGACCCGGGAGGCGGGGTCGTTCAGGTCGCCGACCAGGATCGCCTCGGTGGGGCAGACGGTGACGCAGGCCGGCTCGAGCCCGATGTCCAGCCGGTGCGCGCACATGTTGCACTTCTCGGCGGAGCGGTCCCGAGGGTTGATGAAGATCGCGTCATAGGGGCAGGCGGCGATGCACGCCTTGCATCCGATGCACAGGTCCTTGTCGACGTCGACGATGCCGTCGGCGCGCTGGAACATCGCCTGCGTCGGGCAGACGGCCACGCACGGCGGGTCGGCGCACTGGTTGCAGCGGGTGACCTGGAACGCGCGGCGGACCTGCGGGAAGACCCCGACGTCGACGGACTTGACGTAGGTGCGGCTCACCCCGACCGGCACGTCGTTCTCGCTCTTGCACGCCGTCGTGCACGCGTGGCAGCCGATGCACTTGTCCTGGTCGAGCAGCTTGACCCAGCGCGGCGCGGCCCGGTCGGCGGCGGTCATGAGCGGACGGTACGGCCCGCCCGGCCGGCCCGCCTAGCCCGCCGGATGTTGTATCTGCTACAAAGAGTGCTTGTAGGTCGCGGTGCGGCCCGGCCGCGTCGGGCCGGGCCGCACGGACGCCCTACCATGAAGGAAGGGGCCCGCTGGGGAGCCCGGGCCGGGCGAGGAGTGAGCGTGCCGAACCTGGACGCGGTCGAGATCACCGAGTTGCACGCCCGGGTGTGCAAGGCGCTTGCCGACCCGACGCGGCTGCTCATCATCAGCGCGCTCCGCGACGGCCCCCGGTCGGTCGGCGACATCGCCGAGGCGCTGGAGATCTCCCAGCCCAACTGCAGCAGGCACCTGGCGGTGCTGCGCGACCGCGGCATCGTCGCCGCGCAGCGGTCCGGCAGCACCATCTTCTATGCCCTGACCAGCCAGAAGGTCGTCCAGGCCGTGGACCTGCTCCGCGAGTTCATGGCCGAGGAGCTCGGCTGGCGCCCGGCGGCGGCCCCCCCGCCTGCCCCGGCGCCCGTCGCGACCTGACCGCGGTCAGGGATCGCGCCGCCGCTCCCGGGCCGGGAAGCGGAAGGTCGCCGGGTCGAGCTTGGGCTCGACGGTGCGCAGCCGGTTGAGGAACGCCACGGCGTCGGCCGCGCACAGCCGCCAGGACGACGGCTGCCCGGGCCGTCGCAGGTGAAGGCTGGCGGACCGGGAGGTCGCCGCCCCGCAGGCGGCGCAGGCCGCGCGCCCGCCGGGCTCGCCCAGGTCGCGCACCGCCTCCGCCCAGCACTGGGCGCAGGCCAGGCCGGAGTCGTCGCGCAGGTCGGCCCGGCCCGGATGGTACGAGAACCGCACGCCGTCGGCGGGCAGCGGGATCACCCGGCCGCAGACGTCGCAGCGCAGGTCGTGGATCGTCATCGTGGCCGGTCCCCGCACCCCCGGCGGGCCCGCAGGCCGGCCGAGCGAAAAAGTTCCGCCGCCCTCTGGACAGAGAGCCCTGAAGACATCAGCATATCTGCACATACGAATACATGGCCAAGGAGGAGCCCCGGGTCCGTTCCCGCGGCCTGCGCCGGCCGTTCAGCCGGCGCCGGAAGCGCCCGGCGCGGCCGGCCTCCTGACCGGACGACCGAAGGAGCGCGCCGTGGCCGACAGCCCGCCCGCGGATCAGACCCTGGACTGCACCGGCCTGCAGTGCCCGCTCCCGGTCATCAAGACCGCGCAGGCGATCAGGGCCCTCGCGGTCGGCCAGGTGCTCGAGCTGCTCGCCACCGACCCCGGGGTCGAGCCCGACATGCGGGCGTGGAGCGGGCGGACCGGCAACGAGCTGCTCGGCATCGACAAGCGCGGCGAGGTCTTCCACGTCCTCATCCGCCGGGCGAAGTAGGCGGGCGCCATGTGGTCGGACGAGGCAGAGGCGAGGATCCTGTACGTCCAGACCCACGGGATCAGCGACCCCGGGAGGTGCGCCACCCCGTTCTTCCTCGCCGCCTCGGCGGCGGCGATGGACTGCGAGGTGATGATCTACTTCACCATGTACGGGCCGACGCTGCTCCGCAAGGACATGGTCGACAAGATCGGCCCGAAGGGAGAGCGCGGCCAGCCGCTGCGCTACTTCGTCGAGCAGGCCACCGGCCTGGGCGTGCGCCTGCTGGTCTGCCAGCCCTCGCTCGACCTCAATGACCTCAGCCTGGACGACCTGATCGGCGGCGTCGAGATGATCGGCGGCGCCGCGTTCAACGACCTGGCGGTCAGGGCCGACGCCGTCATCAGCTTCTAGGTGCCGCCATGACCATGACCGATGCCCATTACAAGGCCCCGCAGGTCGCCGGGTACGCCGACGTGCCGCTGGAGGAGAAGCAGCGCCTGTTCGCCGAGGTCAAGAACGACATCCGGTTCGCGGACTACCTGTACGGCTGCTACGAGTGCGGCATCTGCGTCGCCGCCTGCCCGTCGGCGAGGTTCTACGACTTCAGCCCGCGCCGGATCGCCCAGGCGGCCGCCCGCGAGGACGTCGAGCTGTTCTACCAGCAGATGCAGGAGGACATCTGGGAGTGCTCCCAGTGCTTCTCCTGCCTGCGCTGCCCGCGCGGCAACAACCCCGGCGGGATCATCACGATCATGCGCGAGGTGGCCGTCGGCAACGGCCTGGCCTCCGCCAGGGAGGCGCTCAAGGCGTACTCCCGGATCATCTACAAGATCATGTCAACCGGGACGCAGGTCTCGCCGGACATGCTCCAGCCGGACGCGTTCCCCGACTGGGGCCCGGAGACCAGCGACGTCTCCGCCCACCTGGACCTGTGGCGGCGGGCGCTGCCGCCGGAGACCCTGCACACGACCTCGACCGGGTGGGCGGTCGCCGACAAGACCCTCATCGAGCTCTACCTCATCTGGCACCACACGGGCGCGCTGGACATGATCGCCGACGTCGACCCCGGGCTGCACGCGATCCTCGCCGAGGTCATGGAGGAACGCCTCGAAGAAGAAGGGATTGAGCTGTGACGACGATTCCGGTCGAGGCGCTGCGGCGCAAGAAGGACCACTTCGAGCGCGGCGAGGACCGGCGGGCCCTGGAGGACCCGCGGGCCGAGCTGCTCGAGCTGGAGGCCAAGGGCGAGCTGGTGGTCCAGCGGATCGACCGCGAGGCGGTCAGCGTGGCCACCAAATACGGCCGCGAGAAGCGGATCCAGAAGTCGCACCTGTGGCACCACAAGTCCTGCGGCCAGTGCGGCCACATCCCCGGCTACTCCACCTCGATCTTCTGGGTGATGCGCAAGCTCGGCTACGACTACGTGGATCCCCGTGACCAGACCTCCTGCACGGCCTGGAACTACTACGCCAGCGCCACGTCGAACTCGGCCGCCCAGGCGGCCGTCGCGGTGCGGAACTTCGCCGCCGCCCACGAGACCGGGTACTTCCCGCTGATCCACTGCGGCACGTCCTACGGCCACTACAAGGAGGTGCGCGAGGAGCTGATCCGCCACCCCGAGCTGCGGGCGCAGGTGCGCGAGATCATGGCCAAGCTCGGCAAGCCGCTCGTGCTGCCCGAGGAGATCGTCCACTACTCCGAGTGGTTCCACGCGCTGCGCCACGAGATCAAGGCCAGGCAGGTGCGGGACGTCTCGGGGATCACGGTCACCGTCCACCCGGCCTGCCACTACTACAAGCTCGTCGAGGGCGACGCGATCTACGACCCGGACATCTACGGCGGCCAGCGCACCGCCGTGGTCACCGGCCTGGCGGCCGAGCTCGGCGCGGACGTCCGCACCTACTCGACCTGGTTCGACTGCTGCGGCTTCGGCTTCCGTCACATCCTCGTCCAGCGCGACTTCACCCGGTCCTTCGCCACGCTGCGCAAGATCGAGGTGATGAAGGCCGAGGCCGACCCCGACGTCGTGCTCACCCACGACACCGGGTGCGTGACCACGCTCGACAAGAGCCAGTTCGCGGCGCAGGCGCACGGCCGGGACGTCGGCGTGGCGGTGATGAGCGAGGCGCAGTTCGCCGCGCTCGCCATGGGCGCCCACCCGTACAAGGTCTGCCAGCTGCACTGGCACTCGGCCGACTACCGGCCGGTGCTGGAGAAGATGGGCATCGACCACGAGAAGGCATGGGCCGAGTTCGAGGCCGACCTGCAGAAGCTGCGCAGCGGCGCCAAGCGCTTCCTCGACTGGGACGACGTCGATGGCTGACCGCGCCCCCGCCGCGCCGCGCCCGGCCGCCACGCCGCGCCAGGCCACCACTTCGCGCTAGACCACCACTTCGAGGTGAACCGGATGTCCAGCGACACGATCGCCGTCATCGGCGGCGGGCCGGGCGGGCTGCGCGCCGCGCGCGGCATCGCGGAGATCGGCGGCAGCGCCGTGCTGATCGAGCAGCGCGAGTTCCTCGGCGGCACGCCGATCGCCGAGAACTACGCGGGCCTGACGCCGCACAACGAGCCGGCCGAGGCGGCCATGCGCAGGATGGCCGAGGCGGTGACCTCCCATCCGGCGGTCCAGGTCCGGCTCGGCACGCAGGTGGTGGCCGCCGAGGGCGAGGCCGGCGCGTTCACGCTCACGCTGCGCGGCCCGGACGGCCGGGAGCAGGTCGGGTGCGGGGCGATCGTGCTCGCGACCGGGTTCGGCCACTTCGACCCGGGCCGGGAGACCCAGATGTACGGGTACTACGAGTTCCCCGACGTGATCGCGCTGCAGGACCTCGAGGCGATGCTGAAGGTGCACAACGTGGTGCGGCCGTCCAACGGGCAGCCGCCCGAGCGGGTGTGCTTCGTCCAGTGCGTGGGCAGCCGGGACCGGCAGATCGGCAACGAGTACTGCTCCAAGGTCTGCTGCGGGGTCGCCTCGAAGGAGGCGATCGAGGTCCGCCAGCTCCTGCCGGACTCGAAGGTCTTCATCTTCTACATCGACATGCGGATGTACGGGTTCTGGGAGAGCCAGATCTACTGGCCCGCCCAGGAGCAGCACCACGTCCAGTACATCAAGGGGATCATCACCGAGGTCCTGCCCACCAAGGACGGCAGGCTCCTGGTCCGCGGCGAGGACACCACGATGGGCAGGCCGATGGAGGTCCCGATGGACCTCGTCGTGCTCTCCGTGGGCATGGAGCCGTCACCGGGCACCAGGGCCATGGCCAGGCTGCTCGGCGTGAAGCAGGACAAGTACGGCTTCATCCACGCGCCGGGCGGCCCGCTCGACCCGGTGTCCACCGACCGGGAGGGCATCTACGCCTGCGGCGCCGCGCTCGGCCCGGCCGACCTGGAGGACACGGTCTCCTCCGCGGCGAACGCCGCGCTGCGCGCCGTCGCGTACGTGCGCTCCCGCTCCCTGTCGGCGGCGGGCTGAGGCGGGACCGATGAGCCCCGGGGCCGTGGTCGACACCGACAGCGCGCGCGAGTTCCACCGGGAGATCCTCGCGCTGCTCGGCCCGGAGGACCTGGAATCGATCGCGGCCGACCTGGGCAGGAAGTCGCAGGCCCTGCGCGGCCTGCTCGGCGGCGACGGGCGGCCGCCCGGCCGGGCCGCGCTGCGCGAGGCGCTCAGGTGGGTGTTCGCCACCAGGCGGCGGGCCGACCAGGTGATCGACTCGGTCGGGCCGCGCCGGGCGGCCACGGCGGTGACGCGCCTGCTGCGGGCGCGCGAGCCGGTCGCCGCGCGCTTCGACGCCTTCGACGAGGCATTCGCGCCCGCCGGCGACCTGGCCTTCGACCTGCCCGGCGAGCTGCTCCACTTCACTGACCCCGACCGGTACTGGCTGTGGACCCGGTGGCTGTGGGATCCCCGCACGCGGACCGGGGCGCTGCGCCTGGTCACCGCCGATGACGCGGGCCTGGCCGACGGCGCCAGCCGCGGGGAGGCCTACCTGGCCGTCGGGCGGGCGACCGCCTTCGTGGACGAGACCGGCAAGGCGGCCGGGTTCACCGCGGCGGGGCCCGGGCTCCTCGGCACCGACGTCTTCCTCGCCGCCGTCTACGGCATCTACATGTACACGGTGCTGCGGATGCGGCTGACGCAGGAGTTCAACCGGGTCGTGCCGGTGCTGCCCGACCTCATCCGCCGCCTGCTCGGCGTCTACCACCTGGAGGGCTGAAGCGATGCCATTGTCAGGGCGGAAGGTCCCTCCGCGCGCGGTCGAGAAGGAGCTGGCGACGGTCGCCTCCCCGATCTCCGGCCGCGAGGTCGAGCTCCCGGCGATGTGGAACCGGATGTTCGAGCCGCGGGTGCTCACCGACTACGGGCCGGACGGGTTCGCCGCCCTGGCCGCGCTCCCCGGCGCGGAGTCCCTGGAATGGTGCTACGGCTGCGGCAAGTGCATCCCGGTCTGCCCGGTCGACGTCGTCGGCGAGTACGGGCCGCGCAAGCTGCACCGGAAGGTCCAGACCGGCGCCGACCTGCTCGCCGACCCGGACCTGTGGCTGTGCACCACCTGCGGGAACTGCCTGCGGGTCTGCCCCAAGCAGGTCGACATGATCCAGATCATGCCGGCGGCCAGGGAGGCGGCGCTGGCCGGCGGCGGGCCGGTCCCCGGCGAGCTGGCCGAGGTGTTCGAGAAGACGTTCCGCTACGGGAACGCGCTCGGCGCCAACCCCCGGCGGCGGGCCGAGTGGGCCGCGGCGGCCGGGGTGCCGGTGCGCGTCCTGGCCCGGGACCCCTCCCCGGTCGACGTGCTGTTCTACGTCGAGGACTACTGGAGCTACCACCCCCGCGGCCAGCAGGCGGCGCGGGCGTTCGCCCGGGTGGCCACCGCGCTGGGCATCGACTGGGCGATCCTCGGCCCGGAGGAGAAGACGATCGGCGACTCCCAGCGCCTGGCCGGCGAGAAGGGGCTGTTCGACTCGCTGGTCGAGGACGTGACCGCGACGCTGGCGAAGTACTCGTTCCGGCGGATCGTCACCCCCGACCCGCACGCCTTCAACGCGCTGGTCAAGGAGTACCCCAGGCGCGGCCACGAGTTCACCGCGCTGCACTACACCCAGCTGCTCGCGCCGCTGGCCGGCCAGATGACCTGGGCGAGGGAGCTGGACCTCACCGTCACCTTCCACGACCCCTGCTACCTGGGCAGGCACAACGGCGAGTACGACGCGCCGCGGACGCTGATCGAGGCGATCCCGGGCGTGCGCCTGGTCGAGATGGGCCGGTGCCGGCAGAACGGCTACTGCTGCGGCGGCGGCGGCGGCGGCATGTGGCTGGACGGGTTCAGCCGCGAGCACGCCGCCGAGCGGCTGTCCGAGCGGCGCGTCCGCGAGGCCGCGCAGACCGGGGCGCAGGCCCTCGTCGTCTGCTGCCCCTACGAGGTCTCCCGGTTCGAGGACGCCGCCAAGTCCACGGGGAACGAGCACCTGCGCGTGCTCGACATCATCGAGCTGATCGACGAGGCCATGGGCCTGCGTCCCGGGGAAGCGGGAGCGGCCGGTGGCTGAGCACCCGCCCGGCATCCTCCGGGTGATCGACTTCGGCCGGGTGCCGCCGCTGCGCTCGCAGACCCTGTGGCACGCGGTCGCCACCGGGGTCAGCCAGGGAGCCCCGCCCACGCTGTCGTTCGCGCGCCCCGACGCGCCCTACGTGTGCCTCGGATACCACCGGGCCCTGGACGAGGTGGACGGCGAGTACTGCCGGGCGCACGGCCTGCCGGTCTACCGGCGGATGGTCGGCGGCGGGCCGGTCTACCTCGACGACGGCCAGCTGTTCTTCCAGATCACCCTGCCCGCCGCCGCGGTCTCCCCGGCCAGGGCGAAGGCGCTGCGGGCGCTGCTTGGCCCGGCGGTCGAGGCGTTCCGGGCGGCCGGCGTGGACGCGCGGCTGGACGAGAACGCCGAGATCTGCGCCGGGGAGGCGAAGGTCTGCGGCCACGGCGCCGGCCAGATCGACGGCGCGGTGGTGCTCTGCGGGAACCTGATCGAGCGGTTCGACCACGGGCGGGCCACGGACGTGCTCGGGCTGCGCGACGCCGAGCACCGGGCGCAGACCCTGGCGCTGATGCGCCGGTACGTCGCTGCCACGCCGGCGGACCCGGCCGCGTTCGCGAGGGCCCTCGCCGGGGCGTACGCGCGGGCGCTGTGCCTGGCCGCCGTTCCCGGCGAGCTGACGTCCGCCGAGGCCGCGGCGGTCGGCGAGCTGGACGGGCTGTTCACCAGCGAGGAATGGCTGCGCGGGCCGGGCCGCCCGGCGGGCGGCCCGGCGGCGGGGGCGGGCGGCCCGGCGCCCTGGCCAGCCCGCCAGGTGAAGGTGCGGGCGGGGGTGTGGACGTTCGCCGCCGGGGGCGAGGGGGGCGCGCGGGTGGTCGCCAGCGTGGTGCGCGGCGTCATCGAGCGGGCCTGGCTGAGCGCGCCCGGGCTGAACGGCGGCGCCGAGCGGGCGCGGCGCGCCGTGACCGGGATCCCGCTGCGCGAGGCGCCCGCCGCGCTCGCCCGGTTCGGCGCGCCCGGGCGGCACCTGGCCGCGGCGTTCGCCGCGGCGGACGGGTCGAGGCTGTAGGTGACCGGGATGGAGGAGGCGCGAGTGGCAGCGGCGCGAGCGGGCTCGGCGCGAGCGGACGGGGCCGGGCCGGGCCGGGAGGCGATCGCGGTGGTGAACGGGTTCCCGGTCGCCACCGACCGCCTCTACCACCCAGCCACCCACATGTGGGTGGCGATCAGCGGCGGCATCGCGCGGATCGGCCTGGACGCGCTCGGCATCGAGACCAGCGGCGCCCTCGCCCAGCTTTCGGTGCCCGCGCCGGGCGCGGAGGTGACCGCCGGGCGGCCGTTCGGCCAGCTGGAGGCGGCGAAGTTCGTCGGGCCGCTGGTCAGCCCCGTCTCCGGCACGCTCGTGGCGGTCAACGAGGCCGTGCTCGCCGACCCGGGACTCGCCGAGCGCGATCCCTACGGCGCGGGCTGGCTCGCCGAGGTCGCGCTCGCCGAGCCGGACGGCGCGCGGCCCGGCCTGCTGGCCGGCCGCGAGGAGATCACCCGCTGGTTCGCGGCGGCGGTCGACGATTACCGCGCGCGGGGGGTGCTCGCGGAGTGAACGAGCCGTCCCGAAGCCCCGCCAGCGTCCGGCGCGCCCACTTCCCGGACGTCATGGACTTCTTCGCGCCAGGGCTCAAACGGTGGCAGACCTCGGAGTGGGTGCCGGCGAACCCGCGCCGGTTCCTGCCGGTCTCGATCACCGGGTCGGCCTGCGCCCTGTCCTGCGACCACTGCCAGGCCAAGGTGCTCGAGGGCATGATCTCGGTCCGGGCCGGCGAGGACCTGTTCGAGCTGGCGCGGCGGCTGCGCGCGGGCGGGAGCGAGGGCCTGCTCGTCTCCGGCGGCTCCACCAGGACGGGCGGGGTGCCGCTGCTGCCGCACCTGCGCCACGTCCCCCGGATCCGCGGCGAGCTGGGCATGAAGGTGATCGTCCACTCCGGGGTGGTGAGCCCCCGCCTGGCGGAGGGCCTGGCGCGGGCCGGCGTGGACGGCGTGATGCTCGACATCATCGGCGCCGACGAGACCCTGCGCGAGGTCTACCATCTCGGCCTCACCACCGCCGACATGGAGCGCTCGCTGGCCCTGCTGGCCGGCCAGGGCCTGCAAATCATCCCGCACATCGTGCTCGGGCTGCACTACGGCAGGTTCCTCGGCGAGCACCGGGCGCTGGAGATGGTGACCCGTTACCCGGTCTCGACGCTGATCCTGGTCGTGCTCACCCCGCTCACCGGCACGCCGATGGCGCACATCCCGCCGCCCCCGGCGGCGGAGGTCGCCGCGTTCTTCGCCACCGCGCGGCTCGCCGCGCCGGCGACCACGATCAACCTGGGCTGCGCCCGGCCGCTCGGGCCGGTCAAGAAGGAGCTGGACCAGGCCGCGGTCGACCTGGGCCTGAACGGCATCGCCTACCCGGCCGACGGGGTGATCGAGTACGCCCGCTCCCGCGGCCTGGAGCCCAGGCTCTACGAGTACTGCTGCTCGCTGACCTGGGCCGGGGCGCGGGAGGCGGGCTACGCGACCGTGGCGGTGGGAGCGTGAGCGCGCGGCGGCAGGGCGGTGGCGGGACCGGCCCCGGCGGGACGGGGGCGCCCCGGGGGGCATGGCGGCTGCTGCGCGACGACGGCGCCGGCGCCGCGGCGGGCCTGGCCCTCGACGAGGCCCTGCTGGCCGGGTACGCCCGCGGCGAGCCCGACCGCCCGCCGACCCTGCGGCTGTACTCCTACCGCAGCCACTGCGCGCTGATCGGGCGCTACCAGAACCTGGCGGCCGAGGTCGACCTGGGGGAATGCGAGCGGACCGGCACGCAGGTGAGCCGCCGGCCTACCGGCGGCGGCGCGATCATCATGGGCGCCGGCCAGCTCGGGGTCGCCTGGGCCGGCCGCGCGCCCGCCGGCCAGCGGCCGAGGGAGATCATCGAGTCGCTGTCCGCCGGGGTGACCGCGGGCCTGGCCCGGCTCGGCATCGCCGCGTCGTTCCGGGGCAAGAACGACCTGGAGGCGGGCGGGCGGAAGATCGCCGGCCTGGGCCTGTACGTGGACGGCGCCGGCGGGATGCTGTTCCACGCCAGCGTCCTGGCCGGGCTGGATGTCGGCTTCATGCTGCGCGTGCTGCGGATCCCCGCCGCCAAGCTCGCGGGCAAGGCGGCCGCCGCGGTCGCCGGGCGGGTCACCACCGTCACCGAGCTGACCGGCGCCGAGCACACGGCCGCCACGATCCGCGATGCGATCGCGGCCGGCTTCGCCGAGGCGTTCGGGGCCGGCCTGGCGCCCGGCGAGCCCAGCCCGGCCGAGCGGGACCTGGCGGCGCGGCTGGCCGCCGAGCGGTACGCGAACCCGGCCTGGCTGCACGAGCGGAGCATGTCCGCCGACGGCAGCGGGTCCGCGGCGATCAGGACGCCGGCCGGCCTGGCCAGGGTCTACCTGACCACGCACGGGGACCTCATCAAGAGCGCGCTGGTCGTCGGCGACTTCAACGAGCTGCCCCACGCCCTGGCCGAGCTGGAGTCCGCCCTGCGCTGGCGCCGCCTGGACGAGGCGACGGTCACGGGGGCCGTCGCCCGTTCCGGGGCGGCCGGGGCGCTCGGCGTTCCCGGGCCGGCGCTCGCCGCCGCGATCCTGGCCGCTGGCCGGCAGGCCGGCGAGCGCGCCACCGCCGCCCCGGCCAGGTCGGCGGGCTCCTGTTACTTCCCCGAGCCGGCGAGGAGCGCCACGTGACCGTTCAGCTGCCGATCCTGGACGACCGCGCCGGCCAGGCGCGCACCAGCCCGGAGCATGTCCGGATCTCGATGGCCAGCGCGATCGCGCTGCGGATGCGGTCGGGGCGGTTCAGCCGGGACTTCGACTTCGGCGGGATCAACCTGCTGCTCAGCTACGACGAGGGGTGCCTGTCCGACTGCGGGTACTGCGGCCTGGCCCGGACCAGGCCCGGCGCCTACGGGGACAAGTCGTTCATCCGGGTCGAGTGGCCCCTGGTGCGCACCGACGACCTGGTCGCGCGGATGGCCGAGCACGAGGCGACGCTGACCAGGCTGTGCATCTCGATGGTGACCCACGGTCACGCCTACCGGGACACCTGCGACATCACCAGGAGGATCACCGCCGCGGTGCGGACCCCCCTGTCGATCCTGGTGGCGCCCCCGACGCTGAGCCGGCGGCGGCTGGAGACCTTCAAGGCGCTGGGCGTGGACATGATCGGGATCGGCCTGGACGCGGTCACCGAGCAGCTGTTCCGCAGCCTGCGCACCGATGTCCCGGCGGGCGGCCTGAAGTGGGAGAAGTACTGGGAGGTCATCGGGGACGCGCGGGAGATCTTCGGCCCGTGGAAGGTCAACGTGCACACGCTCGTCGGCCTCGGCGAGACCGACCGGGACCTGGTCGAGATCTTCCTCGCGCTGCGGGACCGGCAGGTCTTCTCCTACCTGTTCTGCTTCAACCCCGAGCCGGGCTCGCGGCTGGCCGCCCGCCCGAAGTCGGCGCTGACCCGGTGGCGGCGGATGCAGCTGGCCAGGCACCTGATCGAGGCCGAGGGTTACGGTGCCGAGCGGTTCGAGTTCGACCAGGCCGGCACGCTGGTCCGGCTCCGGGCCGACCGCGCCGCGGTGGCCGCCGTGGCCGGCCAGGGGGTGGCGTTCATGACCAACGGCTGCCCGGGCGGCGACGGCCAGCCGGGCTGCACCAGGCCCTACGGGTCCTACCGGCCGTCCGAGCCCTTCCGCGACTACCCGTTCCCGCCCGCCGCCGGCGACCTGCGCGACATCGGCGCGCAGCTTCGCCTGGAGTCCCTGGTGCCCTGAGGAAGGAGAAACCCGCGTGCGCATCGTGGTCCCCCTCAAGACGGTCCCCGACCTGGTCGAGGAGATCGAGTTCACGCCGGACGGCGCCGGCATCGACACCGAGTACCTGACGTTCGTGCTCAGCGAGTGGGACGACCAGGCCCTGGAGGAGGCCCTGCTCGTCCGGGAGGCGGCCGGGGGGCAGGTCGTCGCCGTCGGCCTGGACGGCGACCCGGAGATCGGCCAGGTCCTGTACACGGCCATCGCCAAGGGCGCCGACGCGGCGGTCAGGATCGCCGGGCAGGCGGGCTCGGCGCGGGCCAGGTCCGCGCTGCTCGCCGCCTACCTGAGGCGGAATCCGGCCGACCTGATCGTGACCGGGGTCCAGACGGTCGACGACCTGGACGGCCAGCTGGCCCCGATGCTGGCGGCGCGCCTCGGGCTGCCGCACGCCGGCGTGGTGACCGGCGTCGAGCCGGGCGACGGGTCGGTCACGGTGCGGCAGGAGTTCTCCGGCGGGCGGTCCCAGGAGCTGGAGCTGCCGCTGCCCGCCGTGATCGGGGTGCAGGCGGCCCGGCAGGCCCCGAGGTACGCGCCGATCAGCAAGATCCGCCAGGTCATGGCGGCCGGCGGGATCGAGGACGCGGCCGCGGACGCCGGGGAGGCCGGCGAGGGCCCGCTGGTCCGCCGGATGTACGCGCCGGAGCGGACGACGCGCGCCCAGATGCTGGAGGGCGGGGCGGACGCGGTCGCTGGGCAGATCGTCGAGCTGCTGGCCGCGCGCGGCCTGGTGAAGGGATAGGGCGATGGCAGGAGACGTCCTGGTGCTCGCGGAGCACTCCGGCGGCACGGTCAGCGATTCCACCCGCGAGCTGCTCGGCAAGGCGGCCGAGCTCGCGGGCGGGCTCGGCGGCACCGCCCAGGTGGCCGTCCTCGGCCCGGCCGACCTGGCCGGCCAGCTGGGGGGCGCGGCCACGGTGCTGTGGATGGACCACCCGGCGCTGGCCGGATACGTGCCCCAGGCCTACGAGGTGGCCCTCGCCCACCTGCTGGCGGAGCGGTCCCCCCGGCTGCTGCTGCTGTCGAACGCCACCGTGGGCCTGGACCTGGGCGCCGCCCTGGCGGTGCTGTGGGACGCGCCGATGGCCGCGTACGCGACGCGCCTGGCCGTCGAGGACGGCGTGCCGGTGGCCACCTGCCAGGTGCTCGGCGGCAAGGCCCTCGCCGAGGTCGAGCTGCCCGGCGACCGCGGCATCGCGACCGTGGTCGCCGGCTCGTTCCCGGCCAGCCCCCCGGGCACCGGGACGGCGCCCGAGGTCGTGGCCGTGCCGCCGCCGCCCGGGCTGGACGGCGTGGCGACGCGGCTGCGCCGGGTCATCGAGCCGGAGGCCGGCGACGTGGACATCACCGCGGCGGACGTGCTCGTGTCGGTCGGGCGCGGGATCGGCTCGAAGGACGACATCGAGATCGTTGCCGAGCTCGCGGACGCGCTCGGCGCGGCGCTGTCGGCGTCGCGGCCGGTCACCGACAACGGCTGGCTGCCGAAGACCAGGCAGGTCGGCAAGTCGGGGCTGAAGGTCAAGCCGAGGGCCTACCTGGCGTTCGGGATCTCCGGGGCGCCGGAGCACCTGGAGGGCATGCGGGACGCCGAGCTGATCATCGCGTGCAACACCGACGCCAGCGCGCCGATCTTCGACGTGGCCCACTACGGGACCACCGCCGACCTGTTCGACCTGGTGCCCGCGCTGACCGAGCGGCTGAACGGCTGAGCGGCCGGGGCGGGACGGCCGGACCGGCGGCCCGTTCCCCCCGGCCAACGGCGAGCGAAGGAGGGTCCAACCGTGCTGCTGCGGATCGTTCTCGGCGCGGCGATCGTGCTCGCCGGGCTGGCGCTGGCCGGCCGGCGGGCGCTGTGGCTCGCCCGCCTGGTGCGCTCGGGCGCCCCCGCGCCCGGCCGGGCCGCCGGGCTGCCCGCCCGGGCGCTCGCCCAGGTCACCGAGGTGCTGGGGCAGCGCAAGCTGCTCAGGCGCTGGCGGTCCGGGGTGCCGCACGCGCTGGTCTTCTGGGGGTTCCTGATCCTGCTGCTGACGATCGCCGAGGCGCTCGGGGACACGTTCTGGTCCAGGTCCTTCGCGATCCCGGTGATCGGCCACTGGGCTGCCGTCGGGTTCGCCGAGGACCTGTTCGCGGTCATCGTCCTGGCCGGCCTGGTGGTGTTCACCGTGACCCGCCTGGCCGACTCGCCGGCCCGGCGCGGGAGGCGGTCGCGGTTCTACGGCTCGCACGCGCGCGCGGCCTGGCTCACCCTCGGCGGGATCGCCGCGGTCATGGTCACGCTCCTGCTGTACCGGGCCGCGCAGGTCAACACCGGGGACTTCCCCTACGGCGGGGCGGCGTTCGCCTCGCACGGGCTCGCCGCCCTGCTGCGGCCCGCCGGGCCGGCGGCGAACCGGGTGATCGAGACGGCGTTCCTGCTGGCGAACGTCGCGGTGATCATGGGCTTCCTGGTCTTCGTCACCTACTCCAAGCACCTGCACATCTTCCTGGCGCCGCTGAACGTCCTGTTCTCCCGGCGCCCGCGGGCGCTCGGCGCGCTCGGCGACCTGCCGTCCCGCCCGGCGGCGGACGGCGTGCCCGCGGCCCCGGGCGCGGGGACGATCGGCGAGCTGTCCTGGAAGCAGCTCCTCGACACGCTGACCTGCACCGAGTGCGGGCGGTGCCAGGCGGCGTGCCCGGCGTGGAACTCCGGGCGGCCGCTGTCGCCGAAGCTGCTGGTCATGGGCCTGCGCGATCACCTGATGGCCTCGCCGCCAGGGTCGCCGGGGGCCGCGGCCGCGCTCGTCCCCGACGTGATCGGAGCGGACGTGGTCTGGTCCTGCACCACCTGCGGCGCGTGCGTCGAGCAGTGCCCGGTCGACATCGAGCACGTGGACACGATCGTGACCATGCGCCGGCGGCTGGTCGAGGAGGGCCGGATCGAGCCGGCCATCCAGCAGGTGCTGCGGTCCGGCGCCCAGCAGGGGAACACGTTCGGCAAGTCGGGCCGGATGCGGGCCAGGTGGACCAGGGACGCCGGGTTCGCGGTGAAGGACGCCCGCAAGGAGCCGGTGCGGTACCTGTGGTTCGTCGGTGACTTCGCCTCGTTCGACGAGCGGATCCAGTCGCTGTCCCGGCGGCTCGCCGTGCTGCTGCGCGACGCGGGGGTCGATTTCGGCCTGCTGTTCGAGGACGAGCGGGACGATGGCAACGACGTGCGCCGGGTCGGCGAGGAGGGCCTGTTCCAGATGCTCGCCGAGCAGAACATGGCGGCGTTCGCCAGGGCCAGCTTCGAGGAGATCTTCACCACCGACCCGCACGCGTACAACACCCTGCGCAACGAGTACCCGTCCTGGGGCCTGGACAAGCCGGTCAGCCACTACTCGCAGCTGCTGGACCGGCTGCTCGCCGACGGCGCGATCCCGGTGGCGCCGCTGGGCCTGAGGGTCACCTACCACGACCCGTGCTACCTGGCCCGGCACAACCGGCTCACCGAGCCCCCGCGCCGGGTGCTCGCCGCGCTCGGCTGCCAGCTGGTGGAGATGCCGCGGAACCGGCTGAACACGTACTGCTGCGGCGCGGGCGGCGGCCGGATCTGGATGACCGAGGCGATCCCGGTCGGCGCGCCCGCGGCCGACGCCGCCGGCGGGCCTGCCGGGCCGGCGGCCGAGAGGCCGAGCGAGAACCGGATCCGCGAGGCCGTCGCCCTGGGCGTGGACCACTTCGCGGTCTCCTGCCCGAAGGACTACGTGATGTACTCCGACGCCGTCAAGACCACGGGGAACGAGGGCCGCATCCACGTCGTGGACCTGGTCGAGCTCGTCGACCGGGCCCGGGGCGCCGACGTGACGGCGCCGGCCGGGGCGGGAGCCCGGCCGTGACCTGCCCCTGGTGCCCGTTCGGCGGCCCGGCCCGCGAGCTGCACGCCCACCTGGCGGAGCGGCACGGCGACGCCGCCGCCGTCACCGAGCGCCACGGCAGGCTGTTCTACGAGGTCACCTGCCCGCTGTGCGGCGCCCGGTACGAGCACCTGATCAGGAAAGGCTCGCGCGACCCCGGGTTCCGCGACGAGTTCAGCCGCCAGATCCAGATGGTGGCGCTCGACATGCTCGTCCACCACCTGGCGGCCGAGCACGGTGACCACCCGCCGCCCGGGGACGGGCGCGCGGGAAGCATGAGCGGCGGACGGGAGCGTGGCCGATGACGGTCATCAACAACTGCGACCTGCCCGACGACCTGTACTACGTCGTCGGCAAGCACGTGTGGGCCCGGCCCGAGGGCGAGCTGGTCACCGTCGGCATGACCGACGTGGCGCAGAGCCTGGCCAAGACCATCATCGCGGTGACGCTGAAGGCCCCGGGCAAGGTGATCGCCAAGGGCAAGAACCTGGCGACCGTGGAGAGCGGCAAGTGGGTCGGGCCGGTCCCGGCGCCGGTCGGCGGGGAGATCGTCGAGGTGAACGCGGACCTGGTGGCCTCGCCCGGCCTCATCAACTCCGACCCGTACGGCGCGGGCTGGGTGGCCAGGCTCCGGCCGACCGACTGGGAGGCCGACGCCGCCGACCTGGCCACCGGGGCGGACGGGATCGCCGCCTACCGGGCGTTCCTCGACGCGGAAGGGATCGCCTGCGGCGGGTGAGGCGCGGTGGCCGATTTCCTCTGGCAGGGCTGCGCGGTCCCCGGCGACCGCCTGTACGACGTGGACCTGAACGTCTGGGTCAGGTTCGAGGGCGAGTCGGCCGTGATCGGGATGACCGACGTGGCGCAGACCATGGGCGGCCGGATGGTGCAGGTGTCCTGGCGGCGGACCGGCAAGGTGTTCGCCCGGGGGCGCCCGGTCGCGATCATCGAGAGCGCCAAGTGGGTGGGACCCTTCCCCACCCCGCTGACCGGCGAGCTGACCGACGTCAACGAGGCGGGCTTCGCCGCCGACATCGCGATCGCCAACCGTGACCCCTACGGCGCGGGCTGGATGGCCAGAATCCGGCCCACGATGCTGGGCGCCGAGCGCGGCCACCTCCTGCCGGCGCCGGAAGCCTTCGAGCGGTACCGGGCCCTCATCGACGAGCGCGGCATCCGGTGCTTCCGGTGCGCCGAATGAGCGCCGCGCCCCAGCCACTCGCGGCGCGGATCCCCCGCCCCGGGAACCGAAGGAGGAGACACCATGAACGACACCCAGGCCGCGGACGACCCCGACCGCGCCAAGCGGCTGGCGATGATCTGCTGGAGCAATGACCTGGACCGGGTCTGGCCGGTCATGATCCTGGCAACGACGGCCGCCGCCTCCGGGCTCGAGGTCGACGTGTTCTTCACGTTCTGGGGCCTGCGGGTGCTCCAGCGCAACGACAAGCGGCTCACCGGCAAGAACTGGATGCAGAAGGGCGAGTCGGTGGTGGATCGCGGCGGCACCGACCACCTCAAGCTCGGCAAGATCCACTTCGGCGGCGCGGGCACCATGATGATCAAGAAGCTGGCGCGCCAGTACAAGGTCGCGAGCCCGACCGAGCTGCTCCAGATGGCGATCGACCTGGGCGTGCGGCTGCACCCGTGCCAGATGACGATGGACCTGTACGGTCTGGCGCCGGAGGACTTCATCGACGGCCTGCAGCCGAGCCTGGGCGCGGCGAGCTTCATCGACATGGCGGCGAAGGCCGACATCACCCTGTTCATCTGACCTGCCGCCGGCCTGGCCCCGGCCCGGGGCCCGGGCCGGCGATAACCCGGATGGGCCCGGCGGCCCGGCGGCCGGCGGGCCCCCGGCCGCGGCGCGCCCCGGTGCCCGCCCGATCCCCGCGATGTCCGGCGGGCGCGTGACGCCGAACCGCTCGCGCAGCGCGGCCAGCGCCGCGAGCTCGCCGCACCGGCCGTGCACGCCCGGGCCGGGCGGCGTGGACGCCGAGCACAGGTAGACGCCGCGCAGCGGCGTCCGGTACGGGTTCCACCGGGGCACCGGCCGGGCGAGCAGCTGCCATGGGGTCGTCGCGCCGCCGCCGATGTCGCCGCCCACGTAGCACGGATTGAGCCGGGCCATCTCGGCTGCGGTCCGGGTCCGCCTGGCCAGTATCAGGTCCCGGAAGCCCGGGGCGAAGCGCTCGATCTGCGCCTCGATCGCGGCGGCCATGTCCACATCCGACCCCGGTGGCACGTGGCAGTAGGCCCACAGCGTGTGTCGGCCCGCCGGGGCGCGCGACGGGTCGGCCACGCACGCCTGCGCCGCGATCACGAACGGCGCCTCGGCGTGCCGCCCGGCCGCGACCCGGGCGAGGCAGGACGCCACCTCGTCGAGCCGGCCGCCCAGGTGGAGCGTCCCGGCCAGCCGGGCCGCGGCGCTCGCCCACGGGACCGGCCCGGACAGCGCGTAGTCCACCTTGCAGATGCCCGGGCCGTGGCGGAACCTGGCCAGCGCGTCCCGGTACCCGGCCGGGAGCGCCGGGCCGGCGAGCGCGGCGAGCGACCGCGGCGCCACGTCCAGCAGGACGGCCCGGGCTGGCGGCAGGTCGGCCAGCGAGCGCACCCAGCGGCCGGTCGTGATCTCGCCGCCCGCGGCCCGCACCGCCCGCGCCATCGCGTCGGTGATCGCCGCGCTCCCGCCCCGGGCCAGCGGCCAGCCGCCGTGATGGGCGAGGGCGAGCAGGAACAGCCCGATCCCGGCGGTGGGCGAGGCGGTCAGCGGCAGCATCGCGTGGGCGGCGGCTCCCGCCAGCAGCGCCCGCGCCCGCTCGGATCGGAACCGGCGGGCGACCGAGGTCGCCGGCCGCGGGCCGGCGAGGAGGAACGCGGCCAGCGCGGCCGATGGCCGCGGCGGGCGGCGCAGGCCGGACAGGACCGCCGCGGCCAGGTCCGCGCCCCCGGCGGCCAGCGGGCCGATGAGGCGCCGGTAGGCGGCCGCGTCCGGGCCGAGGCCGGCCGCGGTCCCGGCGACGGAGCGGGTGACCACCGCGGCCCGGCCGCCGTCGAGCGGGTGCGCGAGCGCCACCTCGGGGTGGCGGAAGGCCACGCCGCGCCCGGCCAGCCCGAACCGGCGGAAGAACGGCGAGGCCAGCGCGAGCGGGTGCGCGGTCGCGCAGGTGTCGTGCCGGAACCCGGCCAGGGTCAGCTCCTCGGTGCGGCATCCGCCGCCGGGGACCGCCGCGCCCTCGATGACCAGGACCCGCAGCCCGGCGGCGCTGAGCGTGACCGCCGCGGCGAGGCCGTTCGGCCCGCTGCCCACGACGACCGCGTCCGGGTCGGATCCGATGCCCATCACCTCCCGCTCGCGGTCCCGCGCCCTGGCCGGCGGTCCCGCGCCCTGGCCGGCGGTCCCGCGCCCTGGCCGGCGGTCCCGCGCCCTGGCCGGCGGTCCCGCGCCCTGGCCGGCGG
>JAJPIV010000150.1 GCA_021324595.1 Actinomycetota bacterium | reverse complement strand
GCAGCTCGGCTGCGCTCGCGAACGGGTACGGCACCTCGACTGCGTCGGGCACCAGCGCGGGCGCGCCACCCGGCCCGGAGCCGACGACGAACCCGCCGCCGACCGAGTAGTAGGTGCGGGCGCTCAGCTCCCGCCCGTCGCCGCCGAGCGCGGTGAACCGCATCGCGTTGGAGTGGAACGGCAGCCGCTTGCGCCGGTGCAGCACCACGTCCCGGTCCAGGTCCAGGTCCACCTCGCGGGCCTCGCCCCCGGCGCGCAGCGCCAGCTTGCCGGTCCGGCGCACCTGCTCGGTGAGCGTGGCGGCGGCGGCCGGGTCGACGGTCTCCGGCTCCTCGCCGGCCAGGCCGAGCACGATCGCCGGCACGCTGCCGTGCCCGTGGCCGGTCGCCCCGAGCGAGCCGAAGAGCTCCGCGCGCACCCGGGCGGCCCGGGCGAGCAGCCCGTCCGCCGCGAGCGAGCGGGCGAACATCCCGGCGGCGCGCATCGGGCCGACGGTGTGCGAGCTGGACGGCCCGATTCCGATCTTGAACAGGTCGAACGCGCTGACCGACATCGTCCGCGCTGGTGCCGTGGTCATCGCCGCACCTTCGTGCCCTCGGGGTCGAACGGCGGGCGCAGCCCGATCCGTGCCGGGCACACCTGCCCGGCGACGTTCACCGCGTACCGCCCTGATTCAAGGTACCGCCTGGTGACCGGCTCCTCGCCGGCGACGTAGGCCAGGCCGACCGCCGCGCCGACCGTCGCCCCCCAGGCCGCCGATGTCAGCAGGCCCGCCGCGGCCCCGTCGCGGAGCAGCAGCTCGCCGCCCCACATCATCACCTCGGGGTCGTCGAGGACCACGCTGACCAGCCGGCGCCGCGGCCCGGCGGCCCGCGCCGCCTCGACCGCCTCCCGGCCGAGGAACGGGATCGGGGTGCCGAGCTTGCAGGCGAACAGCAGCCCGGCCTCGGCCGGGTTGTAGTCCGGCGTCAGCTCCCGGCCGAACGCGCGGTACCCCTTCTCCAGCCGCAGCGACTCGATCGCGTAGTACCCGGCGTTGGCCACGCCGAGGCCGGCCCCGGCGGCCATCAGGTCCTCATAGACCCCCACCGCCTGGTCGGCGGGGACGAGCAGCTCCCAGCCGAGCTCGCCGACGTAGGTGAGCCTGGTGGCGCGGACCATGGCATGCCCGAGGTCGATCCTCCTGCTCGTGCCGAACGGGAACGCCGCGTCGCTCAGGTCCGCGCTGGTCAGCGCCGACAGCAGGGCGCGCGACCGAGGGCCCATCACGCCGTAGACCGCCCAGCCGCCAGTCAGGTCGGTGAGCGTCACGCCGGGCGGGAGCCGCCGGCCGATGTGGTCCAGGTCGCGCTGGGTCGACGCGGCGCTGCTGATCAGCAGGAACTCCCGCTCGCTGAGGCGGGTCACGGTGATGTCGGCCTCGTAGCCGCCGCGGGCGTTCAGCATCCCGGTGTAGACGGTGCGGCCGGGCGCCACGTCCACGTCGGCGGTGCACAGCCACTGCAGCGCCGCGGCCGCGTCCTCGCCGGCGACCAGGTACTTGGAGAACGAGGTCTGGTCGAACACCGCCACCGCCTCCCTGGTCGCCCGCTGCTCGGCGGCTGACCAGGGCAGCCAGTCCGGCTTGCCCCAGCAGTACCCGACCCGCGGCGGCTCGCCGGGCGGCGCGAACACGTTCGCCCGTTCCCAGCCCATCCTGGACCCGAAGCAGGCGCCGGCCGCGCGGAGCAGGTGGTGCGCGGGCGATCGGCGCAGCGGCCTGGCCGACTCGAGCTCCCGGTTCGGCCACGGGATGGCGTAGTGCAGGCCAAGCACCTCCCCGACCCGGTCCCGCAGCCAGCGGGTGTTGCCGTGGAACGGCGCGAACCGCCGGATGTCGGCCACGGACAGGTCGGTCCCCGGGTCGCCGTCGGCGATCCAGTCGGCCATCGCCTTGCCCGCGCCGCCGGCCGAGGCGATGCCGACTGAGTTGAAGCCGGCGGCCACGTAGAAGCCGCGGACCTCCGGCGCCTCGCCGATGATGAACTGGTTGTCCGGGGTGAAGCTCTCCGGCCCGTTGTAGAGCTTCTTCAGCCCGGTCGCCGCCAGCGCCGGGATCCTGGTGATCGCGCTGTCCATCAGCACGGAGAAGTGCTCCCAGTCCTCCGGGAGGAGCTGGAACTCGAACGGGTAGGGTAGCGCGTCCGGCGAGGCCCACGGCTTGGCCTGCGGCTCGAAGCCGCCGACGAGCAGGCCGCCGACCTCCTCCTTGATGTAGGTGTAGCCGTCGGGGTCGCGCAGCACCGGCAGGTCCGGGTGGACGCCGTCCACCTGGTCGGTGACCGCGTAGAAGTGCTCGGCGGAGTGGAGCGGCACGTTCACCCCGCACATCGCGCCGACCTGCTTGGCCCACTGGCCGGCGCAGTTGACCACCACCTCCGCCTCGACGTCGCCCTGGTCGGTGCGGACCCCGGTCACCACCCGCCCGGGCAGGCCCGCGCACGGCCGGGTGGTGATCCCGGTGACGCGGGTCCGCTCCCGGATGGCCGCACCGCGCGCCCTGGCTCCGGCGGCGAGCGCGGCGGTCAGGTCGGCGGGGTTGGCCCGCCCGTCGCCGGGCAGCCAGATCCCGCCGAGCAGGCCGGCGGTGTCCATGATCGGGTAGAGCTCGCCGGCCCGCTCCGGGCCGATCAGCTCGCACTCCAGGCCGAACGCCTCGGCGGTGGCGGCGGTGCGGCGCAGCGCGGTCATCCGCTCCGGGGTGCGCGCCACCGTGACCCCGCCGCACCGGCGGAACCCGATCCCGGTCTCCCGCTCCAGCCGCTCGTACAGGCGGGTGGAGTACTGCACCAGCCGGGTACCCGACTCCGAGGCGCGGAGCTGGCCGACCAGGCCCGCCGCGTGCCAGGTGGTGCCGCACGACAGCCTGCCCTGCTCGACCAGGAGCACGTCGGTGAGCCCGCGCTCGGTGAGGTGGTAGGCGACGCTCGCGCCGATCACCCCGCCGCCGATGATCACCACCTGCGCCCGGCGGGGCAGCCCGGCATCCCGGGCCGCCCCGGCCGGCTCTGCGCCCCCCGGGTTGGTCACTCGCCCCTCCTGCCATTCGTCACGCCCGGCCAGTCCTCACGCCGGCCAGTCCTCACGCCGGCCAGTCCTCACGCCGGCCAGTCCTCACGCCGGTCAGTCCTCACGCGCCGCCTCATCGAGGAGCCGGGGGAAGCCGGGCCCGCCGAGCCCGGCCACCGCGCCCTCGAACCGTTCCATCGCCCAGGACCAGAAGTCGAAGTCGATCGGGCTCACCGCGGCCTGGATCGCCCCCCACAGGGTCCAGCCCCACCGGCCGACCAGGCCGAGCAGCATCGCGCGGGCCACCTTGTGCCGCAGCGGCCGGCCGTAGTAGTGCGCGACCAGGCTGGCCAGCGCCTCGTCCGGCAGGTGGCACTCGGCCCAGATGTTGCCCAGCTCGAAGCAGGCGTCGTTGTTGCCGGAGTACTCGTAGTCGATCAGCCAGACCCGGTCGCCGTCGTCGATGAAGTTGGCGGCGAGCAGGTCGTTGTTGCAGGGCACGGTCGGCTCGGCGCGGACCGCGAGCGCCTCCCGCGCGGCCGCCACCGGGCCGGCGAGCTCGTCCCAGCCGGCCGGGATCGTGATGCCGTGCTCGGCGACCACGGCCCGGTACCGCGCGGCGATCTCGAACATGTCGAAGTCGCCGTCGAACCGCTCGGCGGCGTGCAGCCGCCGGCAGGCACGGGCGATCCTGGGGATCCGGTCCGGGTGGGCCACGTCCGCGTTGGCGAGCGTGCGCCCCTCCAGGTAGCCGATCACCAGAACGCCGGCCTGCCGGGCGTACTCGATCACGGGCGCGCCCACGCCGGCCCGGGCGGCCCGGACCGAGTTGCGGAACTCGTTCTCCCTGTCGATCGCCAGCAGGTCGCCGCCGCCCACGGCAACCCGGGCCACGTAGACCCCGTCCGGCGTGGCGACCTTGAAGTTCCGGTTGGTGAGCCCGCCCGGCAGCTCGCTGACCACCCGCGGCCGCCCCGCCAGGCTCGGCACCCGGTCGAAGAGCGCGTCCACGTCGGGGACGGCGCCCGCCCGCGCCTGCGACACCTCGCCTCCGATCCGCTCGCCCGACTCCCGACGTGCGAAGCGTAGGACGGCTCCCCGCAAAAGGTCTAGATCTAATCCGAGGTGAGCTTCGATAGGGTCTGGACACAAAGCGCCGGAACCCTCTACGCTCGCGCTACCTGGAGGGGGGACCGCCATGAGCGCGACCACAGAGCACTCCGGCGCCGATCGGGACAGCGCCGACCTCGCACGATTCGGGTACCGCCAGGAGCTGAAGCGCTCGCTGGGCACGTTCAGCTCGTTCGCCGTCGCCTTCAGCTACATCTCGCCGTCCACCGGCATCTTCACGCTGTTCGCGCTGGGGCTGACCACGCTGGGCGGGGTGTTCATCTGGACCTGGCCGGTCGTCGCCGCCGGGCAGTTCATCATCGCGCTGAACTTCGCCGAGGTCTCCAGCCACTACCCGATCGCCGGGTCGGTCTTCCAGTGGACCAAGTACCTGGCCGGGCGGACGTACGCGTGGTTCAGCGGGTGGATCTACCTGTTCGCCGGGATCCTGACCGTGACCGCGGTGGTGGCCACCCTCCCGCTGGCGCTGATCCCCGCGCTCAACGGCCTCGGCTGGCACAGCCTGGGCCTGACCCTGCACACCGAGCTGGTGTTCGCCCTGATCACGCTCGTGGTGATCACGGTGCTCAACATCTACGGCGTGCGGCTGGTCGCGATCATCAACAACACCGGCGTGCTCTTCGAGATCCTCGGCATGTTCGTGTTCGCGCTGATCCTCATGGCTTTCCACAACCACCAGGGCTTCGGCGTGGTCACCAACTCCGCCGGCCTCCACGTCAGCTTCTTGACCGGGCCGAACTCGTTCGTCGCCGGCATGTTCATGTCGCTGTTCGTGATCTACGGGTTCGACACGGCCTCCACGCTGGCCGAGGAGACCCGCGACCCGCGCCGCGCGGCGCCGAAGGCCGTGCTCTACTCGGTCATCGGCGCGTTCGTGATCGGCGGGGTGTTCCTGCTCGGCACGCTGGTCGCGATCCCGAACATGCACGCCGCGATCACCGGCAACGGCGGCTTCGGCTGGAGCCCGGCGAACATCATCGAGGCGAACTTCCCGACCGCGTTCGCCACCATCTACCTGCTCGTGGTCTCCGCGGCGATCTTCGTCTGCTGCCTGTCGATCATGGCGTCCACGATCCGGCTCTGCTTCGGCATGGCGCGCGACAACCAGCTTCCGTTCTCCCGGCCGCTGGCCAGGGTCGCGCCGAGCCTGCACACCCCGGTCTGGGCGTGCGTGGCGGTCGCGGTGGTCGCCGCCGTCCCGTTCATCCAGTACTCGGGCGCCGGCATCATCGCGATCGCGGCCACCGGGATGATCTACCTGAGCTACTTCCTCGGCAACATCGCGATCCTGCGGGCCAGGCTCAGGGGCTGGCCGAAGACGCCCGCGCCGTTCCGGCTCGGCGCCTGGGGGCCGGTCGTCAACGTGGTCGGCCTGCTCTACGGCGGCGCGATGCTGGTGAACTTTGCCTGGCCGAGGGCGGCGAGCAACCCCACGGCGGACCAGTCCGGCGGGCTGCTCGACTTCCACGTCGGGTTCCTGAACAAGATCCCGATCCTGTGGATGGTGTTCGCGGTGATCGTGCTGATCGGCGTGCTCTACTATGCGGCCGTGGGGAGCCGCAAGCAGGTCGCGCCCGTGGTGACGCCCGCGGGAGACGACGCGCCGTTGCAGGCCTGATGACCCGGCCACCGGTCCTGGACGAGGCGGCCGGCCGCCCGGCGGGCCCTCCGGCGGGCCAGCTCGCCGCCGGGCAGCAGCCCGCCGGCGAGCACCCTGCCGGCCGGCGCCAGGCCGATGGCCGGCAGGCCGTGCCGCCCTCGTCCCGGCCCGCCGGCCAGGCCCGGTGGCATCCCAGGCTCCCCGGGCGCAGGCCGCCCACCCTCGTCCGGGGGGCGGGGGTGACCGTCCACGGGCAGATCGAGGACTGGCTGGCCGACGAGATCGCGACCGGGCGGCTGGCGCCCGGCGACCGCCTCCCGCCCGAGGCGGACCTGGCCGCATGGCTCGGGGTGAGCCGCATGACGCTGCGGCAGGCCCTCGCCGAGCTCGCCAAGCGCGGCCTGGTCACCCGCGCGCTCGGGCGCTCCGGCGGCACGTTCGTCGCCGAGCCCAAGCTGGAGCAGGACCTGACGGTCCTCACCGGGTTCTCCGAGCGGCTGCGGCGCCACGGCCTGGTCGCCGGCGCCCGCGTGCTCGCCGCCACGGAGGTCGCCGCCGGCGCGACCGCCGCCGCCGCGCTCGGCGTGGCGGCCGGGGACCCCCTGTTCGAGGTCCGGCGGCTGCGCCTGGCCGGCGGCGAGCCGATCCTCATCGAGCACTCGCTCTTCCCCGCCGCCCTGTTCCCCGGCCTGCTCGGCCACCGGCTCGACGGCTCGCTGTACGCGCTGATCGAGGAGCGGTACGGCCAGCGGCCGCACCGGGCCCGGGAGTGCCTCGAGCCGGTCACCGCCGGGGTCCGCGAGTCCGAGGCGCTCGGGGTGCCCGAGGGCGCCCCGCTCATGCTGGTCGAGCGGACCGCGTACTCCCGCGCCGGGGTACCGCTGGAGTTCGCCCGGGACCTGTTCCGCGGTGACCGCACCCGCGTCGTCCTCTGGACCCCGGAACTGCCCGGCCTGGCCTGAGCCCGGCCGGCCGGGTGCGGGTCACCCCGCCGCCAGCGCGGCCAGCGCGCCGCTGGTCAGCGCCTCCGCGGCCGGGATCGCCTCGATGCCCGGCGTCAGCGTGAGCCGACGCGTTCCCGCGCGGACGACGGCCACGCCACGCAGATCCAGGTCGGTGACCGCCTCGCGGATCGGCCGCGTGACCCGTGGCTGGTCCGCGCGCTTCACCCTCGATGCCCATCTCCTGCCGTCATGGGAAGCGATCAGGTCGATCTCCGCGCCCGCGTGAGCGGACCAGAACCACGGGTCACCGGCGTCGCCGCGCAGCAGCTGCCCGACGACGAGTTCCTCCCAGCTTGCGCCGGCCTTCGGGCGCTCGAGGCCGGCCTTCGGGCGCTCGAGGAGGTCAGTCTGGCTGGTCATGCCCAGCAGCCGGTGCAGCAGGCCGCTGCGGTGGCCAGCCCGTCGGCGCCGGGTGTCGCGGCCAGGAGCCGTGATCGAGGTCAGCCAGTGCCGGCGCCCGCGGCGCGCGATCCCGGCTCCGGCGACGAGGCGGCGCCGCGCCTCACCGGTCCGCGAGGACCGTGAGCGTCCCGCCCTTGACGAACCAGGAGACGCCGAACGCGAAGATCGCCAGCGACTCGAACGCGTACACCAGCGGCAGGTGCCTCCAGGCCGGCACGGGCAGCAGCGCGGCCGCGCCCGCGAGCGCGAGGCACGCCAGGATGGCGATCGCGCACGCCCGGTAGACGACGTTCCGGGCCTTCTTGCGGGCCGTCCGCGGGCCGGGCGCGCCGAAGCCGAGGCCGAGCCGCAGCCGCCCGGCCAGCCCGGCCGGCCGCTCCGGCGGCCCCGCGGTCTTGGCGAACCGCAGCGCCATCACCGCCAGCGCGATGAAGGTCAGCGCCGCGCTCGCCATGTGGATCGCGCCCACCACCCGCTGGCCCGCGGTGAGCGCTCCCGCCGGGGGCGAGGTGGGGAAGAACGCCACGCCGAGCGCGAACAGCCCGGCCGCGTTGGTGATCCACCGGTCCCACTCGTCATAGCCGGCGTAGGCGAGCAGGAACACGCCGAGAGCGCACAGCGAGCCTTCGAGCACGTTCCGCATGTGCGTGTAGTAGTAGTCGCTGATCGACGCCGGGATCGGCCCGGAGAACACGGCCAGCTCGCCGGCGAGCAGGACGACGGGCAGCAGGACCCCGATCCACCCGACGACCTTGCGCAGGGTCATGTACGAGATGATCAGCTCGTTCGCCTCTCGCCGCCGTTCCGGCACCGGCGTCCTCCTTCACCTGCCGGCCGGGCCGGCGTCAGCGGCCCCGGGACCAGGCGGGCGGCCGCTTGTCCAGGAAGGCCCGCATGCCCTCGCGCGCGTCGGGGAGCTGGCTGGTCGCGGCCATCACCTCGACCGCGTACGCGTAGGCCTTCGGCTGGTCCAGGTCGATCTGGGCGTAGAGCGCCTGCTTGCCGATGGCCTTGCTCCGCGCCGAGCCCCGGGTCACCCGGCCGAGCAGGTCGGCCACCGCCGCGTCCAGCTCGCCCGCCGGGACCACCCGGTTGACCAGGCCCCAGTCCAGGGCGGTCCGCGCGTCGATCGGATCGCCGGACAGGGCCATCTCCATCGCCCGCTTGCGCCCGATGTTCCGCGCGATCGCCACCATGGGGGTGTGGCAGAACCAGCCGCCCTTCCCCCCCGGGGCGGCGAACGCCGCGTCCTCGCTGGCCACGGCGAGGTCGGCGGAGGCGACGAGCTGGCACCCGGCCGCGGTGGCCAGCCCGTGGACCCGGGCCACCACCGGCTGGGGCACCCGCTGCATCAGGTCCATCAGCTCGGTGCAGGTGAGCAGCAGGGCGCGCACCGCCGGCAGGTCGGCCTCGGCGACGTCCGCGAAGTCGTGCCCGGCGCTGAACACCGGGCCGTTGCCGGCGAGCACGATCCCCAGCGCGTCGCTCTCCCCCGCCCAGGTGAACGCGGCGATCAGCTCGCGCATGTGCGCGAGGGACAGCGCGTTGCGCCGCTGCGGCCGGTTCATCGTGATCGTGATGTAGTCGCCGGACCGCTCCGCCAGGATGTGCTCGTACCCCACGGCGACCTCCCTCGCCTCGGCTCCCGATCGCAGCCTACGGCGCCGGCGCGGGAGGCTGCCCCCGGCCCGGCCACGCGGGAATCGCGCGGCCGGCCGGGCCGAGGGCGGGAGCACTGGCGATCAGCTGGCGGGTGTAGGGCGCCGACGGGTGGCGGAGCACCGTCCGGGTGGCGCCGACCTCGATGACCTGGCCATGTGCCATGACGGCCACGCGGTCGGCGATCGAGCCGACCAGCGGGAGATTGTGCGTGATGAACAGGATGGCCAGGCCGAGATCGGCGCGCAGGCGGGTCAGCAGCTCGACGATCGCGGCCTGGACGCTGACGTCGAGGGCCGAGGTGACCTCGTCGCAGATGAGGACGGCGGGCGCGCTGACCAGCGCGCGGGCGATGGCGACCCGCTGCCGCTCCCCGCCGGATAGCTGATCGGGGTAGCAGCGGGCGATCGCGGGAGGCAGCGAGACCTGCTCGAGCACCTCCGCCACCCGCCGGTCGGCGGCCTGGCGGGTGCCGCCGCCGAGGACGCGCAGCGGCTGGCCGACGATCTGGCGGACGGTGCGCCGGGGATTGAGCGACCCGTAGGGGTTCTGGAAGACGTACTGCATCCGCCGGCGCGCCTCGGCTGGCCGCCGCCGGGCGGTGGCGGCCAGCGGCTGGCCGTCCAGCAGGACACGGCCCGATGCCGGGGGGTGCAGGCCGGCGATCGCGCGGGCGAAGGTGGTCTTGCCAGATCCGGACTCGCCGACCAGCGCGAGGCATTCGCCGCGGGCGATCGCGAGGCTGACGCCTTTCACGATCGTGACATCGCGGTAGCCGGCGCGGATCCGCTCGGCCGAGAGGACCGGCGCGGTTCCCGCGGGCGCCGCCAGGCCGGCCATCCGGCTGGCCGCCGGGCCGGTGGTGACCGCGCCGCCGGCCGCCGCGCGCGGGCAGCGCGCCAGGTGCGCCGCCCCGACCACGGCCAGGGCGGGCATCGCGGTGCGGCACTCCGCCGCGGCCAGCTCGCAGCGGGGCGCGAACGCGCAGCCCGGGGGGCGGTCCCCGGGCGCGGGAGCGCGCCCGGGGATCCCGGTCAGGGGCTCCTGCCCGGTCAGGCGCGGGATCGCGGCGACGAGCCGCCGCGTGTAGGGATGCGCGGCGGCGGCCAGCAGCTCGGCCGCGGCGCCGACCTCCACGATGCGGCCGGCGTACATGACCGCGAGCCGCTGGGCCAGGCCGGCGATGACCGCCAGGTCATGGCTGATGTAGAGGGCGGCGACTTGGTGCGAGGCCGCCAGCTTGCGGACGGTGGCCAGCACGTGCGCCTGGGTGGTGACGTCCAGCCCGGTGGTGGGCTCGTCCAGGACCACCAGCCGTGGACGGCAGGCGAACGCCATGGCCAGGGCGATCCGCTGCTGCTGCCCGCCGGACAGCTCGTGAGGGTACCGCCGGATGAACGCGGGCTCGGCGGGCAGCGCGACCTCCCGGAGCATCTCGACGATCCGCTCGCTGGCCTCACGCGCCGACGCGCACGCTCGGTGGGCTCGCAGCACCTCGCGGAGCTGGGTGCCCACGCGCAGCGCGGGGTTGAGCGCGGCAGCCGGGTCCTGAGGCACGTAGGAGATGATCCTGCCGCGGACCTCGCGCAGCTCGCGGTCGGTCAGCGACAGGACATCGATGGCGCCGACGCGGACGCTGCCCCCGGTGACGCGGGCGCCGCGGCGCGCGTGGCCGAGCAGGGCCAGCCCGACGGTCGTCTTCCCGGAGCCGGACTCGCCGGCCAGGCCGAGCACCTCTCCCGGCGCGATGCTGAAGGACACCTCGTCTACGATGTCGCCCCCGCCGTGCGCCATCTCGACGCGCAGCCCCGTGACGATCACGGCCGGACCGGGGTGCCCGCCCTGCCCGCCGTGCCCCGGGTGAGCGCTCACCCCGGCTCACGTCCCCGGTCCAGCCCGGCAAAGGCACGGGCGATGCCGTCGCCGATCAGCCCCGTCCCGATCGTGAGCAGCGCGATCGCGGTGATCGGCAGCACGACGCCCCAGGGCTGGACGGCCAGCGCGGTCTGGTTCTGCTGGATCATCGTGCCCCAGTTCGCTCCGTTGGGATTGGCGGCCAGGCCGAGGAAGGCCAGCGAGGCGATGAGCCCGATCGCGTAGGTCAGCCGCAGCGTGGCCTCGACCAGCACCGGGCCGAGCGTGCTGGGCAGCACCTCGCTGATCACGATGCGCCACCGCGGCAGGCCGAGGGCCTCGGCCGCGGCGACGAAGTCGCGGACGACGACCGGTTGCGCCGCGCCGCGGGTTACCCGGGCGACCCGGGGCGCGGTGGTGATCGCGACCGCGGTGATCAGGATCCAGGTGCTCGGCCCCGTGGTGGCCACGGCGACCAGCGCCAGCATGATCGGCGGGAACGCGAGGATCACATCCAGGATCCGCATGACCAGCGCGTCGAGCGCGCCTCTCGCGTAGGCGGCGATCAGCCCGAGGGCGACCCCGGCGATGACGCCGCCGAGGGCCGCGGCGAAGGCGGTCGCCAGGATCGCGCCGCCGCCGGACAGGAACCGGCTGAGCACGTCCTGGCCGAGGTAGTCAGTGCCGAGCGGGGCGAGCGCCGATGGCCCGCTGTCCGGGCGCGCGATGAACGCGGCCGGGGAGTGCGGCGCCACGTGCGGGCCGAGGACCGCCAGCGCCGTGAGCAAGGCCAGCAGCGCCAGCCCGATCCGCGTCCGCCGCAGCCGCAGCGCGGCGCGCAGGGCGCCCGCCCCGCGCGCCTGCCCGGCGGCGGGGAGCCAGGCCGGGCCCGGCAGGCCGGTGCCGCTCACAACTGGCCGCGCATTCTCGGCGTGACGAGGATCGTGGCCACGTCGGCCGCGAGGTTCGCCGCCACGTACACCCCGGCGATCAGCATCGCCAGGACCTGGACGACCGGCAGGTCGTGGGCGAGGACCGCGGCCTGAAGGGCGCTGCCCACCCCGGGATAGGCGAACACGTACTCGACCACCACGATCCCGCCCGCGAGGTAGGCCAGGTTGAGTGCGATGACCTGGAACACCGGGCCGAGGGCGTTGGGCAGGGCGTGCCGGAGCAGCACGGTCCGCTCGGGCAGCCCTTTCAGCCTGGCCATCTCGACGTAGTCGCTCTCCATCACCTCGACCATGGACGCCCGCATCACCCGCGCCACGTACGGCGCGACGGCGATCACCAAGGTGGCGACCGGCAGTGCCAGCGCGGAAGGGTCGCTCCACGGCCGCTGCCCGGGGGCGAGGTAGCTGACCGCGGGCAGCACGTGCAGCACGGTGGTGGCGAGCAGGACGACGGCGAGGACGCCGACGACGAACTCAGGCAGGCCCGCGAGCACGAGGAGCACGATCGAGCTGCCGTGGTCGAAGGCGCGGTCCCGGCGCCAGGCGGCGTAGCAGCCCAGCGCCACCGAGAGCGGGATGGAGAAGGCCGCGGCCACCAGGACGAGGAACCCGGAGTTGACCAGGCGGTCCGCCAGCAGCCGGGTCACCGGCTCCTGGGCCGCGAGCGACATGCCGAGCTGGCCGTGGAGCAGGCCAGCGATCCAGTCCCAGTACTGCTGCAGCACGGGCCGGTTCAGGCGGAGCTGGCGCCGCAGCGCGGCGAGCGCCTGGGGCGAGGCGGAGCGCCCGAGGATGGCCTGGGCCGGGTCACCCGGCAGCGCCTCGGTGGCCGCGAACACCACCGCTGAGACCGCCGCGAGCACCGCCGCCGACATCAGGGCGCGGCGCAGCAGGAAGCGGGCGACCCCGCCGCGCGCCCGCCGGGCCGGCCCGCGGGGGGCTCCCGGCGGGTCGGCCCGGGCCTCGTCGCCCGCGGTGCCCGCCGGGACCTTCCCGGGCCGCTCAGGCGAACCAGATCGTGCGGAAGCCATGGCCGAAGTAACCGAGCGGGACCGTTCCCTTGCTGGGAGTGAAGCCCCGGACCCGGTCGCTGTAGGCGCCGATCAGGTTGAGGTAGAACGGGATGATGTACCCGCCGTAGTCGTACTCGATGGCCTGCATCTGGTGGATGAGCTCCCGGCGCAGGGACGGGCTGGAAGATGAGAGAGCCTGCCGGTAGAGGCTGGCGTAGCCCGACCCCGGCCCGGACCTCGGCGGCCAGTGGGTCTCGTTGAAGGGCGATCCCGGGAGCATCGACAGGGCAACCTGCGGCAGGTAGTTGCGGGTTCCCCAGAAGTCGACGGAGAACGCGAGCTTGAGGTACTGGTTGCCGTAGTAGTTGGGGTCGTCCTGCACGCTGATCGTGACGCCAGCGCGAGCAGCCTGGGTGGCGAGCACCGACGCCATCGTGACCATGCCGGCCTCGCCGGGCGTGGTGTGCAGGGTCGTGCTCAGCTTCTCCGCCCCGGCCCGCCTGAGCAGGAACCTGGCTTTCTCCAGGTCCTGATGGCGCTGCGGGAGGGCGGAGTCGTAGTCCGGGTCGAACGGGGCGAAGAGGTCGTTGGCCACCCGGCCGTAGCCCGACAGCACCTGCTCGATCATCGCGGGCCGGTCGACGATCAGGCGCATCGCCTGGCGGACGTCGTTGTTGTCGAACGGCGGCATGTCGATGGCCATGCAGATCGGCAGCCACTCGCCGTTGTGGGAGACCAGCAGCGACAGGCCGCCATGCGCCTGGATCGTGGGGATCTGCGGCGTCAGCACGCTGGTCATCGCGTCGATGCTGCCGCCCAGCAGGGCGTTGAGCCGAGCGGTGTCGTCGGGGAAGTCGATGATCGTGACCGTGTCGAAGTAGGGCTGGCCCGGATGCCAGTAATTCGGGTTGCGGACGCTCACGGACTGCTGGCCGGGGGTGAAGCTCTTGACCACGAAGCAGCCGGTTCCGGCCTGGGGGGCGGGCCACTTCTGGTAGCCGTCGGGGACGACGTTGTTGTAGTACTGGCCCAGCCCCTGGTCCAGCACCGAGTTCGGCGAGGTAAGCCGCACGCGGACCGTGTAACGGTCCAGCACGGTGAACCCGGTGGGATCGATGGCGGCCAGCTGGGTCTGCCCGGCCAGCCCGTTCCTCGGGTCCGCGATCCGCCGCAGCGAGTAGATCACGTCCTGGGCCCGCAGCGTCTTGCCGTTGCTGAACTCGATGCCCTTGCGCAGCCGGATCACCCACTGGCTGGGGTTCTCCATGGTCACCTCCTCGGCGAGCCATGGCCGTAGCTGGTAGTCGTCGTCGAAGATGAGCAGCGGCTCGAACATGCTGACGATTCGGGCCTCGTCCGGCTGGGACAGGAAGTTCTGGCCGTCGAACAGGTCGCTGGGGCTTCCGCCCGCCACGCCGACGCGGAAGTCGCCGCCGCGCCTCGGCCGGCCGCCCGGCGACGGCGGCGCTCCGGTGCCACCGGGGCCGCCGCACGCGGCGGCCAGCAGGCCTGCGGCCGCCGCGCCCGCGCCCCCGGCGAGCAGCCCGCGGCGGCTGATCGGCGCGCGATCCGGCGATGGGCCGCCCGGCCCGGCCGGTGTTCCTGGTCTGTCCATGAGGTACTCCTTTGCTGCCGTTCAGGACTGCGACAAGCGGTGACTCCTCCTTCGTCATCAGCCGGGGAGCTTGACCATGACGTGCTTGAGCTGGGTGAACTCCTCGAGCGCGTACAGGGAGCGCTCGGTGCCGTTCCCGGACTCCCGGAAGCCGCCCCACGGCATCTCCGGCGTCACCGGGCCGTGGTCGTTGACCCACACGGTGCCGAACCTGAGGCGGCGGGCGGCGTCCATGGCGCGGCCCACGTCGCCGGTGAAGACCGAGGCGCCCAGGCCGTAGCGGACGTCGTTCGCGTAGCTGAGCGCGGTCTCGTCATCGTCGGCGCGCTGCACGGTGACCACCGGGCCGAACACCTCGCGCTGCACGATCTCGCTGCGCTGGCTGACCCCGGCCAGGATCGTCGGCGCCACGAAGTACCCGGCCCTCCCGATCCGGCCGCCGCCAGCCAGGATCGTCGCCCCGGCGGCGGACGCCCGCTCGATGAACCCGAGCACCCGGTCCCTGTGGCCCGCGTAGGCGAGCGGCCCCATCTCCACCCCCGGCTCGTCCGGGCCGCCGACCCGCAACGACGAGGCCGCCCGGACGAGAGCGTCGGCCACGGCGTCGTGGATCCGGGAGCTGACGATCACCCGCGACGCGGCGCCGCAGTCCTGGCCCGCGTTCCAGAACGCCCCGGCGCGCACGGCGGCGGCCACCAGCTGCGGGTCGGCGTCGCCGAGCACGACGCAGGGGGCCTTGCCGCCGAGCTCCAGCCGGACGCGCGTGAGCGTCGCGGCCGCGGCCCGCGAGACCTCCTTGCCGGTCTCCGAGCCGCCGGTGAGCGAGACCACGTCCACATCGGGGTGGGTGACCAGGGCCGCGCCGGCCACGGCCCCGTCACCAGTCACCACGTTGAGCACGCCGGCGGGGAGGATGGGCTCGGCGAGCCGAGCCAGGTGCAGGGCGGTCAGCGGGGCCTGCTCGGACGGCTTGAGCACCACGGCGTTCCCGGCGGCCAGGGCGGGGGCCAGCTTGGTCACCGCGAGCAGCAGGGGGTAGTTCCAGGGCGTGATCAGCCCGGCCACCCCCGCCGGCTCCCGCCGGAGGATGGAGGTGTAGCCGGCCAGGTACTCTCCCGCGGCCCGCCCTTCCAGGCACCGGGCAGCGCCGGCGAAGAACCGCAGCCGGTCCACCGCGGCGCGGACCTCGCCGGCGGCCGCGTCGCGCGGCTTGCCGGTGTTGCGCGACTCGGCGCGGGCGAGCTCGGCGGCCTCGGCGGCGAGCCTGGCGGCGAGCTCGAGCAGCAGCTCCGCCCGCTCCCCCGGAGTGGTGGCCGCCCACCGTTCCCGTGCGCCCGCGGCGGCGGCCACCGCGGCGGCCACGTCGTCGGCACCACAGGCGGGGACGGTCGCGATGACCTCCTCGGTCGCCGGGTCCACGACGGCGGTCGTGGCCCCCGAGATCGCGGGCCGCCAGTCCCCGCCGATGTGACACGCCTCGTGCTCCACGAGCCCGCCCTTCGCCATTCAGTGATCGAACATCACGACGCTGCGCGCGCCATCGCCCGCGCGGAGCCTGCCGAACGCCTCATCGAGGTCGGCGAGGCCGATCCGGTGGCTGATCAGCTCGTCGAGCATCAGCTCGCCCGCGAGGTAAAGGCCCGCGAGCGCCGGCACGTCCCGGCTGAGGACCGAGGACCCCAGGTAGCAGCCGCGGATCCGCTTCTCATCGACGAGCGGGCCGGCGTCCAGGGTCACGGTCGCCCCGTGGCGCATGAGGCCCACCACGACCGCCTCGCCGCCGAGGTCGAGGCTGTCCCAGGCCTGCCGGATCGTCTGCTCCCGCCCGAGCGCCTCGAACGCGTAATCGACGCCGCCGTCGAGCTCCCTGATCGCCGCCACGGGGTCGCGCTCCCCCGCGTGCACCAGGTCCGTGGCGCCGAGCCGCCGGGCCAGCTCGAGCTTGGCCCGGCTCACATCGACCGCGATGATCCGCGCCGCGCCGGCGATCCGCGCGCCCTGCACGATGTTCAGGCCGACTCCGCCGCAGCCGAAGACCGCCACCCGCGACCCGGGCGGCACCCGCGCGGTGTTGCGGACCGCGCCGTAGCCGGTCAGCACCGCGCAGCTGATCAGCGCGGCCCGGTCGAGCGGCAGCTCCGGCGGGATGGCCACGGCGCCGGACTCGGGGACGACCGCGTACTGCGCGAAGGAGGACACGGTGAGGAAGTGGTTGATCCTCTCTCCCCGCCGGGACAGGCGGCTCGACCCGTCCATGAGGTTGCCGTCGGCCATGGCGGCGCCCGCCGTCGCGCAGTAGTTCGGCATGCCCTTCTTGCAGGCCTGGCAGTGCCCGCAGGACGGCAGGATCGACAGCACGACACGGTCGCCGGGCCGGAGCCGGCCGGCACCGGGCCCGGCTTCCACCACCGTCCCCGCCGCCTCGTGGCCCAGGACGACCGGGAAGGGCGCGAGCGACCGCTTGCCGTCCAGCGCGTTGAGGTCGCTGCCGCACAGGCCGGTCGCCGCGATCTCGACCAGCACCTCGCCCTCGCGGGGAGGGGCCAGCTCGACCTCGTCGACCTCGAACCGGGCGCCCACGCCGGCCAGGACTGCCGCGGTGATCTTCACGTTCCGCCTCCCCGTCTCACCAGCTGTCGCCGCGCTCGATGACCCGCACGGTGTGCCGCTCCGCCCGCTCCTCGTCGAGCGCGAAGCCGAAGCCCGGGCGAGGGGGGACGCGCACGCAGCCCTCGTCGTCGATGACCAGCGGCTCGGCCAGCAGCTGATCGCGCGCGGCGGCCGTGAAGCCGCTCGGCGGGTCGTGCGGGAACTCCAGGTAGCCGCAGTTGGGCAGCGACGCCGCCAGGTGCAGGTGCGCGAGCAGGCTGATGCCGCTGCCCCAGGTGTGGGGGATGACCGCGACGCCGGCCAGGCCGGCGAAGGCCGCCAGATGGCGTATGGCCGAGGCCGTCTCGGACTTCAGCGCGTCCGGCTGCAGGATGTCGAAGCACTCGCGCTCCAGGAGCAGCCGGAATTCGCCCAGCCCGTGACTGTCCTCGCCTCCGGCCAGCCGGAGCGTGGCGAGCCGGTCGCGCAGCCGGGCCAGGCCGCTGAGGTCGTGACGGGGAAGGGGCTCCTCGAGCCAGCTGACGCCGAGGTCCTCCAGTTCCCTGGCCACTGCCAGGGCGGTGCGGAAATCCCATGCCCGGTGCCCGGACAGGCCGGGATCGGCGCCGGCCTGGTTGGCGTCCACCATCAGCTCGATCCGGTCCCCCACCTGGTCGCGGACCGCCCGCGCGACCGCGAGGTCGTCACGGGGATCGTCGTGGTGGAAGCGGAGCTTGACGGCCCGGAACCCCCCGTCCGCCAGCTGCGCCACGTCCCGCGCCCGCTCCCTGGCTCCGCGCAGCTCCCCGGTCGCGCAGTACGCGCGCACGCGCGCCGCGCCCCCGCCCCAGAGCTGGCAGACCGGCATCCCGGCCGCCTTGCCGAGCAGGTCCCACAGCGGGATCTCCATCCCGTAGGCCGGCGCGCCGAGGATCTCCGCGTCCCGGATCACCGCGGCCAGCCGCTCGACCTGGAACGGGTCCTGCCCGAGCAGGTGCGGCGTGACGAACCGGTCGATCGTGACCGCCGCCTCGAGCCCGCCGTGCGCCGCTCCGAGCCCGGTCAGCCCGGTGTCCGTCCGCACCTCGCACAGCAGCACGACGAGCTCCGTCTGGACCCTGCCCCGGCCCCAGGCCGGCCGGAACGGCGCCCCGAGCGGCAGCTCGAGGAGGCGGAGGCGTACTCCCGCGATGTGCATCTGGCCGCCCGTATGCTGCTATCACGCAACGATTGTTGCAGCATAGCAACACAAGGACGATTGCGGAAGACCCGTGCGGCACCGCGCGCACCCCCGGCCCGCGAGCCCGGCGACGGCACGGTCCGGGTGGCGGCCCCGGCCATGGGAGACTGCGACCTGATAGGCAGCACGGTGCCGCGCGGGAGGCGTCTGTGAGCGACAGGGTGCAAGCCGTCGAGCGCGCGCTCCAGCTTCTGGAGGAGGTGGCGGCCAGCCCGGAGCCGCCCACGTCGTCCGAGCTCGCCCAGCGGGCGGGCGTCAACCGCGCCACCGCCTGGCGCCTGCTGAACACCCTCGAGCACTTCGACCTCGTCGGGCGCGACCCGCACTCGGGGCGGTACTCGATCTCCTACGGCACCGTGCGGCTGTCCCTGGCCGCCGGAACCGCCGCCATGATCCGCCGCGCCCACCCGGTGATGGAGAAGCTCGCGGCCGACACCGACGGCAGCGTGTTCCTCGAGGTGGCCACCCGGGGCAGGCTCGTCGTCCTCGACGAGGCGCGCCCGGCCAGCCCGGTTCAGGTGGACCTGGCCGGCCTGGAGATCCCGCTGCACTGCGGATCCGTCGGCAAGCTCTACCTGGCGTCCCTGCCCCAGGAGGAGTGCGAGGAGTACCTCGCCGCGCCGCTGGCCCGGCCCACCAGGTACACGATCACCGACGCCGCCGTCCTGCGCGCGCAGATCGCGGAGTGCCGCCGCACCGGGGTCGCGTTCAACTACAAGGAGCATCAGGAGGAGTGGTGCGGGATCACCGCCGCCATCCGGGACCGGGGCGGCAGGGACCTGGCCTACCTGAACGTGACGCTCCCGACGTACCGCTGGACCGAGCGGGCGCTGGCCGGCCTGGCGGACCCGCTGCGGGCGGCCGCCGCCGAGATCGCGGGCCGGCTGGGCGTCCGCGCCCCGCGCGACCGGGCGGGCGCGCCGATGCCGCCAGCGGGCAGCCGAGGCGGCAGGGTGCCCGCGCGCGGCCGAGGCGTGGCGGAGGAGTTCACCCCGGGAAGCTGATCCAGGTGGCGCCGTCGCTCACGGCCACGCACCGTCCCGGGGCAGGGCAGGACACGACGGGTGCGGTGAGGAAGGGCGCGGCGGTCGGCCGCGGGCCGCGCCACTGCCCCGCAGAGTAGGTGTACACGCCTCCGCTCGTGGTGATGGCCGCGCAGAACCTCCGGCTCGCACAGGACACGCTGGCGAATCCGTTCCGCGCCCGGACCGCGTTCCTGATCACGTCCAGGCCCGTGGACCACCGGCCGCGCGCGTAGAGATAGGCGAAGCCGTCGGCCCCGACCGTCACGCAGAACCCCGGATCCGGGCACGACACGGAGACAAGGCTCGCTCCGCCGACTCCGTAGTGAGGGTCGATCCGCTGCCCGGGCGACCATCGCCCGGCCGAGTAGGTGTAGGCATAGCCAGCGTCATCCACGGCCACGCAGAACCCGGCGGCGGGACAGGAGATCCGGGCCAGCGTGGCGATGTCGTCCCAGGGGCTCTGGAAGGCCGGCTGCGCCCGCCATGTGCCGTCGCGGTACACGACGGCACGCAGGGGATAGTACTACAGCGACAGCCTGTT
>JAJPIV010000026.1 GCA_021324595.1 Actinomycetota bacterium | reverse complement strand
GTCCGCGCGCGGCCGCACGATCCGGCCCAAGACGCTGAACCAGAAGCGCTACGTGGACGCGATCGACACTCACACGATCGTGTTCGCGATCGGCCCGGCCGGGACGGGGAAGACCTACCTGGCGATGGCCAAGGCGGTGAAGGCCCTGCAGGCCAAGGAGGTCAACCGGATCATCCTGACCCGGCCGGCCGTGGAGGCGGGCGAGCGGCTCGGCTTCCTGCCCGGCACGCTCTACGAGAAGATCGACCCGTACCTGCGGCCGCTCTACGACGCCCTGCACGACATGGTCGATCCGGACTCGATCCCGCGGCTGCTCGCCGCCGGCACGATCGAGATCGCGCCGCTGGCCTACATGCGCGGCCGGTCCCTGAACGACTCGTTCATCATCCTGGACGAGGCACAGAACACCTCGCCCGAGCAGATGAAGATGTTCCTCACCAGGCTGGGGTTCGGCTCCCGGGTCGTCGTGACCGGTGACGTGACCCAGGTGGACCTGCCTGCCGGGCAGGTCAGCGGGCTGCGGGTGGTCCAGGAGGTGCTTCAGGACGTGCCCGACGTCTACTTCTGCAAGCTCACCGCGCACGACGTGGTCCGCCACAAGCTGGTCGCGAGGATTGTGGACGCCTACGCGCGCTATGACGCGGCCCGCGCGGCGACCGGGCTGCCCGGCGGACGGGCCAGGCGCGAGGGCGGCCGGAACCGGTGAGCGGGGCGGCGCGGGTGACGCGCGGGATGGCGGACGAGCCCGGCGGGGCGGCATGAGCGTCGAGGTCGTCAATGAGTCCGGGGTGGCCGTGGACGAGGCGGGACTGTCCCGCCTGGCCAGGTACGTGCTCGACGATCTGGGGGTGCATTCGCTCGCGGAGCTGTCGGTGCTGCTGGTCGATGAGCCCGCCATGGCCAGGCTCCATGAGGAGTGGATGGACGAGGAGGGGCCGACCGACGTGCTCGCGTTCCCCATGGACGAGCTGCGGGCGCCCCACCCGGGAGGCACGCAGGCGGAGGCGCCCGCGGATTCCTCCGGCCCGCCGAGCATCCTCGGGGACGTCGTGATCTGCCCTCAGGTGGCCGCGGCTCAGGCCCGCCGCGCCCGTCACGGCCTCCAGGACGAGCTCGACCTGCTCTGCACCCACGGCATCCTGCACCTACTCGGGTACGACCACGCCGAGCCCGAGGAGCTCGCGAGGATGTTCGGCCTGCAGGACCGGCTCCTCGCCTCCTGGCGGGCCGCGCGCGGGCGCCCGGCCGGCGCGGCGGGCACCGACGTGCGGCGCGGGGCCGGCGGATTGCCGCGCGACCGGCCCGGCGGGGCTGGCCGATCCGGGCAGGCCCCCGGGGCCGGCGGGCCGCCGGACGTCACGGCCGGCGATGGCCGGGCCGTTCCCCCCGGCGCCGCGGGCCCCGTCCCGGACGACCAGGCGGGCGGGCCGGAGGCGGACGCGGGCCCGCCCGCCGGCTAGGCCCGGGCCATGGGGTGGCTGATCGTCGCGGCGGCGGCGCTCGTGCTGATCGCGGGCTGGTGCGCGAGCGCGGACACCGCGCTCCTGCGGGTCTCCCGCGCGGGCGCCAGGGAACTGCCGGCTCCCGGGCACGAGGCGTCGGCCTCCCTGCAGGAGGCCCTCGCCGAGGTGCCCGAGTACGTGGCCGTGCTGCTGCTGGCCAGGGTCGCGGCCGAGCTGGCGGCGACCGTCCTGGTGACGGCGGCGCTGCGGAGCTGGCTCGGCCCGGGCTGGCGCGCGTACCTGATCGCCGCCCTCGTCATGACCGTGACCATCTACCTGGCCGCCGGGATCGTCCCGCGCGCCCTGGGGCGTCAGCATGCCGCGAGCGTGGCCCGAGGCGCCGCCTCGGTCATGCATCCGGTCGTGCGGCTCCTGGGGCCGCTGCCCGGCATGCTGCTCGGCGCCGGGCGCGTGCTGGGCCGGGGGCGGGTGCCGTCCGGGCCATCGGGAGAGGAGGAGGACATCCGGGGCCTGGTCGATCTGCTGGAGCGCCGGCGGGTCATCGAGCCGGGGGAACGGGCCATGATCCACTCGGTGTTCGAGTTCGGCAAGACGATCGCCCGCGAGGTGATGGTGACGCGCACGGACGTGGTGTTCGCGGAAGGCGGCAAGAGCCTTCGGCAGGCGCTGTCGCTCGCGCTGCGCAGCGGCTTCTCGAGGATTCCCGTGGTGGGGGAGAACCTGGACGACGTGATCGGCATCGCCTACCTGAAGGACATCGTGGCCCGGGTCTACGAGGATCCCGGCAGCATGGAGACCCAGCCCGTCACCACGGTGATGCGCCCGGCGACATTCGTGCCCGACTCCAAGCCGATCGATGACCTGCTCCGGGAGATGCAGGCCAGGCAGATCCACCTTGCCATCGTGATCGACGAGTACGGGGGTACGGCGGGGCTCGTCACGATCGAGGACATCATCGAGGAGATCGTGGGGGAGATCGCCGACGAATACGACCGCGGCGTGCCGGCCGTGGAGTGGCTCGGCGAGGGCCTGGCCCGCGTCACCGCGCGCTTGCCGGTGGATGAGCTGGCCGAGCTGTTCGGCGTGCGGATCGAGGCCGAGGACGTGGAGACCGTGGGAGGGCTGCTGGCCCAAAGACTCGGCCGGGTGCCGATCGCGGGATCGACGGCCGTGGTGGCCGGGCTGCGGCTGACCGCCGAGAGCCTGGCAGGGCGGCGCAACCGGATCGGGACGGTCACCGTCCAGCGGGTCGGTGCCGACGGGGAACCGGCAGCCCCGGCCGCCGAAGCGGGCCCGCCCGGCGGGGCGGGGCCGCCCGGGGACGCGGTGCCTGGCGGGAGCCGGCCGCCCGGCGCACGCCCGCAGCCCCCGCCGGATGGCCCGCGCCAGTAAGCTCAGTGCGGTGAACGAGGCTCATGACCTCGGGCCCGAGGACGAGAAGATCATCACGCTGGCCCGGGCCGCCCGGGCTCGCGTCGGCTCCGCCGAGGGTGCTGCCGTCAGGGATGAGACTGGCCGCACCTACGCCGCCGCCACGGTCGCGCTGCCCTCGCTCCAGCTGTCCGCGCTGGCGCTGGCGGTCGCGATGGCGGTCTCCAGCGGCGCGTCGTCGCTCGAGGCCGCAGCCATGGTCAGCGACGGGCAGCCGCCGGGCCCCGCCGACATCGCCACGGTGCGCGACGCAGGCCCGGGTGCGCTGATCATCCACGCCGGCTCCGACGGAGCCGTCCGCCACATCTACGCTCCGTGAACGCAGCCGCTTGACCGCCGCCGCGCTCCTGGGGCGCCTGCTGCCGGGTCCGGCGCGGTCCGGGCCGCCGACTGGGAGACAATCGCGAGCGTGAACGAGCCGTCGGGCCGCCCCGGCGCCGAGCCGGATGCCGGCGAGCAGTCCGTGGCCGGGTTCGCCTGCTTCGTCGGCAGGCCCAACGTCGGCAAGTCGACCCTGATGAATGCGCTCGTCGGCGCGAAGGTGGCGATCACCAGCAGCCGGCCGCAGACCACGCGAGGCGTCATCCGGGGGATCGTCCGGCGGGACCACGCCGAGCTTGTGATCCTCGACACTCCCGGGCTCCATCGCCCCAGGACGTTGCTCGGCGAGCGCCTGGATAGCCTCGCCCGGTCCACCCTGGCCGAAGTCGACGTGATCGGCTTCTGCGTCCCCGCCTCCGAGCGAGTCGGGCCGGGTGACACGCACCTGGCCGCCGAGCTGTCCCGGCAGGCCGGGACGCCGGTCGTGGCGATCGTGACCAAGGCCGACCAGGCGCCCCGGGAGCGGGTGGCGCGCCAGCTTGCCGCGGTCGCCGCGTTGGGGGACTGGGCCGACATCGTGCCGGTCTCCGCCGTCACCGGGTTCCAGCTCGATGTGCTCGCCGCGGTGCTGATCGGCCACCTGCCGCCGGGCCGCCCGCTCTACCCGGACGGGGAGCTCACCGACGAGCCCGAGCAGCACCTGGTCGCCGAGCTGATCCGGGGGGCGATCCTGGAGGACTTGCGCGATGAGCTGCCGCACTCGGTCGCCGTGGTGGTCGAGGAGATGGCACCGAGGCAAGGCCGTGCGGACCTGATCGACGTACACGCGGTGATGTACGTCGAGCGGCCCAGCCAGAAGGCGATCGTGATCGGCTCCGAGGGCTCGCGGCTCCGCGAGGTCGGCTCGCGGGCCAGGCGCCAGATCGAGGCGCTGCTCGGCAGCCGGGTCTTCCTCGACCTGAGGGTGAAGGTGGCCAGGGACTGGCAGCGGGATCCGCGGCAGCTCCGCAGGCTGGGGTTCTACGACTGACCGGAGCGCGCGCCCGGCCGGCCCGCCGGGGCGAATCCGCAGGTCATGGCGATGCGCACGATTGCTGGCGACAGGCAGATGTTCTCCTGAACTGCTCGCCTGACGGCCGGGTTCGTGTGATGATCGGGCCGCTGGCGTGTGAGCGCCCGGGGGCTGCTCGCCATCTGCAGGCGGGTTGGAGGCAACGATGAGCCTGGTCGGCTGGAGGACGCTCTACCGGACGGTGGGTCGCGGGGTCGCGCACTGCGAGCGCTGCGGCGGCGATCGCGCGATCTGGCGGCGGGCGGGGCGGCGGTGGATGCACCTGCTCGGCGTGCCGCTGGTCCCCGCCGGAGCTGCCGCCGAGCACCTGGCCTGCACGGTCTGCCAGACCTGCTACCGCGTCGAGCTCCTCGCCGTCCCGACGGTCGCGCAGATGCGCGCGGCGCTGGCCGCGGGCACGAAGGCTGCGGTCCTGGCCGTCCTGCGGGCGGGCTGCGCCGCCGCTCGCCCGCCGAGCCCGGCGACCCGGCGGCGGGCCGTGGATCTGATCAGGCGGTCGGGCGTGGCTGGGTACGGCGAGGACAGCCTGGCCCGCGACCTCGCCGCGGCCGGCGACCCGGTCGCGCGGCCGGGCAGCGAGCCGGGCGGCCTGGTGATCGAGCGGCTCGCGCTGCAGCTCGAGGAGCACGCCAGGGAGTGGTTCCTCGCCTCGGTCGTCCAGGTCGGCCTGGACGGCGGGCGGCTCGGTGAGCCCGAGCGCGCCGCGGTCGGCGCGATCGCCCGGTGCCTGGGGGTGAGCCAGGCCCGGGCTAGCGATGTGATCTGGATGGCCGAGGCGGCTCAGGCCGGCTGACCGGCCAGCGGCTGCCGGGTCGGCCGGGGCGCTCGTGCTCACGCCGGGCCGCATCCGCCGCCCAGGCTGGGCCGGGCAGGCGTGCGGGAGAATGGGCGCCGTGGGCGCCTACCGTGATGACGGCATCGTGCTGCGGACCCAGAAGCTGGGTGAAGCCGATCGCATCGTCACCGTGCTCGCCCGCCGGTCGGGCCGGGTCCGGGCGGTCGCCAAGGGGGTGCGCCGGACCCGGTCGCGCTTCGGCGGCCGGCTGGAGCCGTTCACCCACGTGGACCTGCTGCTGCATGCGGGCCGGACGCTCGACGTGATCACCCAGGCAGAGTCCGTGCGCAGCTACGGGGACGCCCTGGCGGGTGACTACCCGAGGTACACGGCGGGAACCGCGATGCTGGAGACCGCGGAGCGGTTCACGGCGGTGGAGAAGGAGCCGGCGCTGCGGCAGTTCCTCCTGCTGGTCGGCGGGCTGCGCACGCTGGTGGAGGGCACGCACCCGCCGCGGCTGGTGCTGGACGCGTTCCTGCTCCGCTCGCTCGCCCTCGCCGGCTACGCCCCGGCCCTGGACGAGTGCGCGATCTGCGGCGCCCGGCTGCCCGGCGAGCCGCCGGCGCGCCCCGTCCCGGCGCGGCGCGGCCAGGGGCTGCGCACGTTCGGCATCGCGGCCGGCGGCCTGGTGTGCGCCGCTTGCCATGCCCCCGGCTCGGCCACGGCCAGCACCGCCACGCTCGGGCTGATGAGCGCCCTGCTGCGCGGGGACTGGGCGGCGGCGGACGCGAGCGAGCGGCGCCACCAGGTAGAGTGCAGCGGCCTGGTCGCGGCCTACACGCAATGGCACCTGGAGCACTCGATCCGTTCGCTACGCCACGTGGAGCACTCATGAGTTCCAGCGGCAGGCGCTATCGTCCGCCCGAGCCCCACCGGAGCGGCGCCCGGCCCCCGGCGATCCCGGCCGAGCTCCTGCCGCGCCACGTCGCCCTCGTCATGGACGGGAACGGCCGGTGGGCCAGGCAGCGCGGGCTGCCGCGGACCGAGGGGCACAAGGCAGGCGAGCATTCGCTCTTCGACGTGATCATGGGGGCGATCGAGCTCGGCATCCCGTACCTGTCGGCCTACGCGTTCTCCACCGAGAACTGGCGCCGGTCCCCGGAGGAGGTCCGGTTCCTCATGGGCTTCAACCGGGACGTGATCCGCCGGCGCCGGGATCAGCTCCACGAGATGGGGGTGCGGGTCCGCTGGGCCGGGCGCCGCCCGAGGCTGTGGCGCAGCGTGATCTCCGAGCTGGAGGACGCCGAGCGGCTCACCGCCCGGAACACCGTGCTCACGCTGCAGTTCTGCGTGAACTACGGAGGCCGCGCGGAGATCGCCGACGCGGCCGCGGCGATCGCCGCGGACGCCGCGGCGGGTCGGCTGGATCCCGCCAAGGTGGACGAGAAGGTCGTCGCCCGGTATCTCGACGAGCCCGGCATCCCCGACGTGGACCTGTTCGTCCGATCGTCCGGGGAGCAGCGGATGAGCAACTTCCTGATCTGGCAGTCCGCTTACGCGGAGTTCGTCTTCCTGGACACGCTCTTCCCCGACTTCGACCGGCGCCACCTGTGGCAGGCGTGCGAGATCTACGCCCGCCGGGACCGGCGCTACGGCGGCGCCGAGCCGAACCCGGTCCCCGCCTGACGGGCCCGGCGAGATCCCTGGCCAGGCCCGGCCCGCCGCTCACGGGCTAGCGCAGCGCCCGGGCGACCGCCGCGGCCAGGATCATCGCGACCGCCGCCACCCGCAGCAGCCGCGCCTGAGCCGGCAGCCGGGGCCAGCTCACCGCCGCGAGCCAGGACAGCAGGGCCGCGAGCGCGCCGAGCGCGGGCACGGCCACGGGGACGGGCGCGGCCAGGCCGGCCAGCATCAGCGCCACCATCCCCAGGGGCGGCGCCCAGGCCGGCAGCTGGTGAAGCCACAGCAAGGGCGCCGCGCTGCGCCGCTCGAGCTGCTCCCGCAGCGGCGATGCCCCCGGGGTGAACAGCGCGGCCCGGTCCGGCAGCGGGCGCGGCCCGCGGGCGCGGCGGCCCGGTGCCGGCGCCGGTGCCGGCCTCCCCGCGCCGGCCCGGTGGCCGGCGGGGCCGCGGCGATCTGCAGGCACGGCTCGTCCTCCTCCCTGGCCGGCCGCCCCGCGGGCCGGCCGCGGTGGCCGGCGGGCGGCCGGCGACCACGATAGCGGCGCCGGGAGGCCGCCGGTCACGGCTAAGCTGGCAGGTGCCGCCGCCCCCGCCCGGCCGGGCGCGCGGCGATGCCGTGACGCCGCAGTCCGCTCGGAACCGCCGAAGGTGCCTGGAGATGCCCGATGGCTCGTCGCAGTGACCGCATGGAAACCCTGGTCAGCCTCTGCAAGCGGCGCGGGATCGTCTACCCGTCCAGCGAGATCTACGGCGGCCTGCGGGCCTCCTGGGATTACGGCCCGCTCGGAGCGGAGATCAAGAACAACATCAAGCGCCAGTGGTGGCGCGCGATGGTCACCGAGCGCGAGGACATCGTGGGCCTGGACTCCTGCGTGATCCTGGCGCCTGAGGTCTGGGCGGCGAGCGGTCACCTCACCGAGTTCGTGGACCCGCTGACCGAGTGCCAGTCGTGCCACCGGCGGTTCCGCGCGGACCATCTCATCGAGGGCTACCAGGCGCGGCACGGCGGGCGCGAGCCGGAGCACGGCCTGGCCGACCTGGCCTGCCCGAACTGCGGGGCGCGGGGGTCGTTCACCGAGCCGCGGATGTTCAACGGCCTGCTGCGCACCTACCTGGGCGCGGTGGAGCGCGGCGGGGAGGCCGGGGAGGCCGGCCTGGCCTACCTGCGCCCGGAGACCGCCCAGGGGATCTTCATCAACTTCGCGAACGTGCTCCAGACCTCGCGCCGCAAGATCCCGTTCGGGATCGCGCAGGTCGGCAAGTCGTTCCGGAACGAGATCACGCCGGGGAACTTCATCTTCCGCACGCGCGAGTTCGAGCAGATGGAGATGGAGTACTTCGTCCGGCCCGGCACCGACGAGGAGTGGCACCAGCGCTGGATCGACACCCGCCTGGCCTGGTACCAGGACCTGGGCCTGCGGCCGGGGAACCTGCGCCTGTACGAGCATCCGAAGGAGAAGCTCTCGCACTACTCCAAGCGGACCGTCGACATCGAGTACCGGTACGGCTTCCCCGGCGCGGAGTGGGGCGAACTGGAGGGGATCGCCAACCGCACCGACTTCGACCTTTCCACCCACTCGAAGGCATCCGGTCACGACCTGTCGTACCTGGACGCCGAGTCGGGGGAGCGGTTCATCCCCTACGTGATCGAGCCGGCCGCCGGGGTCGACCGGTCGATGCTGGCCTTCCTGCTGGACGCCTACGACGAGGATGAGGCGCCCGACGCCAAGGGGAGGATGGAGAAGCGCACGGTGCTGCGGCTCGACGCGCGGCTGGCGCCGGTCAAGGTCGCGGTGCTGCCGCTGTCGCGCCACGCCGACCTGTCACCCCGGGCCCGCGACATCGCGGCGGTGGTCCGCAAGCACTGGAATGCCGAGTTCGACGACGCCGGCTCGATCGGCCGCCGCTACCGCCGCCAGGAGGAGATCGGCACGCCGTACTGCGTGACGATCGACTTCGAGACGTTGCAGGACCAGGCGGTCACGGTGCGGGAGCGGGACTCGATGCGGCAGGACCGGGTCGGGATCGACAAGCTGGTCTCGTACCTGAGCGAGCGCCTGGGCGGCTGCTGAGGGCACCGCCGGGGCTCACTCCGCGGCGGCCACGATCTCGGCCTCGAAGCCGTCGGAGTTGGCCAGGTAGGCGGCGTAGTGGTCGGGCCCGCCGGCATGGGGGTGCTTGTCCGCGAACAGTATCGCCCATCCGTGCTCGGGCGCGGCGGCGGCGATCTTGTCCACCTCGGCCCTCGAGCCGCCGTGGAACGCCAGGTGATTGAGGCCGGGCCGCATCCGGTCGTGACGCCAGGCGACCATGGCCGGCGACTTCTCGACGACGAGGTACCCGTCGCCGAGCCGCCAGCTGCAGCCGTCACCCCAGTCCTGGAACGGCTCGTAGCCGAGCTCGCCGAGCAGCCATCCCCACTCCGCGCGGGCGCGGGTCAGGGAGGGAACCCAGAGCTCGATGTGGTGGAGCGCTCCGGTCTGCGGGTTTCTCGGCGGGTAGCTCACTGGTCACATCCACAACACGCTCATCGCCCGGGCGGGGACGCGGGCCTACGGTCACCGGCGGTTCGTCACGCACCTCCGCGGTCAGCGTACGGCACGCCGGCGCCGTGACGCGGCCTCCCCGGCCACCCTGGGCGCGCTGGCGGGCCCCGTCTACCCGCGCCGGGCGGCCTCCTGGCCCGGCCGCACCGGCCGGCGGCGGCCCCGCGGCCGGCTCCGCGGCCGGAGTCCCGCCGGGCGGGGCGCGGCGAGTCGGTAGAGTCAGCGGTGAGGGCCGGCCGGCCGCGCATCAGGGCTGCCGCCAGGTGCCCGCCGCTGGGCGCTCGCCGGGGGAGCGGGCCGCACCGGGTTCGCTGGCACCGCGCGCCGCCCGACAGGCATCGCGAGGAGACGTTTCAGTGGGCAAGCTCGTCTACGACTTCATCGAGGGCAACAAGGACCTGAAGGACCTGCTCGGCGGCAAGGGCGCGAACCTGGCCGAGATGACCAACCTGGGCCTGCCCGTCCCGCCCGGGTTCACGATCACCACGGAGGCATGCCGGCACTACCTGAGGCACGGCACGCTGCCCGAGGGCCTGGCCGCCGAGGTGGATGAGCACCTGGCGCGGCTGGAGCGCGCGATGGGGCGGACCCTCGGCGACCCGGCCGACCCGCTGCTGGTCAGCGTCCGGTCGGGCGCCAAGTTCTCCATGCCGGGGATGATGGAGACGGTGCTGAACATCGGCCTGTCGGACGCCTCGGTGCACGGCCTGGCCGCGCAGGCCGGCAACGAGCGGTTCGCCTGGGACTCCTACCGGCGGCTGATCCAGATGTTCGGCAAGACCGTGCTGGGCATCGGCGGGCACGAGGTCGAGCGCGCGATCGACGAGGCCAAGCGGGCCAAGGGCACGGCCAGCGACCTCGACCTGGACGCCGGCGACCTGCGGGCGCTGACCGAGACGTTCAAGTCGATCGTCAGGGCGGCGACCGGCCGCGAGTTCCCGCAGCAGCCCCGCGAGCAGCTGGACATGGCGATCAGGGCGGTGTTCGACTCGTGGAACGCCGAGCGCGCGATCCTGTACCGCCGCCAGGAGCGGATCCCCGGCGACCTCGGCACCGCGGTGAGCGTGGTCGCGATGGTCTTCGGCAACCTCGGCCCCGACTCCGGGACGGGCGTGGCGTTCACCCGCGACCCGAGCACGGGGCACCAGGGGATCTACGGTGACTACCTGCAGAACGCCCAGGGCGAGGACGTGGTCGCCGGCATCCGCAACACGGTCCCGCTGCAGGACCTGGAGAGGATCGACCCCAGGTCCTACGCCGAGCTCCTGGCGATCATGAAGACGCTGGAGAACCACTACCAGGACCTGTGCGACATCGAGTTCACGATCGAGCGCGGCAAGCTGTGGATGCTCCAGACCCGGGTCGGCAAGCGGACTGCCGCGGCGGCCTTCCGGATCGCGGTCCAGCTTGCCGACCAGGGCCTGATCGACATGGACGAGGCGCTGCGCCGGGTGACCGGCGAGCAGCTCGCCCAGCTCATGTTCCCGCGGTTCGGCGCGACCGAGGCCGCGACCACGATCACCACGGCGATCAGCGCCTCGCCGGGCGCCGCGGTGGGCCGTGCCGTCTTCGACTCCGCCACCGCCGCGCAGTGGGCCGAGCGGGGCGAGCACGTGATCCTGGTCCGGCGCGAGACCAACCCGGACGACCTGCCCGGCATGATCGCGGCCCAGGGCATCCTGACCAGCCGCGGCGGCAAGACCAGCCACGCGGCCGTGGTCGCGCGGGGGATGGGAAAGACGTGCGTGTGCGGGGCCGAGCAGCTCGACGTGGATGTCGCCGCGCGCCGGTTCACCGCCGCGGGGAGCGGGCCGGGCAGCCAGATCACCGTCCGCGAGGGGGACGTGATCTCGATCGACGGCACCTCGGGCGCCGTCTACCTGGGCGAGGTGCCGGTGGTCGCCTCGCCCGTCGTGGAGTACTTCGAGGGCAAGCTCGACCCGGCCTCCGACGAGCTGGTGACCGCGGTGCACCGGATCATGACCCACGCCGACGCCCGGCGGCGGCTCGGCGTGCAGGCCAACGCCGACACCGGTGAGGACGCCGCCCGGGCGGTGCGCTTCGGCGCCGAGGGCATCGGGCTGACCAGGACCGAGCACATGTTCCTCGGCGAGCGCCGCCAGCTCGTGGAGCGGCTGATCCTGGCCGAGGACGACGCCGGGCGCCAGGCCGCGCTCGCCGAGCTCGAGCCGCTCCAGCGGGGCGACTTCGTGGAGATCCTCGCCGCGATGGACGGGATGCCGGTGACGATCCGGCTGCTCGACCCGCCGCTGCACGAGTTCCTGCCGGACCTGACCGAGCTGTCGGTCAAGGTGGCCCTGGCCGGGGCCGGCGCCACCGAGCGGGACCGCAGGCTGCTGGAGGCGGTCCGCCGCCTGCACGAGCAGAACCCGATGCTCGGCCTGCGCGGCGTGCGGCTCGGCCTGGTGATCCCCGGCTTGTTCGCGATGCAGGTCCGGGCGATCGCCCGCGCCGCGGCTGACCGGGTGAAGGCGGGCGGCAACCCGCACCCGGAGATCATGATCCCGCTGGTCGGCGCCGTGCAGGAGCTGGAGATCGCCCGCGAGGAGGCCGAGAAGGTGCTCGCCCAGGTGGCCGCGGAGACCGGCGTGGACCTGCACGTGCCGATCGGCACGATGATCGAGGTGCCGCGGGCCGCGCTGACCGCCGGGCAGATCGCCCAGGCGGCGGAGTTCTTCTCGCTCGGCACCAATGACCTGACCCAGATGGGCTGGGGCTTCTCCCGGGACGACGTGGAGGGCGCGTTCTTCGGCCGGTACATCGAGATGGGGATCTTCGGCGTCTCCCCGTTCGAGACCCTGGACGCCGAGGGAGTCGGCCGGCTGGTGAGGATCGCGGTGGACGAGGGCCGGGCTGCCAGGCCGGGCCTGACGATCGGGGTCTGCGGCGAGCACGGCGGGGACCCGGAGTCGGTGCGGTTCTTCCACGGCGCCGGCCTGGACTACGTGTCGTGCTCGCCGTTCCGGGTCCCGGTCGCCCGGCTCGAGGCCGGGCGGGCGGTCGTGCTCGAGTCCGCTGGGGGCAGCGACAGCCGGTGACCCCTGGCTATGACGCCCGGGCCACGGCGCGGCTGGTTCCCGAGCCGGCCAGGCGGGAGGCGAGCCAGGGGCGCAGCCCGTTCCAGCGGGACCGCGCCCGGGTGCTGCACAGCTCGGCGCTGCGCAGGCTCGCCGCCAAGACCCAGGTGGTGCAGGCCGGGCAGGCTGACTTCCCGCGGACCCGGCTGACCCACTCGCTGGAGTGCGCGCAGATCGGGCGCGAGCTCGGCGGGGCGCTCGGCTGCGACCCGGACCTGGTGGACGCGGCGTGCCTGGCGCACGACCTGGGGCACCCGCCGTTCGGCCACAACGGCGAGGTCGCGCTCGCGCAGATCGCGGCCGGGTGCGGCGGGTTCGAGGGGAACGCGCAGAGCCTGCGCCTGCTGACCAGGATCGAGGCGAAGGTCCCCGGCGCCGGGCTGAACCTGACGCGGGCGACCCTGGACGCGACCCTGAAGTACCCGTGGCTGGCCTCCGGCGCCGCACCCGGAGCCGGCCGCGCCCCCGGCCCGGCCCCCGCGCCGGGGCTCGCGAGCCCGGGCCCGAAGTACGGCTGCTACGACGAGGACGCGGAGATCCTCGCCTGGATCCGCGACGGCGCGCCGGGCCGCCGCCGCTGCCTGGAGGCGCAGGTCATGGACTGGGCCGACGACGTCGCCTACTCGGTGCACGACCTGGAGGACGGCCTGCACGCCGGGCTGATCAGGCTGGACCAGCTCCGCGACCCGGCAGAGCGCGACCAGGTGGCGCGGCTCACCCTCGCCGAGTACTGCCCGCCGGGCTGGACCAGCCTGGAGGAGCTGCTCGGCGTCTTCGCCGGCCTGCTTGCCCTGCCGTGGTGGCCGGACCGCTTCGACGGCGGCCCGGTGGCCGCCGCCGCCGTCAAGAACCTCACCAGCGAGCTGATCGGGCGGTTCTGCGACGCCGCGCTGCGCGCCACCCTCGCCGCCCACCTGGGGCAGGCGGGCCCGTTCACCCGGTACTTCGCCGATCTTGCCGTCCCCCGGCGCCAGCGCCTAGAGTGCGCGCTGCTGAAGGGAGTGACCGCGCACTACGTCATGCGCCGCGATGGCGCGGCGGCCGCGCAGGCGCGGGAGCGCCAGGTCCTCGCTGACCTCGCCGGGGCGCTGGCGGCCGGCGCGCCGGGCTCTCTGGACCCGATGTTCCGCCCGGCCTATGAGTCGGCCGGCTCGGACACGGCCAGGCTCCGCGTGATCGTGGACCAGGTGGCGTCGCTGACCGACACCTCCGCCCTCGCGTGGCACGCCGCCCTATGCGGCCCGGCCTGAGCTGCCGGCCAGCCAGGGCCGCGCCGCTTCCCGCGCTGGCCGCGGCTGGCGGCCGGGACGGGAAGCGGCAGGTCAGCTGCCCAGGGCGGTGAGCGGGTCGCGGCCGGAGCGGACCAGCTCCAGGATCTCGCCGAGCCCGTCGAGCGACCAGCCGTCCTCGGTCACGTCCACGCTCACCCGGGCTCCCGCCACGTTCAGCGCCTCGATGCGCAGCGGCAGGAACCGCGGCGGGATCGCCGGATCGCACCACAGCTTGCCCGCGGGCGCCGACGGGTCGAACCGCAGCAGGGTGCGGAGCAGGTGGAACGGCGCGGCCGAGGCCCACGCCTGCGGCGAGCAGGAGGTCGGGTAGTGCACCGGCTCGCTGAACTCGCTCCGGTCGAAGCCGCAGAACAGCTCGGGCAGCCGGCCACCGAAGTACTCGGCGGCCTCCAGGATCCCGGTCGAGACGTGCTGCGCCTCGCGGACGAAGCCGTAGCGCATCAGCCCGGCGGCGCAGATCGCGTTGTCGTGCGGCCACACCGAGCCGTTGTGGTAGCTCATCGGGTTGTAGGCGCCGCTGGAGGCGGCCAGGGTCCTGATCCCGAAGCCGGTGAACATGTCGGGGCTGACCAGGTGCCTGGCCACGGCGGCGGCCTTGCCGGCGTCGACGATGCCGGTCCACAGGCAGTGGCCCATGTTCGAGGCGAGCGAGTCGATCGGCCGCTTGTCCTTGTCGAGGCCGAGAGCGAAGTAGCCCTTGTCGGGCAGCCAGAACCTCCGGTTGAACTCGGCCTTGAGCGACTCGGCCTTCTCCGCCCAATGCGCCGCCCCGTCGGCGTCCTCCCGCTCGGCGCAGAAGTGCGAGCGCGCCAGGTACGCGGCGTAGACGTAGCCCTGGACCTCGGCCAGGGCGATCGGCGGCTCGGCGATCTGGCCCGACCGGAACGTGATGCCGTCGAAGGAGTCCTTCCAGCCCTGGTTGGCCAGGCCCATCTCGGACGAGCGCAGGTACTCCACGAAGCCGTCCCCGTCCCGGTCACCGTAGGCGGCGATCCAGTCCAGGGCCCGGTCGGCGTGCGGCAGCAGCTCGTCGATGACCCGGCGCTCCAGCCCCCACCGGCGCAATTCGCCGAGCAGCATGACGAACAGGGGAGTGGCGTCGATCGAGCCGTAGTAGACGCTCCCGCCGCCCAGCCACAGCGAGGCCTGCATGCCGAATCTCATCTCGTGCAGGATCTTGCCGGGCTCCTCCTCGGTGGCCGGGTCCACCTTCGAGCCCTGGAACGCGGCCAGGGTGCGGAGCGTGCCGAGCGCGAGCGAAGGGTCGAGCGGCAGCACCATCCAGGAGGTCAGCAGCGAATCGCGGCCGAAGACCGTCATGAACCATGGCGCGCCCGCCGCGATCACCGCGCGGTCGGCATGCTCCGGGTCGAAGATCCGCAGTGACCCCAGGTCCTCGGTGCTCGCCGCGAAGACCGAGGCGAGCCGGGCGTCGGAGGCCTTGACCAGCGGGCTCTGCCGCCGCCAGTCGGCCAGCCGCTGCTCGGGCCCGGCGGCCGCGGCGGCCGAACTCGCCTCGGCGACCGCCCGCGCCTGGGCCGAGCGGAACTCGATCAGGTCCCGGCCGTTGAGCGACGGGGTGATGTAGAGCGAGGCGCTCCACGAGCCGTGCGCGGGCACGACCGCGTGCCAGGTCAGCTGGGTGGCGGACACCTCCAGCTCGGAGTCGGTGCGCCGGGTGCCGGTGATCGACGCGCCGCGCAGGTGCGAGCCGACCTGACGGCTCAGCTTGATCTCGTCCTCGTCCACGTCGATGGTGAGGCCGTCCACGTCGGCCGGGTCCCCGTGCGCCCGCCCCTCCTTGACCTCGAACACGTCGGCGAAGTCACCGGAGACGCCGACCCGCAGGCTCACCGGCAGGGGCTCGGTGCCGAGGTTGCGCAGGGTGATCTCCTCGTGCATGCCGTCGTTCAGCACGCGGCGCCGCGCGACGAGCAGCGTGCTGTCGGCCAGCCCCGAGGTCGGCGGCATCCGGGCGAGGAACGTGCAGGCGTAGGGCTCCCGTGACTGCGGCGCGAGGGGCTCGGGGGCCTGCCCGTTGATGGTCAGCTCCATCCGGCTGATCAGCCTGGTGTCGCGGACGAACAGGCCCTGCGCCCCGGCGGCCCGCATGTCGCCGGACGACTCGCAGATGCAGAACGTCGTGCCTTCCAGCAGCGTCACCAGCGCCCCGGCGGTGGCCGTCGCCGCGACCGGCGCGCCATCGAAGGTCCAGGCCTGCCCCATCCGTGTCCTCCCGACTGGATTCGCTCAGCTGGCAGCCCGCGGGCCTTCCGGGGCTGCCGAGGGCCTGATCCGGGAACGCGGCGCCGGGCGCGGCCGTGCCCGCAGCCGGGCCGCGCTGTGCCGGGGAGGGCGCCGGCGCCGGCCGGAGAGGATGCGGGCGAGGCAGCGCTGAGTAGCTGAGTGATCGCTACCCGCAGCGTGGCTGTGGCAACCACCGCGGCGCGGATACGCTCGGTTCTGGCCTCGTTGTGACTACAGGAGGGTACTGGTGCCGACCAGCGACGCGGCGCTCATCGGTCCAAGTCCGGCGCGTCCCGCCGGCCCCAGGGCGCACACGGCGATCGGCGTGCTCGCGCTGCAGGGTGACGTCGCCGAGCACCTGCAGGCGGTCGCGGGCGCGGGCGCCCGCGCGGTCCCGGTCCGCCGGCCCGGCGAGCTGGACGCGGTGGACGGCCTCATCATCCCCGGCGGCGAGTCCACGACGATCTGGAAGCTGGCGGCCGTCTTCGACCTGGCCGGCCCGCTGCGCGGGCGGATAGCCGCCGGGATGCCGGTGTTCGGCTCGTGCGCGGGCATGATCATGCTGGCGGCCCGGCTGGTGGGCGGGGCCAGCGGCCAGGAGACGCTCGGCGCGATCGACATGACGGTCCGGCGGAACGCGTTCGGCAGGCAGGCCGAGTCATTCGAGAGCGACCTGCTCGTGCGCGGGGCCGGCGACGCCCCGTTCCGGGCCGTGTTCATCCGGGCGCCGTGGGTGGAGGACGTCGGGCCGGGCGTCGAGGTCCTGGCCACCGAGCCGCGCACGGGTAGGATCGTCGCCGTCCGCCAGGGCCGGGCGCTGGCCACCGCCTTCCACCCCGAGCTCACCCGGGACACCCGCGTGCACGCGATCTTCGCCGACATGGTAAGGGAAGAGTCATGAGCGGCCACTCCAAGTGGGCCACCACGAAGCACAAGAAGGCCGTCGTCGATGCCCGCCGGGGGAAGCTGTTCGCCAAGCTGATCAAGAACATCGAGGTGGCGGCGCGCAGCGGCGGGCCCGACGTGAACGCGAACCCGACGCTCTACGACGCGGTGCTCAAGGCGAAGCGGAGCTCGGTGCCGAATGACAACATCGACCGGGCGATCCGGCGCGGCGCGGGGCTGGAGGCCGGCGGCGCCGCCTACGAGACCGTCACCTACGAGGGGTACGCCCCCGGCGGGGTCGCCCTGCTCGTCGAGTGCCTGACCGACAACCGGAACCGGGCCGCATCGGAGGTGCGGGTCGCCCTCACCCGCAACGGCGGCTCGATGGCCGACGCGGGCTCGGTGTCGTACCTGTTCAGCCGGAAGGGCGTGGTGATCGTCCCGAAGGCGCCCGGCCTGACCGAGGACGACGTGCTGCTCGCCGTCCTGGACGCGGGCGCCGAGGAGGTCAACGACCTCGGTGAGTCGTTCGAGGTGGTGAGCGAGCCCGGTGACCTGGTGAAGGTCCGCACCGCGCTGCAGCAGGCCGGGATCGACTACGAGTCGGCCGAGACCCCGTTCCTGCCGTCGGTCGAGGTGCCGCTCGACGAGGAGACCGCCCGGAAGGTCTTCAGGCTGATCGACGTCCTGGAGGAGTCCGACGAGGTGCAGGACGTCTACGCGAACTACTCGGTCCCGGACGAGATCCTGGAGAGGCTGAGCTGAGCCGGCGGGCCCGGTGACCGGTCCGGCGTCCCCCGGCCCGTGGCCTGCCGCGCCGGAGCCGGCGGCCGGCGCGGTGCGGATCCGGCCGCTGCGCGCATCGGATGGCCTGGAGGCCGAGCTGGACCTGCACCACCGCGCGTTCGGCCCGGTCAGCGCCCGGGAACGGGAGTTCTGGCGAGCCGAGGTGAGCGCCTGCGCGCAGGATGAGCGGCAGTACGGGGCCTGGCGCGACGGGCGGCTGGTCGGCACCGCCAGGTTCTATGACATGCGGCAGTGGTGGGGCGGGCGGGCGCTGCGCGCCGCCGGGGTCGGCGGCGTCAAGGTGGCGCCCGAGGAGCGCGGCCGCGGGATCGGCCGGCTGCTGATGACCGAGCTGCTGCGCGTGATGGCCGGCCGAGGGTACGCGGTCTGCGTACTCTATCCCGCGACGCTTCCGCTCTACCGGGCGCTCGGCTGGGAGCTGGCGGGCGGCCTGTACCGGGCACGGGTGCCCGCCCGGTCGCTGCGAAACCTGCTCCCGCCCGATCGGGCGCTGCCGGGTGAGCCCGCGGCCCGCGCCCCGGCCCGCGGCCACCGCCCGGGGGAGGCCCCGCCGCCCGGCGCGGACGGCGGGCAGGTGCCGGTGCGCCGGGCAGGCCCGGAGGACGCCGAGGCGGTGACCGCAGTGCTGGGCGCGGTCTACCGCGGGGCCCGGGACTGCGGCCCGTGCACGTTCGACCCCGGGCGGACGCGCCGCTGGCTGGCCGACCCCGAGGTGTTCGGCTACCTGGCGCCGGACGGCTTCCTGGCCTACGGCTGGCATGGCGGCGACCGCGAGATCATGGTCCATGCGCTTCAGGCCGCCTCGGCCCGGACGGCCAGGGCGCTGTGGGGAATCGTCGCCTCGCACGCCTCGGTCACCGAGGTGGTCCACGTGAACGCCGACCCGCGCGACGCGCTCGGCTGGCTGACCGCCGACGGGGAAGTGGACCTGCGCCGCCACCGGCAGTGGATGCTGCGCGTGCTCGACCCGGAGGCAGCCGTCGCCGGCCGGGGATTCCCGGCGGGCACCGAGGTCAGCGTGGCGCTGGACCTGGCCGATGCCGGCATCCCCAGCAACCAGGGGCCGCGCACGCTGATCGTGCGCGGCGGCGAGGGGCGCCTGCGGCCCGGCCGGAGCGGCACCGGCGCGGGCCCGGGCGCCGCGGAGCCGGTGCGGCTCGGCCCCCGGGGCCTTGCCGCGCTGTTCGCGGGCACGCCGATGGCGGCGCTGCGGCTGGCGGGCCTGGCCAGGGGCGGGGACGCCCGCTGCGACGCGGCGCTCGACGCCGCGTTCGCCTGCGACCCCTACCTGCTCGACTACTTCTGAACCGAATCCGCGAGGAGCGCGCTGAGGTGATCTTCAAATGCGGCGGCGGCCTCGGCGGGGTTGGCCTCCGGCATGCGGGCCAGGTGGCCTTCGACTGGACGGGCCATGCGAGGGCAGACGTTCGCCGAGGTGCCCAGGGACTGCTGCGGTACGCCAGGGAGACCAGGACGGGTGCCTGACCCGGAGGCGGCCATCAACGAGCTGCTCCGCGGCGTCCATGCCACCGCCTGGCGGCTGGAGACGCGGACGTCGCAGGGGTCGTGACTGACGACCAGCCGTACCAGGAGCTCCTCGCTGGCAAGGACCCTGATCTGGCATCAGCCTGCACCTGCCCGCTGACGACTTCTGGATCTTCGACGGCACCACGGTCGCCTTCATGGTTTTCACCGGTTCCGGCGAGTTCAGCGGCTCCGTCCTCGTCGAGGACCAGGCCGTCACCCGGCAGCACCTGGCGTACCGGGACGCTGCCGGGCAGGCGGCGACACCCTGCGAGCGGTACCGGCTACCGGGCCGGTGACCGATTTCCAGCGGGAGCGTGAAGCAGTCCCGCGGCGGGCTGCCCGCAACGATCCGCCTGGCAGCCGGTTCCCGGTGCCGGTCGGCCGTCGGCTGGTCAGGGCCGGGCAGCGCCGCGACTGCCCCGGGCTGACCCCGCTCCCGGCTGGCGCAGGCAGAACCGCGCCATCGTACGGGACGTGAGGGGCACGGATGCGGCCGGAATCTCGCAGCCAGGCCGTGGAGTGCCAGGACGCGATGGCCTGCCAGTGGCATAGGCGACTTCGAGCGTGATCTCGTCCGGGACGCCGATTCAGTGATCAACGCGGTCAGGGCCTGGCGCAGGCCGGCGAGCGCCTCGCCGGCGGTGGCGCCGTCGCCAACAGCTCCGGCACCGGGGCGGATCAGCGCGGAGGCACACCACACGCCATCGTCGTCCTGCTGGAGCGTGCACGATCCTCGGCGGCGGCCCGCTGTCTCTCCTCAGCCATCCGCTCTGCTCTTGCGTGCTACATATCATCCCCGGCATCGGTCTCAGCCCGGCGGACCCAGCCGCGCAGCGCCTCCGCGCTCATCCCCAGCCGTCCCGAGACCGCGGTGACCGCCGCGTGCTCCGACGGGTAGTCAGCGGCGTGCTCCCGCACCAGGCGGACCGCCTTCTCCCTCACCGACTTGCCGTACCTGACTGGCATCGTGCCGTTCTCCTTCCCAACAAAGGAGGTGTGCACGAAACCCGGGATGGTTCAGGACCTGGTCAAGCGGAACTTCCCCGCCGGGCAGCCCGGGCAGCCAGCCAGCCGGTCCGCACCCGGCGGCGCCGCCCGGTGGTGAGCGAGCTGGCCAGCCGGATGCCCAGCAGCCAGATCGCGGGCACGCTGGCCGGCCTGGAGCGCCCGTTCGACCCGGAGTCCGAGCGGTACGCGGACAATCCGGGCTACCACGGCCCGGACCTCCACCGCAGGGGCCAGGGTTCCCGGTCGTCACCGGCGCTGCCGGCCAGAGCCGGGCTCGGGCGGGTCGATGAGCACGCCGGGATTCAGGATGGCCCTGGGGTCGACGGCTGCCTTGGCGGCCCGCAGCGCCGCGGCGAATGGCTCTGGGCGCTGCCGGTCATACCAGGGCCGGTGATCGCGGCCGACCGCGTGGTGGTGGGTGATGGTGCCGCCTGCCCGCAGCACGGCGTCGGATGCCGCTGTCTTGATCGCGTCCCACTGGGCCGCCTCCTCGCCGCGCCGCCCGGGAGCCAGCACCGTGTAGTAGGGGGCCGGGCCGTCGGGGTAGGCGAAGGCGAGCCGGCACGTGACGACCGCCTGGCCGCAGGCTCGCCGGGCGGCCTCTTGCACCGCGCCGGTCACCGCCTGGTGGAAGGCAGGGAAGGCATCCCAGGTGACCGCGCTCTCGAAGGTCTCGGCGATCAGCCCGATGGCCGGGAACGCGTTGCGCAGGTACGGCATCCGCAGGAACGCCCCGCGCCACCGGCCGCCCTGCCCGGCGGCCCTGGCCCGGCCGGCCTCCCCCGGCCCGGTCGCGGCGCGCCGGCGGGCGCCGCCCGGCTGGCCGGTGCCGGCTGGCCCGGAGGACCGGGCCTGCTCCCGCGTCCCGCCGCAGGCCCTGGCGTGCGCGAGCGCGGCTTCCAGCCACGGCGTGACGTCGTGGTCGGCGGACTCAAAGCCGAGCAGGAGCAGCGCGTGCGTGCCATCACCCCCGGCCGCGATCGCCGCCTCCGCCGGATCCAGCAGCCGGCAGTTCGCCGGGGCCAGCCCCGATCCGGTGATCGACCGGACCGCGTCGGCCCCCGCGGCCAGCGAGCCGAACCGCACCGACGCAAATGCCCGGTACGCCGGCCGGCGCTGCACCCGCACCCACGCCTCGGTGATCACCCCGAGGATGCCCTCCGAGCCGAGCAACAGCCGGTCCGGCGACACCCCGGCACCCGAGCCCGGCAGCCGCCGCGACTGCCATATCCCGGCCGGGGTCACCGCCCGCACCGACTCCACGAGATCGTCGATGCGGGTGGGCCCGGTCGCATAGTGCCCGCCCGACCGGGTGGCGATCCAGCCGCCGAGGGTGGAGAACTCATACGACTGCGGGAAGTGCCGCAGCATCAGCCCGTGCGAGCCCAGCTGCGCGTTCAGCGCGGGGCCGGTCGCGCCCGCCTGGATCCGGGCCGCGCCGGAGACCGGGTCGGCTTCGAGCACCCGGCCGAGCCGCGACAGGTCGGCCGAGACAGTGCCCGCGTACCCCGGGCCCACCCGCGGCTCCACCCCGCCGGTCACGCTCGTCCCGCCGCCGAACGGGATGAGCGCCAGCCCCGCCGTCTCGCACCAGGCCAGCAGCTCCTCCACTTCATGCTCATCGCCGGGCCTGGCCACCACGTCGGGAACGTGCTCGAACCGGCCGCGGAACGCGGCAATCAGGTCCCGGTACGCCATCCCGTGCGCGTGCACCGCCCGGTCACCGGGCCGCTGCGAGCAGATCGCCGCCAGCCGCGGCGGCACCGCCACCCGCGGCTGGCGCAGCCGCACCCGCTCCAGCGGGACCGGCGCCTCCAGCCCGCCGGGCAGCTCGAGCCCGGTGACCGCGCTCATCAGCTCTGCGGTCGCCCGCAGCTCCGCCTCAGAGGCCAGCTCATCGTCGTAACCCCACGCCCAGTGACTGCGCCGCCTGACCATGACCGCCATGCCCCGCCCCGCGCCCGCGCCGCTCGCCCGCGTCATGCCCCCAGTCTCCGACACGCCGCCCCGGCTGCCCGCCCCGCGCCGCATCCGGCGGTAGGCTGCCGAACAGGTGTTCGCCCGCAGGCCGGGCGCCGCGGACGGAGGTGCCATGCGCGTTCTCGGCGTCGATCCGGGGCTGACCCGGTGCGGCCTGGGGATCGTCGACGGCGGGCCGGGCACCCGGCTCCGGCTGGTCGGCACGGCGGTCGTCAGCACGCCCGCGCATGCGGAGGTCGGCATCCGGCTCGTGGCCGTCGAAGAGCAGATCGAGTCGTGGCTCGCCGAGTGCCGGCCGGACGCGGTCGCCGTCGAGAGCGTGTTCAGCCAGCACAACGTGCGCACGGTCATGGGCACGGCCCAGGCGGGCGCGGTGGCCATCCTGTGCGCGGCCCGGCGCGGCATACCGGTCGCGCTGCACACGCCGAGCGAGGTCAAGGCGGCGGTCACCGGCAGCGGCCGAGCCGACAAGGCGCAGGTCACGCGCATGGTGACCAGGCTGCTGCGGCTTCCCGACCCGCCCCGGCCCTCGGACGCGGCGGACGCGCTCGCCCTGGCCATCTGCCATCTGTGGCGGGGGGCGGCCCGGGCGCGGCTGGCGGCGCCGCGGGACGGCATACTGGCCGGCACCTGGCGGCATCCGGCGCGGAGAGGAGGAGCGTCGTGATCGCGCACCTGGACGGCACGGTCAGCTCGGTCGGGCCCGAGGCCGCGGTGATCGACGTCGGCGGGGTCGGCCTCCTGGTGCAGTGCTCGCCGGGCACGCTGGCCGCCCTGCGGCCGGGGGAGCGGGCCAGGGTCGCCACGTCACTGGTCGTGCGCGAGGACGCGCTGACCCTCTACGGCTTCGCCTCCGAGGACGAGCGGAGCACCTTCGAGCTGCTCCAGACGGCCAGCGGGATCGGGCCGCGGCTGGCCCTGGCCATGCTGGGCACGTTCACGCCGGACCAGCTGCGCCGGGCGGTGGCCGCCCAGGACCTGACCGCGCTGACCCGCGTCCCGGGCATCGGCCGCAAGGGCGCCCAGCGGATCGTGCTCGAACTGGCCGGCCGGCTCGGGCCGCCGGCCGACGGCGCGGCGGGCGCGGGCGCCGGCCAGGCGGGCTCCGCGGCCGCCGACCCGGGCTCGGGCGCCGGCCCGGCCGGGCCGACCTGGCGGGACCAGGTGCGCACCGGGCTGGTCGGCCTCGGCTGGCAGGCCAGGGAGGCCGATGCCGCGATCGCGGTGATCGAGCCCGAGGTGCTCGCGGCCGGCCGGGCCGGGGCGGGCACCGCCGGGAGCGGATCCGGCGCGGGCGGGCACCGAGACGGCGCCGGCGAGCGCGCCGAGGTGGACGTGGCGGCCGCGCTGCGGGCGGCCCTGCGCGTGCTGGGGCGCAAGTGAGCGACGGCCACCCGGAGCGGATCGTCTCCCCCCTCGCCGGCCTGGACGAGCGGCAGATCGAGGGCGCCCTGCGGCCGCGGCAGCTCGCGGAGTTCGTCGGCCAGCCCCGGCTCCGCGAGCAGCTGTCGCTCGTCCTCGAAGGAGCCCTGCGGCGGCGCAAGGCCCCGGACCACGTGCTCCTGTCCGGGCCCCCGGGACTGGGCAAGACGACGATCGCGATGATCATCGCCGCCGAGCTCGGCGCGCCGCTGCGGATCACCAGCGGCCCGGCGATCGAGCGGGCCGGCGACCTGGCCTCCGTGCTCACCTCGCTGACCGGGGGCGAGGTCGTGTTCATCGATGAGATCCACCGCCTGGCGCGGCCCGCCGAGGAGATGCTCTACCTGGCGATGGAGGACTTCCGGGTAGACGTGATGCTGGGCAAGGGCCCGGGGGCGACCGCCGTGGCCCTCGACATCGCGCCGTTCACGCTGGTGGGGGCGACCACCCGGGCCGGGCTGCTGCCCGCGCCGCTGCGGGACAGGTTCGGGTTCACCGGCCACCTGGAGTTCTACGACCCGGCCGAGCTCGGCGTGATCATCCGCCGCTCGGCGGGGCTGCTGGGCGTCCCGCTGCGCGACGACGGCGCGGACGAGATCGCGGGCCGCGCCAGGGGGACGCCGAGGATCGCGAACCGGCTGCTGCGCCGGGTGCGGGACTTCGCCGAGGTGCGCGGCGACGGAGTGGTCACCCGGCAGGCCGCGCGGGCCGCGCTCGAGCTGTACGAGGTGGACGAGATCGGTCTCGACAGGCTCGACCGGGAGGTGCTGAGCGTGCTGGTCCGCCGGTTCGGCGGCGGGCCGGTCGGCCTGTCGACGCTGGCGGTGGCCGTGGGGGAGGAGGCCGAGACCGTCGCGGTGGTCGCCGAGCCGTTCCTGGTCAGAGCCGGGTTCATCGCCCGCACGCCGCGCGGCCGCGTGGCGACGCCGGCCGCGTGGACCCATCTCGGCCTGAGCCCGCCGGCCCAGGCCGGGCAGCCCGACGCCGTGATCACGCTCTTCGACTGACCTCGCGGCGCCGGTGCCCGCCGTCCCTGCCCCCGCGGCTGCCGGTGGTCACGATCACTGCGCGGACGCCGTAGCCTGTTGGTACGCGGCAGCCACGCCGCTACACTTCGGCAGTTGGCCTTCTCCAGCAGCCCGGGGCCGGCGCCGCACCGCCGGCGCCGCGCCTGGCTGTGACTGGTCGCTGCGCTCATCAACTGGAAGGAAGCCCCGCGATGGGGACACTGATTCTCGCCGCCGCGAAGAGCACCACGCAGGGCACCAGCCCGCTGTTCTTCATCGTCCTGATCGTGCTCATCGGCCTGTTCTACGTCCTGATGATCCGCCCGCAGCGCAACCGGCAGCGCCGCGCCATGCAGATGCAGCAGGAGGTCGTGCCCGGCCAGAAGATCCGCACCACGGCGGGCCTGTATGGCACGGTGGTCTCCGGCGATGACCGGGACGTCGTGGTCGAGATCGCGCCCGGCGTCCAGGTGCGGATGCTGCGCCGGGCGATCATGGACGTCCTCCCGCCGGATGAGGACGTGACGGCCGGCGCGGCCGCGGGATCGGCCGCGGACGGCTCCGGCGCGCCCGAGAGCCAGCCGGTGGGCGAGGACAGGGAAGTCAAGGACCGCAACGGCTAGCAGCCCGTCAGGGCCCGATCGAGCTAAGGACTAGGGACAGGTGGCTCCCCCAAGCGACAGACCATCCTGGTCGGGCGGTTCCTCACCGGGGCCTCGCGGCGGCGGGCCCCGGGCGGCGGGCGGGTCCAGGCCGGGGGGCGGCGTGACGATCTCGCGGCCCGGGCGGCACCTGGCGGCGCTCGCGGCGCTGATCATCGTGATGTTCCTTGCGGTGGTCGGCGGGACGCTGCTCCACCCGGGGCTATGGCACACCAGGTTCAGGGTGGGCCTCGGCCTGGACCTGTCCAGCGGGACGACGATCACGCTCAAGGCCGTCGCGCCCAACGGCGGGGTGCCGAGCTCGGCGGAGATGAGCACGGCGATCGGGATCCTCCTGAGCCGCGTGAACGGAACCGGCGTCACCGGGGCGACCGTGCAGCAGCAGGGATCCCAGTACATCAACATCTCGATCCCCGGCAAGAGCGCCGAGCAGATCGCGCCCCTGCTGACCGCCGCGCAGCTGAGGTTCCGGCAGGTGCTGCTCTGCACGACCATCGTCCCCGGCGCCGCGCAGTGCGCGGCCGGCAGCAGGCCCGCGGGCCCCGGCCTGCCGTCGGCCGCCCCCGCGGTCACCCCGAGCCCGTCGCCGAGCCCCTCCGCGTCGCCGGGCTCCTCCGCGTCGCCGGGCTCCTCCGCGTCGCCGGGCTCCTCCGCGTCGCCGGGCTCCTCGCCATCGCGTGCCGCCTCCTCCCCGGCGCGCCCGAAGGCTTCCGGCAGCGCCTCCCCCTCGGCCAGCGCCACGCCATCGGCGGGCCGCACCAGCCCGGCCCCGGCCGGCTCCTCCCCGGCGCCGCTCTATGTGACCGGCGACGCCGGCCTGGTCAAGCCGGCCGCGCTCGCCCTGTTCAAGAAGCTGGACTGCGCGAACAAGAACTGGCAGGCCGCGGTCTACGGCGACGCCTCGAACCGCTGGAACTCCCCGGGCGCGCAGATCGTCGCGTGCGACTCCAGCGGCGTCAAGTACGTGCTCGGCCCGGCGATCGTGCTCGGCACCTGGCTGCAGTCGCCGAGCGCCGGGGTGGACCCGAACACCGGCCAGTGGGTGGTCGACTTCAACCTGAACGGCCAGGGCACCAAGGCGTTCGGCACCCAGACCACGCGGATGTACAACACGTACTTCAATCCCTCGACCGGCCAGCCGACCTCGGTGCTCGACAACTTCGCGATCGTGCTCGACGGGAAGGTCATCTCGGCCCCGTTCGTGCAGCAGCCGATCACCACCGGCCGGGGGCAGATCAGCGGCAACTTCACCCAGAAGTCCGCCACGGACCTGGCCAACGTGCTCAAGTACGGGGCGCTGCCGCTGAGCTTCCAGAGCCAGACGGTCCAGTCGGTCTCCGCCCAGCTCGGATCCGCGCAGCTCGACGCGGGCCTGATCGCGGCGGCGGTCGGGCTGTGCCTCGTGGTGATCTACTCGCTGCTCTACTACCGCGGCCTGGCGCTGGTCTCGGTGCTCAGCCTGGCCACGTCGGCGCTGCTGACCTGGCTGTCGGTGATCCTGCTGTCCAAGTACCAGGGCTACACCCTCTCCCTGGCGGGCGTGGCCGGGCTGATCGTCGCGATCGGCATCACCGCGGACTCGTTCGTCGTCTACTTCGAGCGGCTCCGTGACGAGGTGCGGGAGGGCAGGTCGCTGCGGGCCGCGGTGGAGCGGGGCTGGCAGCGGGCCAGGCGGACGATCCTGGTCTCCGACACCGTCAGCTTCCTCGCCGCGCTGCTGCTGTACATCTTCGCGATCAGCGACGTGCGGGGCTTCGCGTTCACACTCGGGCTCACCACGCTGATCGACATCGTGGTCGTGTTCCTGTTCACCAAGCCGATGGTCACGCTCCTGGCCAGGACGAGGTTCTACGGGGGCGGCCACCGGCTCTCCGGGCTCGACCCGGCGCGGCTCGGGGCGCGGTCCCCGTGGCGCGGCACGCGGCCGGCCTCCAGGCCCGCGCCGGGCGCGGCGGCGTCAGCGGCCCCAGGAGCCCCGGGCGCCCCGGGAGCCGCCGGCGCCCGGGGCGCGATCACCCCGAGGGAGGCGTGATGGCACCGCGCGGCACCGCCGCGGCTGGCCAGCTCGGCGCGATCGGCCGGATCGGCGCGATCGGCGGGCGGCTCTACCGCGGTGAGGTCTCCATCGACTTCGTCGGCCGCCGCCGGCTGTGGTACACGCTCTCCGGCGTGATCCTGGTCGTCGCGATCGCGGCGCTGGCGATCCGCGGCCTGTCCTACAGCGTCGACTTCAAGGGCGGCGAGGTCTACAAGTTCACCACCTCGGCGAGCGTGACGCAGTCCCAGGTGACCGACACGTTCGTCGGCGCGGGCAGCGGCAGCACGATCACCGTCCAGCGGGTCGGCCGGTCCGGCTGGACGGTGCAGACCCCCGTGCTCGGGCAGCGGACCGAGTTCGCCATCCAGGACGCGGTCGCGGCCAGGTTCGGCCTGCCACGCGACCAGGTCAGCCTGCAGGCGGTCGGCGCGAGCTGGGGCGCGCAGATCCTGGACAAGGCGCTCCAGGCGCTGATCGCGTTCCTGGTCGTGATCGTGCTCTACCTGACGGTCGCGTTCGAGTGGCGGATGGCTACGGCCGCGCTGGTCGCGCTCGCCCACGACATCGTGATCACGGTCGGCATCTACGCGCTGCTCGGCTTCCAGGTGAGCCCGGCCACCGTGATCGGGCTGCTCACCATCCTCGGGTACTCCCTCTACGACACCGTGGTGGTGTTCGACAAGGTGAGGGAGAACACCGCCGGCCTGCTCGCGACCCGGCGGGCCACCTACAGCGAGGCCGCGAACCTCGCGCTGAACCAGACCCTGGTCCGCTCGATCAACACCTCGCTGATCGCGCTGCTCCCGGTGGTGGCGATCCTGGCGGTGAGCGTCACGCTGCTCGGCAACGGCGAGCTCAAGGACCTGTCGCTGGTGCTGTTCGTCGGGATGCTGTCCGGCACCTACTCCTCGATCTGCATCGCGACCCCGGTCCTGGCCGACCTGAAGGAGCGCCAGCCCGAGTACCGGCAGCTGGCCAAGCAGGTCGCGCAGCGGGCGGGCAGCCTCAAGCGGCAGGCGAAGGCCGCGGCGGGCGCCGGCGGCGTGACGGATGCCGTCGCGACCCCGGCGGCCGGGGGCGATCCGGCCGCGCCCGGGGCGGCGGCAGGCCCGGGCCCGGGGCGGCGCGGCGCGGCCGACGGGGATGCCCTGGGTACGGGCGGCGTCCCGGCTGCCGGGCGGAGCGCCTCGGGCGGCCAGCCCGGCCCGGGGGACCCGGTGCCGGACGAGCGCGAGGACGACGCCGCGCCCGGCGAGCCCGAGGCCGCGCCGGTCGCCGCGGGACGGGCGGCCGGCAGCTCAGGGCGCAGGGTCACCGGGCCCAGGCAGCAGCCGAGGCGCGCCGGCTCGGCGCAGCGGCGCCCGTCGGGCAAGAAGAAGCGGCGGTAGGCCGTGGCCGCGGCGCAGGCCGAGGGACTGGCGTTCCGCGGGGCGCCGGCGGAGCCGCCCGCCGGTCCCGACCCGGCCACGGCGCTGGCCGGCCTGATCCGGGACGTCCCCGACTACCCGGAGCCTGGCGTGGTGTTTAAGGACATCACCCCGCTGCTCGCGGATGCTACCGCGTTCGGCACGGCGGTCGCCGCGCTCGCCGCGGGCCATGAGGGCGTCGACAAGGTGGCCGGGATCGAGGCCCGCGGCTTCATCCTGGCCGCCCCGGTGGCCTGCCGGCTGGGCGTCGGGTTCGTCCCGGTGCGCAAGCACGGCAAGCTTCCCGGCCCGACCCACGCGCAGAGCTACGAGCTGGAATACGGAACCGCGACCGTCGAGGTCCACGTGGACGCATTCGCCCCGGGGGATCGGGTGCTGCTGGTCGATGACGTGCTGGCCACCGGGGGGACGGCCGCGGCGACCGCCGAGCTGATCCGCCGGTGCGGTGCCGAGGTGACCGCGCTGAGCGTCCTGATCGAGCTCGGCTTCCTGGGCGGGCGGGCGAATCTGCCCGGCCTGACGGTCCGGGCGGTGCTCGGCCTCTGACCGGGCGCCGCGGCTGGCCGGATGCCGCGGCTGGCCGGATGCCGCGGCGGGCCGGATGCCACGGCGGGCCGGATGCCACGGCGGGCCGGATGCCACGGCGGGCCCGCGCCCGCAAGGCGCCGCGGGCGGCAGCCCGCGCCGCGAGTGTGTGACGGAGCGTCGGCCCGGATACACTGAATGCTTCGATTGACGCGAGGAGCGGCAGTGGCCAGTGACGTGGCGACGGCCGGGCAGGCCGGTCGCGGAGTCACCCAGGAGGCCACGGAGCCGGCAGCAGGCGGCCAGGCGCTACCGGTGGCGGGCAGCGGGGTGACCCCGCTCGTTGGCGCGCCCGATGGCCCGGGCCACCTGGGCATGCGGCGCCGGCTCGGACGGTTCGCGGCCGCCCGCGGCGGGGGCGTCAACCCGGTCCTGGAACCACTGATCAAGACGGTCCGCGCCACGCACCCGAAGGCCGACGTCCGCCTGATCGAGCGCGCCTACGAGGCCGCGGCGCGGTGCCATGCCGGCCAGTCCCGCAAGAGCGGCGACCCCTACATCACCCACCCGCTCGCGGTTGCGACGATCCTGGCCGAGCTCGGGATGAACCACGAGACGATCGCCGCGGCCCTGCTCCACGACACGGTCGAGGACACCCCGTACACGCTGGGCGAGCTGCGCCGGGACTTCGGGGACGAGATCGCCATGCTGGTGGACGGCGTGACGAAGCTAGACCGGGTGAAGTACGGCGAGGCGGCGCAGGCCGAGACCGTGCGCAAGATGGTCGTCGCGATGTCCCGGGACATCCGGGTGCTGGTCATCAAGCTGGCCGACCGGCTGCACAACATGCGGACGCTTCGCTACCTGCCCAGGCCGAAGCAGGAGCGGATCGCGCGCGAGACGCTGGAGATCTACGCCCCGCTCGCCCACCGGATGGGGATGAACACCATCAAGTGGGAGCTTGAGGACCTGGCGTTCATGACGCTGTTCCCCAAGCGGTACCAGGAGATCGCGAGGCTGGTCTCGGAACGGGCGCCGCGCCGCGAGGCCTACCTGCAGGAGGTGATCGACGAGGTCGCGGCCGACCTGCGGGAGGCGAGGATTAAGGCACGGGTGACCGGCAGGCCGAAGCACCTGTACTCGATCTACCAGAAGATGATCGCCAGGAACGTGGGCTTCGATGACATCTACGACCTGGTCGGGATCCGGGTCCTGGTCGACACCGTCCGCGACTGCTACGCGGTGCTCGGGCAGGTGCACGCGAAGTGGAACCCGGTCCCCGGCCGGTTCAAGGACTACATCGCGATGCCGAAGTTCAACATGTACCAGTCGCTGCACACCACCGTCATCGGCCCCGGCGGCAAGCCGGTGGAGCTGCAGATCAGGACCCGGGCGATGCACCGGCGGTCCGAGTACGGGGTCGCCGCGCACTGGAAGTACAAGGAGGAGCGGAACAACGGCCGGAGCCCGGCCGACATGGACTGGCTGCGCCAGCTCGTCGACTGGCAGCGGGAGACCGAGGATCCGGCGGACTTCCTCGAGTGGCTGCGGTTCGAGGTCGGCAGCGCGGAGGTGTACGTGTTCACCCCGCGGGGCGAGGTGATCGCGCTGCCGCTGGGCGCCACGCCGGTGGACTTCGCCTACGCGATCCACACCGAGGTCGGGCACCGCACGGTCGGGGCCAAGGTGAACGGCCGCCTGGTGCCGCTGGAGTCGCAGCTGTCCAACGGCGACACCGTCGAGATCCTCACCTCCAAGGCGCCGGATGCGGGGCCGAGCCAGGACTGGCTCGGCTTCGTCAAGAGCGCCCGGGCCAGGAACAAGATCCGGCACTGGTTCTCCAGGGAGCGCCGGGAGGCCGCGGCGGAGACCGGCAAGGCAATGATCGCCCGGGCGATGCGCAAGCAGGGCCTCCCGTTGCAGCGCCTGGCCACGGCGGACGCGCTGCAGTCGATCGCCCTCGACCTGCGCTACCAGGACCTGTCCGCCCTCTACGCGGCGGTCGGCGACGGCCACGTCAGCGCTCAGTCGGTCGTCGCCAAGCTGGTGCGGTCGGCCGGCGGCCTGGCCGGAGCGCAGGAGGACCTCGCCGAGGCGACGATGCTGACCAGGCCCTCGGCGTCGCCGCTGGTGAGCGGTGACTCGGGGGTGGCCGTTGAGGGGCTCGCCGACGTGTGGGCGCGGCTGTCCAAGTGCTGCACGCCGGTGCCCGGCGACGCGATCACCGGATTCGTGACCCGCGGCAACGGCGTCTCGGTCCACCGCGCCGACTGCGCCAACGTCCAGCACCTGATCGAGAGCCAGCCCGAGCGGCTGGTGTCGGTGCGATGGTCGCCGAAGGAGAGCTCGCGGTTCCTGGCCGCGATCCAGGTGGAGGCCCTCGACCGGACCGGGCTGCTCTCCGACATCACCCGGTCGATCTCCGAGCAGCACGTGAACATCCTCTCGGCGACCGTCACCACCCGCCGGGACCGCGTCGCGCTGAGCAAGTTCACGTTCGAGATGGGTGACCCCCAGCACCTGCGCCATGTGCTGCGGGCGGTGCGCTTGGTCGACGGCGTCTACGACGCGCACCGCGTGACCCACTAGCCCAATGCTGAGCGAAAGTTGATCATGCTGCGAGGGCTCCGTCCGGCAGGTTGTCCAGAACGATGGCGGGCGGCCCGTCGGGGCAGGTGCCGTGGTCGCCGGGTTTTCTGACCCGGTTGTGGTTGTGCCGGGCGCGCGTGAGACCCTGTGGCAGCTGCGGTGCCGCCGCCGGGGGTTGAGGCTTGTTGCGGGTGATCTTTGTCATGACCGTGGCCAGGACGCGCTGCTGGTGCTCAGGGGGGAAGCACTCCAAGCTCCGTCGCACCCCTGTCGCATTGCCATCGCATGACCCCAGCCGTTGACCGGCTCGGCGCACGGCCCTGACAGGGCCGGCGGCCCAGTTGCGGCGGCCAGGTCCTGGCCGCGCTCGGCGGCATCGGCCCGCAGTAGCTGGCTGGCCTCGGTGAGTTCGGTGATCTGCTACCTGAGCCGGGCGATGTCGTCGCCCTGGCCGAGCCCGGATCCGCGCCATGCGCGCTCGCCCAGGCCTCGGAGATCGAGTACGGCATCCCCGGTCGCGGCGGCGGCCGGTACCCGGTGCCCGCCAGGTCGCCGCTGAGCGCACGGCATCCCCGGTCGCGGCGGCGGTCGTGTCCAGGGCCTTGATCGCGCTGATCACCTCCATCGCCAGGCGGGAACGGGCCCCGCCCCCGGGCCGTCCGCGTCGCCCGCCGGGCCACCGGCCGCCCTTCCCCCCTCAGCCCCCCGATGCAGCCCGCGCGGCGGTCATCGCCGGCATCGCCCGCAGGCGCAACCTCAACCCCCCGCAGGCACCACGCCCGCCCCGCGCCGTCAGGCCCGCCCGGCGCAATCACGACCGCGTCAAGAGACCCCGCGACCAGGGCAACTCATCCAACCCGCCCGCGCGGGAAGCCGCCGGCCGGGCGGGCGGCGGCGGCGAGCTGGCGGTGCGGACGGTCACCCGGTCAGGTCGGCGAGCGTCTTCTCGGCCTCGGCCAGCCAGGACTGCCTGGCCGCCAGCGCCGGGCGCAGGCGCCGCAGCGCCGTCTCGTCGCCGCTCTCGGCGGCCCGGGCGATCTGCCCCTCGAGCTGGCTGATCGTCCTGCGGATCTGGTCAACCGTGTCCCGGGCGCGGGACAGCGCCTCCGGGCTGGAGCGGCGCCACTGGATGTCCTCCGCCTTCCGCACCGCCTCATCGACCCTGCGCAGCCCGTTCTCCAGCCGCTCGCTCACCTCCCGCGCCACCGGGCCGATCTTGTCCCAGCGCTGGTGGATCGAGCGGAGCGCGGCGCGGGCGGCCCGGGCGTCGCTGACCGGGAGCAGCCGCTCGGCCTCGGCGAGCAGCTCCTCCTTGGCCGCGGCGCGCTCCCTCAGCTCGTTGTCCTTGGCCGCCAGCGCCGCGGACCGCGCGTCGAAGAACGCCGCCTGAGCCGCACGGAACCGCTTCCACAGCTCGTCCTCGGCGACCTTGTCGGCTCGCCCCGCCTCCTTCCACTCCGCCATCAGCGCGCGGTAGGCGGCGGCGGTGGCGGTCCAGTCGGTGGAGGACGACAGCTCCTCGGCCCGGGCCACAATCTGCCGCTTGCGCTCCCGCACCTGCTCGCGCTCGTGCTCCAGCGCGGTGAAGTACGCCTTCCTGCGCTTGGCGAACGCGGTGCGCGCGGCGGACATCCGCTTCCACAGCCCGGCCTCGAGCTGCCGGTCACCGTGCGGGGCGGCCTTCCAGTCCTCCAGCAGCTGCGCCATGCGCTCGCCCGCCGACTTCCAGTGGGTCGCGTGCGCGGCCAGCTCCTCGGCCTCGCCGACGATCCGCTCCTTGATCTCGATCGCCTCGGCCTTGGCCCGCTCGCGCGCCGCCTTCTGCTCGTGCTGCATCTGGTCGGCCCGGTCGGCGAGCGCGTCCAGCCTGCGCTGCAGGGCACCGAGGTCACCGACGGCCTTCGCCTCCTGCACGGCGGCCCGCAGCCGCGCGATCGTGGACCTCGCCTGGCCGGCTGCCAGCCCGGCCGCGCCCATCCTCCGCTCGAGCAGCCCCACCTCCGTTGCCAGCGCCTCGTACCGCCGCGTGAAGAATGCCAGGGCCTCCTCCGGGCTTCCGGCCTGCCAGATGCCGACGACGCGCTCGCCCGCTGCGGTGCGCACGTAGACGGTGCCGTCCTCCGCGACCCGGCCCCACGGATGGCTTCCCGTGCTCACCGCTCACCTCCCGTTCGGTACCTGGCTGGCCCGCCGCGCCGGGCGGCGGCCTGGTCAGGTCTTCGTGATGGTCACGCGCTCGATGACGACCTTCTCCTTCGGGTGGCCGTCGCCCTTGCCGTTGGCGTTGTCCGTGCCCGCCTTTGCCACCTTCTGGATGATATTGAGTCCGCTCACGATCGCGCCAAACACCGAGTACGAGGGAGGCAGCGGCGAGTTCCGGTAGACGAGGAAGAACTGGCTCCCGTTGGTATTCGGCCCGGAGTTCGCCATCGCGACCGTGCCGGCCAGGTACCTGGCGCCGGCCAGGTTCTCGTCGGCGAATTCGTATCCCGGGCCCCCGGTGCCGGTCCCCGTCGGGTCGCCGCACTGGAGCACGTAGATGCCGCTGGTGGTGAGCCTGTGGCAGGGGGTGCGGTTGAAGTAATCCTTCCGCGCGAGGAATACGAACGAGTTCACCGTGCAGGTGGCCTTGGAGTTGAGCAGGTCGATCACGATGGGGCCGCGGTTGGTCGTGATCACCGCCCGGTAGCGGGCCCGCCAGTCGGGAGTCACGGGGGGCAGGCCCACGTCCCGGGCCGCCTTCCCGGTCGGGATGTACGTGCAGTGCCTGGCGGGCTCGCTGGCCGCAGAAGCCGGCGAGGTCGCCGGGGCGGACGGTGAGGCGAGCGCCTTCGCGCTCGCCTTGCCGGCGCCGGCGAGGTGCAGCACGGCAAGCGTGACCGCGCCCGCGACCACGGCGAGCACGGCGGCGCCGGAGGCCAGCTTCGTCCAGGCGCGCAGGCGCTGCCGGCGCTGCGCCTGCCGGGCCAGCCGGCGCTCGTACCGCTGCCTGGCGAGCCTGCGCCGGCGCTCCTGCTTCCCCGCCACCGTCCAGCCCTCCCGTGTCGAACCGGGTCGTGGTGCCGTGACAAAACTTCGCGCATGGTACCCGGGCAGGGCAAGTGCGCAGGAGGGCTGTTACCGCTTCGACGCTAACCGCAGCCGTCCCGTGACCGGGGCAGGGTTCCCGCCGCGCCCCCGGTAGCCTGGATGCGTCACAAGCCAGCCAGGAGGTGGCCGTGCTGATCGCCGGGTTCCCGGCCGGCTCCTTCGCCGCGAACTGCTACGTGCTCGCGGCCGGGCCCGGCGAGGAGTGCCTGATCATCGATCCCGGGCAGGACGCCGAGCCGGGCATCGAGGAGATCACCGACCGTTACCGCCTGCGCCCGGCGGCGGTCCTGCTCACCCACGGCCACGTCGACCACGTGTGGTCGGTCGCGCCGGTCTGCGGCGCCCGGCACATCCCTGCCTACATCCACCCGGCCGACCGCGCGCTGCTGTCCGACCCGGCCAGGGGCCTGCCGGCGGGGGCGGGGCGGCAGCTGTTCGGCGGGCTGGCGTTCACCGAGCCGGAGGAGGTCCGCGAGCTCGCCGACGGGGCGGCGATCGAGCTGGCCGGGGTGCGGCTCGTCGTCGACCACGCGCCCGGGCACACCAGGGGATCGGTGACGTTCCGGCTGCCGGGGGCCGCTCCGGCGGGCACCGGGCCCGGCGCGGGCAGCTCGGCGGCGCCGGGCACGATCTTCACCGGCGACCTGCTGTTCGCCGGCTCCATCGGCCGGACCGACCTGCCCGGCGGCGACCACCAGGCGATCCTCGATAGCCTGGCCAGGGTCTGCCTGCCGCTGCCGGACGAGACCGTGGTGCTGGCCGGCCACGGGCCGCGCACCACGATCGGGGCCGAGCGGAGGGCCAATCCGTTCCTGGCCGGGCTGGCTCCCGTCACCGGACCGGCGCGGGCCTGAAGCCCGGGGCCGGGGGAGCCGGGCCGACGCGCGGCCCGTTCCCCTGGCATCGCCCGGCGGCGGGCGGCACCGGCCCCGCCGCGGAGGCGGCCCCGGGGCGCTCGGCGGCCGTGCCGGGCGCTGCGGCCGGGCGGCGGCGGGCGGCCGGGGATGTGCGCTTCGACAGGAAGGCTGGGTAGGCGATGATCCGCACGCACGAGGCGGGCACGCTGCGCGCGGCGCAGGCCGGAGAGCGGGTCACGCTCGCGGGCTGGGTGGCGCGGCGCCGGGACCATGGCGGGGTCACGTTCGTGGACCTGCGGGACGCCAGCGGCATCGTCCAGGTGGTGCTGCGCGAGGAGGACGTCGCCCACGAGCTGCGGGCCGAGTACTGCGTGCTCGTCACCGGGCGGGTGCGGCGGCGCCCCGCGGGGAACGAGAACCCGGAGCTGGCCACCGGCGAGATCGAGGTCGCCGCCGAGCGGCTCGAGATCCTCTCCGCGTGCGACCCGCTGCCGTTCCCGCTGGACGGGAGCGGCGAGCTGAACGAGGAGGTCCGGCTCCGCTACCGGTACCTGGACCTGCGCCGGCCCGAGATGGCCGCGGCGATCCGGGCCAGGTCCCGGGCCGCGTACCTGGTCAGTGACCTCATGGCCAGGCTGGGCTTCGTGAACGTGGAAACCCCGTTCCTGACCCGCTCCACCCCGGAGGGCGCCAGGGACTTCGTGGTCCCGGTGCGGCTGCGCCCGGGGAGCTGGTACGCCCTGCCGCAGTCCCCCCAGCTGTTCAAGCAGCTGCTGATGGTCGCCGGCCTGGAGCGGTACTACCAGCTGGTGCGCTGCTTCCGCGACGAGGACTTCCGGGCCGACCGGCAGCCGGAGTTCACCCAGGTCGACCTGGAGATGAGCTTCGTGACCCGGGACGACGTGATCGAGGTGGCCGAGGAGCTGGTGCGGCTGCTGTGGCGGGAGATCGCCGGCCATGAGGTGGCCACGCCGATCCCGCGGATGACCTACGCCGAGGCGATGAGCAGGTTCGGGTCGGACAAGCCCGACCTGCGCTTCGGCTGCGAGCTCAGGGACCTGACCGCCTACTTCGCGGGGACCGCCTTCCGGGTGTTCCAGGCACCGCACGTGGGCGCGGTCGTCATGCCCGGCGGGGCGGCGCAGAGCAGGCGCGAGCTCGACGGCTGGCAGGAATGGGCACGGTCGCGCGGCGCGAAGGGGCTCGCCTACGTGCTCGTGCGCGCCGATGGCGCGGTGGCCGACGCCGGGCCGGTGGCCCGGCACCTGTCCGACGCCGAGCGCGCCGGGCTGCCCGGCGCGGCCGGGGCGGGCCCGGGGGACTGCGTGTTCTTCGCGGCCGGGCCGGCGGCCACCGCGCAAGCGCTGCTCGGGGCCGCCCGGCTGGAGATCGGCGCGCGGTGCGGGCTGATCGACCCTGCGGCATGGGCGTTCACGTGGGTAGTCGATGCGCCGATGTTCGAGGAGGACGGCGAGGGCGGCTGGACCGCGGTCCACCATCCGTTCACCGCGCCGCTGCCGGAGTGGGCCGGCAAGTTCGACTCCGACCCGGCCGGGGCGCTGGCCGACGCCTACGACATCGTCTGCAACGGGACCGAGATCGGCGGGGGGTCCATCCGGATCCACCGCCCCGCCCTGCAGCAGCGGGTCTTCGACGTGATCGGCCTGTCCCGCGAGGAGGCGAGCCGCCAGTTCGGCTTCCTCCTCGACGCGCTGCGCTACGGGCCGCCCCCGCACGGCGGGATCGCGTTCGGCTGGGACCGGATGCTCATGCTCCTCACCGGGCGCCCGTCGATCAGGGACGTCATCGCGTTCCCCAAGGCCGCCTCCGGATTCGACCCGCTGACCGGGGCGCCGACCCCGATCACGGCCGACCAGCGCCGGGAGGCAGGGGTAGACGTGGTGCTGGAGCCGGCCCCGGCGCATCCGGTCAGGGTCGCGCACGACTCGCGCTGAGGCGGCGGGGCCGGCGCGGGCCGCGGCGTCGAGTACCGTCGAACACATGTCCACGCCGGGCACGGGCCAGCGCGCCAGCCTCTTCGACGCCGCCGCGGAGGACGCCGCGCGGGCGGTCGCCCCGCTCGCGGTCCGGATGCGGCCGCGCAGCCTCGACGAGGTGCTCGGCCAGCCGCACCTGACCGGCCCGGGCTCGCCGCTGCGCACCCTGGCCGAGCGCGCGGCGCCGATGTCCGTGCTGCTCTGGGGCCCGCCCGGGACCGGCAAGACCACCCTCGCCCATGTGCTGAGCCAGGTGACCGGCCGCCGGCTCGTGGAGATCTCCGCGGTCTCGGCCGGGGTCGGCCAGGTGCGGGCGGCGATAGACGCGGCCAGGGCCGAGCTCGGCCACGGCGGCACCCAGACGCTGCTGTTCGTGGATGAGGTGCACCGCTTCAACAAGGCGCAGCAGGACGCCCTGCTGCCGGCCGTGGAGAACCGCTGGGTGTCCTTCATCGGCGCGACCACCGAGAACCCGTCGTTCTCCGTGGTCGGGCCGCTGCTGTCCCGCTCGCTGCTGCTCACGCTGCGGCCGCTCGGCGAGGCGGACATGCGGGAGCTGATCAGGCGGGCCGTCGCCGACGAGCGCGGCCTGGGCGGCCGGGTCAGCCTGGCCGAGCCGGCCGCCGGCCACCTGGTCCGGATGGCGGGCGGGGACGCCCGCCGTGCGCTCACCTGCCTGGAGGCGGCCGCGCTCGCCCTGCCCGGCGGCGGCGAGATCGGCGTGACGGCGCTGGAGCGCGCCGTCGACCGCGCCGCCGTCCGCTACGACCGGGCCGGCGACCAGCACTATGACGTCACGAGCGCGTTCATCAAGTCGATCCGGGGCAGCGACGTTGACGCGGCGCTGCACTACCTGGCGCTGATGATCGAGGCCGGGGAGGATCCCAGGTTCATCGGCCGCAGGCTGGTCGTGCACGCCAGCGAGGACATCGGGATGGCCGACCCGTCCGCGCTGGCCGTCGCGGTCGCCGCGGCGCAGGCGGCCGAGCTGGTCGGGCTCCCCGAGGCGCGGATCAACCTGGCCCAGGCGGTGATCCACCTGTCGCTCGCGCCCAAGTCGAACGCGGTGATCCGGGCGATCTCGGCGGCCACGGAGGACGTCAGGAGCGGGCGGACCGGGCCCGTCCCCGTGCACCTGCGCGACGCGAGCTACCCGGGCGCGGCGCGGCTCGGGCACGGCGAGGGCTACCTGTACCCGCACGACTTCCCCGAGGGGATCGTCCGGCAGGAGTACGCGCCCGTTCCGGCCCGGGGCCGCAGGTACTACGAGCCGTCCCGGCACGGCGCGGAGGCCCGCTGGGCAGACCGCGCCGCGCGCGTGCGCGAGGCCCTCGGCGGGGATGGCCCCGTGCCCGGCGGCGACGGCCCCGCCCCGTAGCGCGCCCGGCCGGATGGCGTCTCGCGATAGGGTTCGGCGCAGCGATCGCCGGGCCAGCCGGGAGGGAGAGCCGATGGAAGCCGGGCAGGTGGCCGCCCTGGTCGCGGCCGGGTTCTTCGCGGTCGCCATGTGCGCGGCCAGCTACGTGCTCGCCAGGGTCGCCCGGCTGGTCTCGGCTGCCACCGCGCTGCTGGAAGGCTACCGCGACCGCGCCGACGACCTGCTGCGGCGCGCGCAGGCCGCGGTCGATCGGGCCGATGAGCAGCTGGCCCGGACCGGCGCCCTGGCAGAGACCGTGGAGCAGGTGTCCGCCAGCATGTCCGAGCTCTCGGACCAGGTCACGGCCCTCGCCGGGACCGCGCGGCTGATCGCCTCCGGGGTGGGCGGGCCGGTGCTCAAGCTGGCGGCGGCCGGCTACGGCGTGCGGCGGGCGCTCGCGCTGCGCCGCTCCGGCCGGGTGCGGGAGCTGCCCGCGCGGAACGGGGCCGCCCGGTGATGCGCCGCCTCCTGTGGCTGATGATCGGCACGGCATGGGGCCTGGCGGCCGGCGCGATCGGCGGGGTCGTCGCGTACCGCAGGCTGGCCGGGCTGGTGCGCCGCGGCGGTCAAGCTGGCCTGCGCCGGCCGGGCGGGCGGGGAGTCTGGCGCTTCGTCCGTGACGTCCGGGAAGGCATGGCCGAGCACGCCGCCCGTCACGCTCGGTATATCGATCGGCGCCAGCCCCGGGCAGGCAATACCCTCATAGGTCAGCAGGTGCCGCCCGGCGGAGGGCGCGCCGCAGGCAGCGACAACCAGAAGGATGGCCGTTGATGGAGTCGGCACAGATCGCCCGCCGCTTCCTTGACTACTTCGCCGAGCGGGGGCACGCGATCGTGCCGTCGGCCAGCCTGGTCGCCGAGGATCCCACCCTGCTCCTGGTGAACGCGGGAATGGTCCCGTTCAAGCCGTACTTCCTCGGCCAGCGGGTGCCGCCCTACCGGCGGGCGGTGAGCGTGCAGAAGTGCGTGCGGACGCCGGACATCGACGAGGTCGGCAAGACCACCAGGCACGCCACCTTCTTCCAGATGCTGGGGAACTTCTCGTTCGGCGACTACTTCAAGGAGCAGGCCATACCGCTGGCCTGGGAGCTGCTCACCAGGCCGGAGTCCGAGGGCGGCTTCGGCTTCCCGGAGAGCCGGCTCTGGACGACGGTCTACACCGGCGACGACGAGGCGTTCGCCATCTGGCGGGACAAGATCGGGGTGCCGGAGGAGCGGATCCAGCGCCGGGGGCTGGCGGACAACTACTGGCACATGGGGGTGCCGGGCCCCGGCGGCCCGTGCTCGGAGATCTACTACGACCGCGGCCCGGAGTACGGCCGCGAGGGCGGGCCGGTGGCCGACGAGGACCGCTACCTCGAGGTGTGGAACCTCGTGTTCATGCAGTACCAGCTCAGCGCGGTCCGCAGCAAGGAGGACTTCGACGTCGCCGGCGAGCTTCCGTCGCGGAACATCGACACCGGCATGGGCCTGGAGCGGATGGCGACCCTGCTTCAGGGAGTGGACAACCTCTACGAGATCGACACCACCTGGAGCGTGCTCGACAAGGCGGCGGAGCTGACCGAGCGGAAGTACGGCCGTGACCACCGTGCCGACGTGGCGCTGCGGGTGGTGGCTGACCACGTGCGGGCGGCGGTGATGCTCGTGGCCGACGGCGTCATCCCGTCCAACGAGGGCCGGGGATACGTGCTGCGCCGCATCGTCCGGCGGACCGTGCGGAACCTGCGGCTGCTGGCCGGGTCGCAGCGCGGCGGTGACGGCGGCCGCGCGGCGCAAGGCGGCCTGGGCGACCGGTACCTGCACGAGCTCGCGTCGGTGGCGATCCGGGCGCTCGGCGACCAGTACCCCGACCTGGTCAGGGACGCGCCCCGGATCCACACCGTGCTCGACGCGGAGGAGGGCACGTTCCTGGCGACGCTGCGCACCGGCACGGCGATCTTCGATGCGGCCGCGGAGGAAGCCGTCCGGCGCGGAGGGCGCGCGATCAGCGGGGCGCAGGCGTTCCAGCTGCACGACACCTACGGGTTCCCGATCGACCTGACCCTGGAGATGGCGGCCGAGCAGGGCCTGAGCGTCGACGAGGCGGAGTTCCGCCGGCTGATGGCGCAGCAGCGGCAGCGGGCCAAGGAGGACGCGGCGACGAAGAAGACCGGCAACGCGGACATCTCGGTGTTCGCGCGGTTCCTCGAGCGATCCGGCGCCGTGACCTTCACCGGCTACGACGAGATCGAATCGGACGGCAGTGTGATCGGCCTGCTCTCGGGCGGGTCGCCGGTACCCGCGGCGGGCGAGGGCACCGAGGTGGACGTCGTGCTCGACCGCACGCCCTGCTACGCGGAGGGGGGCGGCCAGCTGGCCGACACCGGTGTGATGCGTGTCCAGGGCCACGGCGACGGCGGGCTGGTCGAGATCCGGGACGTGCAGTCGCCCGTTCCCGGCCTGATCGTGCACCGGTGCCGAGTCACCCGGGGAGAGGTCACGATCGGCGACGCGGTGCGCACCCGGATCGACGTCGACCGGCGCCGGGCGATCTCCCGGTCGCACACGGCGACGCACCTGGTGCACCGGGCGTTCCGGGGCGCGCTCGGCGAGTCCGCGGCCCAGGCCGGCTCGGAGAACTCGCCCGGCCGGTTCCGGTTCGACTTCACGGCCATCGGCGCGGTGCCGCCGTCCGTCCTCGCCGATGTCGAGTCCGAGGTGAACGAGGTCCTCATCGACGACCTCGACGTCCGGGCCTTCTACACGTCTTTGGACGAGGCCCGGGCGATGGGGGCGCTCGCGCTGTTCGGCGAGAAGTACGGGGACGAGGTTCGGGTGGTGGAGGTCGGCGACTACTCGCGGGAACTGTGCGGCGGCACGCACGTGGCCAGGTCCGGTCAGCTCGGCCTGGTCAAGATCCTTGGTGAATCGTCGATCGGCTCGGGCGTCCGGCGGGTCGAGGCGCTGGTCGGCATCGACGCGTTCCGCTTCCTGGCCCGCGAGAGCCTGCTGGTCACCCAGCTCAGCGAGCAGCTCAAGGCGCCCCGCGCGGACCTGGCGGAACGGGTGGCGGGGATCGTGTCCAGGCTCCGCGAGGCCGAGCGCGACCTGCAGCGGATGCAGGCGGCCCAGCTCGCGAACGTGGCGGCGCAGGCGGCGGCGCAGGCCGACGATGTGAACGGCGTCGCCTACGTTGCTCACCGGGCGCCGGACGGGACGCCCGCGGACGGGATGCGCAAGCTCGCCGTCGACATCCGTGGCCTGGTCCCGGCCCGGCGGCCCGCCGTGGTGGTGGTGGCCGGCGTGCCCGCGGACCGTCCGGCTGTCGTGATCGCGGTCAACGACGCAGCCCGCGGCATCGGCCTGGCGGCCGGCCAGCTGATCGCGCGGGCGACGGCTGCCCTCGGCGGCCGGGGAGGCGGGCGGGACGATATCGCCCAGGGTGGTGGCGCGGCGCTCGGCGACCGGGCGGGCCAGGCGCTCGCAGAGGCGTTTGATGCGGTTCGCGACGTTATCGCCGACATCAGCTCACCGGGTGGCGTACCGTGAAGTCGTGTCCCATCCGGGCAGGGAAGACGCGACGTCACTGCGCATGGGAAGCGGTGCGGTGAGGCCGGGCGCTCGGCTGGCGGTGGACGTCGGGTCGGTGCGGATCGGCGTCGCCGGCAGCGACCCGCGCGGCATTCTCGCCAGCCCCGTCGCCACGGTGCGGCGGGGCCGCGGCGACGTGGCGCAGGTGGCCAGGCTCGCCGCCGACCGCGCAGCGGTCGAGGTGCTGGTGGGGCTGCCGGTCGGGCTGTCGGGCCGGCCGGGCGCCTCCGCCGCGGCGGCGCGCGCGTTCGCGGTGGCGCTCGCCCGGGCGATCGCGCCGGCCTCCGTGAGGCTCGTGGACGAGCGCTTCACGACCGTGCTCGCCGAGGCCGCGCTCCGCGCGGGCGGACGAGGTTCCCGGCAGCGGCGTGCCGTCGTCGATCAGGCGGCGGCAGCGACGCTGCTGCAAGAGGCGCTGGACGCCGAGCGCCTGACCGGGAACCCAGTCGGCGAGCTGGTCAGCTCCGATGCGGGCGGTGAGTGAATGAGCTCCGGTGGCGACGACTGGCTGCCCGGCAGGGATCCCGCGCGGGGGGGCGAGCCCTACGGCGACGCGGACTTCGACGATCTCGGCGAGGAGTTCGGCACCGGCCCCGGCGCCCGCCCGGCTTGGGAGGCCGGGACGCGCGCCGCGCCGGACGGCTTCGCGTGGGAGGACGACGCGGACGAAGGCCCGTGGTCGCGGCGGCCGCCGGCGGGCGGCTGGCACGGTCCGGCATACCCGGACGGCGGGTACGGCGCGGCCGGCGACGGCTACGATGCCGCCCGGGACGGGTACCGCGCCACCGGGGAGTGGCAGGCGGCCGACGAGCCAGGGTATGGCCGTCCAGGCGGCCCCGGCGAACGGTCCCGCCCGCCCGCCGGGCGGGACCACGCTGGTGACATGGGGTCGTCCCGGTGGGCGGATTCGGGGTCGTTCCGGTGGGAGGGCCCGGGTGCCGGGGGCGGCCCGGATTCGGGGTCGTCCCGGTGGGCGGATTCGGGGTCGTTCCGGTGGGAGGGCCCGGGTGCCGGGGGCGGC
>JAJPIV010000145.1 GCA_021324595.1 Actinomycetota bacterium | reverse complement strand
CGTGCCTTGAGCGCGGCGACGATGCGGTGGTGGTCGGACTGGTACTGCAGGCGGTGCTCCGCCGACGCGCTGCGCCGCTTCAGGTCACCCCACATCCGCCCGTGCCGGGCCGCCTCGACCGTCGCGTAGAGCGTGACCAGCAGGGGGCTGTGCGTGGCGGTGATGATGCTGCGGTGCAGCGCCAGGTCCCAGGCCTCGAACTCGCCGTAGCTGGCGGCCCGGTCCCCGCCGGCCAGGCAGCGGTCCATCTCGGCGAAGTCGGCCGCGGTGGCCCAGGCGACGGCGAGCGGCATCGCGGGAGGCTCCAGCAGGCGCCTGACCATCATGACGTCCGCCGGCGCGAACGCCCCGCGGTCGGCGGCCGGGTCCCGGGCGGGCGCCGGCGCCGGGCCCGCGCCCTGGCCCGCCTCCTGCCCGCCGGGCGGGCCGGGCGTCCCGCCGGCCTGGTCCGCCGGCCCCGGGCGGCGGCCGGGCACCGAGCGCAGGTAGGTGCCGCGGCCGACCTCGCGGGAGATGTGGCCGTCGGCCTGCAGGATCGCGAGCGCCTGCCGCACCGTGGACCGGGTGATGCCCAGGTCGCCTGCGAGCTGGCGCTCGGTCGGCAGCCGGCCGCCCGGCCCGAGGCCGGCCCGCATCGCGTGGCTCACGATGAGATCGGCCAGCGCCTCCGCGCTGCGGGCGCGCCCGCCCCCTGGTCCCTCCCGGCCTGCCATGGTCGCCGCGCTTCCCGTCCTCGCCCACCGCCGCGTCACTGCTGAACCAATCCTACCAATCGGGCGGCGTCTGTGACAGAGTTGTGATGTTCAGTCCGGCAAGTCCGGTCTTGACCCTGGTCTCCCGTGCGACCTATGCTCAACCAATCGATTGCTCACACCAATTTGGCCAGGAGCGACCGGGTGCCGCGGCCCGCCGGGCCGGGCGGGGCCGCGGGCCCGCCCGGCGCTCCCGGAGATGCCCGAAGGAGGCATGCGTGCGGCTGGCGACCATCATCACTGCCCGCGGGCCCCGCCTGCACGTGGCGGGGGCGAACGGCTACGTGGACGTGGCCGACGCGACCGGTGATCCGGAGCTCTCGTCGCTGCGGCGCGTGCTCGAGATCGGCCCCGCCGCGCTCGGCGCGATCTCGGCGGTGTCCGGCCGCGACGGGATCAGCCCCGAGCCGGCGGACTTCGCGCCCGCGGTGCCGGAGGCGCCGCGGATCCTGTGCCTGGGCGTGAACTACAGCGAGCACGCGATCGAGGGCGGCCGGGAGGTCCCCACCTGGCCGGAGGCGTTCGTGCGGGGGACCGGCAGCCTGGCCGGCCCCTACGCCGACCTGGTCAGGCCGGCGCTGAGCAGCCGGTTCGACTACGAGGGCGAGCTCGGCGTCGTGATCGGCACGGGCGGGCGCTACATCCGCGCGCGCGACGCCATGGCCGCGATCGCCGGCTACGTGGTCCTGAACGACGCCTCGGCCAGGGAGTGGCAGCGCGCCGGCACCCAGTGGACGGCCGGCAAGAACTTCGAGGGGACCATGCCGGCCGGGCCCGAGCTGGTGACGGCCGACGAGGTCGACGTCACTGACGTGGCCCTGACCACCACGCTGAACGGCCAGGTCATGCAGTCGGCCCGCACCTCCCAGATGATCGTCGACATCCCCAGCGCGATCGAGTTCTTCTCCTCATTCACAAGGCTCAGGCCCGGCGACGTGATCGCCACCGGCACGCCGGGCGGAGTCGGCTTCGCGAGGAAGCCACCTGTCTGGCTGCAGCCGGGCGACCTGATCGAGGTGACCGTCGAGGGCGTCGGCACCATCAGCAACCGCGTGGTCGCCGAGGAGGCGGACCTCGGCGACTGGCGGTGGCGGCCCGCCGAGCACGCACCCGCCGGGTTCTAGGCCCGGCCCGATCCTGCACCACCCGCACAACGCAGGCACAGAGGTGACAGCGATGAGTGAACCCTCCGGACCGGTGGCGCTGGCCACCCGCCCATCTGCCCCGCGCGGCCGCCTCCGCTGGCCGCGCCCGCTCGCCGCCGTGGCGGCCGTGGCGCTCGCGGGCGCGCTCGCCGCCTGCGGCGGCTCCTCCGGCACCTCGCCGACGTCCAGCGGGCCGCTGGTGTTCGCCGACGTGGCGCCGTTCAGCGGCCCGGACGCGGCGCTCGGCCCCACCTACCTGGTGTCGTGCGAGGGCACGGCGAACGCGATCAACCAGGCGGGCGGGATACTCGGCCACAAGGTGGTGTGCAAGACCGCCGACACCCGGGGCGAGCCCGCCGACGCGGTTCCCGCCGTGGGCAACCTGTTCGCCACCACCAAGAACCTCGAGCTGATCATCGGCTGCACCTCGGACGAGGCGGCCTCGGTCGTGCCCGTGATCAACCAGCACAAGACCGTCATGTTCTGCATGACCGGCCAGTCCGAGTTCGACCACGTCAAGTACCCCTACTTCTACCGGCTGGTGCCGCCCGACCTGGCGGAGTCCTACGCGATGACGGTGATCGCCAAGCAGCTCGGCTACAAGCGGATCGCGCTGGCGTTCGGCAACGACATCGGGTCGCAGACCTTCGTGCAGCCGGCTATCCAGGCCATCGCCAAGGCCGGGATGAAGCTGGTCGCGAACGTGACGCTCGACCTGAACGCGACCACCTACCGCACCGAGGCCGCCACCATCGTCGCGGCGCACCCGGACGCGATCATGACCGAGGCGCTCGGCAATGCCGACCCGACGCTGTTCGCCGAGATCAAGCAGCTCAACGGCGGCAAGATGATCCCGATCATCGGCACCTCCGCGGCGATCTCCCCGGCCTTCTTCAGCGCCAGCGCGAAGGCGGTCGGCGCGAAGGTGTTCGCCGCGAACTTCCACGCCGACAACCTGGTCACCGCGACCAGCGGGCCGGCCTACGATGCCTTCACCAAGGCGCTGCTCGCGGTCAAGGGCAAGGTGAGCGGGGCCCAGACGGGCGACTTCACCACCTACTTCACCGCCACGGGCGCGGTGCACCTGTACGACGGCATGAACCTGGCGGCGCTGGCGATGGTGGCCGCGCACAGCACCGACGTGGCGAAGTGGCGGCCCTGGATCGTCACGATCGGCGACGGGGTCCCCGGCGCGGTCGTGGTGCACTCGTTCGCCCAGGGCGTGGCCGCGCTCAAGGCGGGCAAGAAGATCCGCTACATCGGGCCGGGCGGCCCGACGGTCTTCGACGCCTACCACGACTCGCCGGGCATCTTCCAGATCGACACCTACAGCCCGGCCGGCCAGGTGATCGTGTCCGGCAACATCAGCGCCGCCCAGCTGCGCTCGGTGGAGCCGTGACGGCTGGCCCTGCGGCCCGCGCTGGCGCCGGGCTCCCCGCGGGGGGCCCGGCGCCAGCGGCCCGGGCGGTCCGGAGGCGCCGGTGAGCCTGCTGGTCGCCTCGGTCGGCTTCGGCCTGATCACCGCCTCGGTGCTGGCCATCGCGGCCGTGGGGTTCACCCTGCAGTTCGCCGTCACCGACGTGCTCAACCTCGCGTTCGCGGCGGTGATGACCGCCGGGGCGTACACCGCGTACGCGGTCAACGCGGCCGGGATGCCGATCTGGCTCGGCACCCTGGCGGCGATGGCCGCCTGCGCCGTCCTGTCGGTGCTGCTCAACTACCTGGTCTACGCCCCGTTCCAGCGGCGGGGCGCCGCGCCGATCACGCTGGTCATCGTCTCGCTCGGGATGGCGCTGATCGTGGAGTTCTCGGTCGCCGCCGTCACCGGCGGGGTCGGCGTCTCGTACCGGATGAGCCAGGGGAGCACGATCCGGCTCGGCGGGCTGGTGCTCACCACCGCCCAGCTCGCGATCATCGGGATCAGCCTGGTGGTCATGGTGGCCGTGCACGCGCTGCTCCGGTACACCAGGCTCGGCAAGGCGATGCGGGCCACCGCGGCCAACCGGATGCTCGCCCGCAACTGCGGCATCCGGGCCAGCCGCGTGATCGGGCTGACCTGGGCGCTGACCGGCGCGCTGTGCGGCCTGGCCGGCACGGTCTTCGCGATCGACGTCGGGACGTTCACCGCCACCAGCACCGACATCTTCCTGATCCTGATCCTCGCCGCGGTGTTCCTCGGCGGGCCGGGGCATGCCTACGGCGCGATGCTCGGCGCGCTGGTGATCGGCCTGGCCACCGAGGTCAGCGCCGTCTACATCCCGGCGGACTACAAGTACGTGGTCGCGTTCGTGATCCTGCTCGGCATGCTGGCGGTCCGGCCGGCCGGCCTGCTGGGCGCCCGGACCTAGGCGGGGGACGATGTTCTACCTGATCATCCTGCTGGTCTACGCCGCGGTGGACGCCATGGCCTGCCTCGGGCTGAGCCAGCAGTTCGGGGTCGCGGGCGTGACCAACTTCGGGTTCATCATCTTCCAGGCCGCGGGCGCCTACGTCGCGGCGGTCCTGGCCCTGCCCCCCGACACCGCCAACGGCGGCTTCCAGACCTACGTCGGCGGGTTCGGCCTGCCGTTCCCGCTGCCGTGGATCGGCGCCGCGGCCGCCGGCGGCCTGCTCGCGCTGCCGTTCACGTTCCTGGTCGGCCGCCGGCTGCGCGGCGACTTCGCGGCGGTCGGCCTGCTGGTCACCGCCGTGCTGCTGAACGTGCTCGTGACCGACTACCGCCCGCTCTTCAACGGCGACGCCGGCGTCGCCCTGGTGCCGGCGCCGCTGCGCCAGGGGATGTTCGTGACCACGTCGAACGCCTACCAGGTGGGCTACGCGGTCGGCGGCCTGGCGCTGGCCGCGGTGATCTGGTGGCTCGTCCACCGGATCACCGAGTCGCCCTACGGGCGCACGCTGCGGGCGATGCGGGACAACGACAAGGTCGCCGACTCGCTCGGCAAGAACCTGGTCGCGCTGCGCACCGGGGCGCTGGTCACCGGCGGCGCGATCGCCGGCCTGTCCGGGGCGGTCCTGGTCAGCTTCATCGGCGTCTGGTCGCCGGCGGCGTGGAGCTACGCCGAGACGATCGTGCTGTTCACCGCCGTGATCATCGGCGGCATGGGGAACCACGCGGGCGCGGTGCTCGGCGCGGTGCTCGTCCCGGTCGGCTTCGAGGAGATCACCAGGTTCATCTCGAACTCCAACCCGAGCCTGCCGCCCAACCTGCTGCCCTCGCTTCAGTGGGTGGCGATCGGCGTGCTGATCGCCGTGTTCCTGTGGGTCCGCCCGCAGGGGATCCTCCCCGAGCGCAAGCGGGTCATCCCGCGCCGGCCCTGGCCGCCGTGGCGGGCGCTGCCCGCGGCGGCCGCGGGCCGTGGCGCCGGGCCGGCGGCCGGGCCGGCGGCCGCGCTGGCCGTCGCCGGGACCGCGGCCGCCGCCGCGCCGGGGGGTTCCGGCGGGCCCGCGGCCGGCCGGGAGCCGGGGCGTCCGGCCGGGCCGGCGGCAGGCCCGGCCGCGGGCGGGTTCCCCCGGCCCGCCCGCCGCCACCCGCGGCCCGAGCCGGTCCGGGACATCCTGCGGACCGAGGGCGTGAGCAAGGAGTTCGGCGGGGTGCACGCGGTCGCGGGCGTGTCGCTGTCGGTCCGGCGCGGCACTCTCACCGGGCTGATCGGCCCGAACGGCGCGGGCAAGTCCACGCTGCTGTCGCTGCTGGCCGGGACCGAGCGGGCCTCCTCGGGGCGGATCTTCTACCAGGGGGCGGAGATCACCCACCTGCCGGCCTACCGGCGGGCGCGGCTCGGGCTGGTGCGGACGTTCCAGCTGGCGAGCGAGTTCAAGCGGCTGACGGTGCTGGAGAACTTGCTCTCCGCGGTTCCCGGCCACCGCGGCGACTCGTTCCTCGGGGCGCTCGCCGGGCGGTGGTACTGGCGGGCCGACGAGGCGGCGGCGATCGAGCGGGCGCGGGGCCTGCTGGCCCGGTTCGGCCTGGAGCGCCACGCCAACGACTACGCGGGCGAGCTGAGCGGCGGCCAGCGCCGGCTGGTCGAGATCATGCGGGCGCTCATGAGCGAGCCGGACATGCTGCTGCTCGACGAGCCGATGGCGGGCGTCCACCCCGAGCTGGCGAGGCGGATCGGGGAGGGGCTGCGCGAGCTGTGCCGCGAGGGGATGACGATCCTCATGGTCGAGCACGAGCTGGCGATCATGGACGAGTTCTGCGACCCGGTCATCGTGATGGCCGAGGGCGCCGTGCTCGCCGAGGGCACCATGGCGCAGCTGCGGGGCCGGGCCGAGGTCGTGGAGGCCTACCTTGTCGGGTGACGGGCGCACCGGCCTGCAGGCAGACGGGGTGACGGCCGGGTATGGCGGCGACCCGGTGATCCGCGGGGTGAGCGTGCGGGCCGAGCCCGGCAAGGTCGCCTCGGTGGTCGGCCCGAACGGCTCGGGCAAGAGCACGCTGCTCAAGGCGCTGACCGGGGTGCTGCGGGTCAGCGGCGGCCGGGTGAGCGTGGACGGGCGCGAGGTGACCAACTCTCCCCCGGAGGACATGGCCAGGGCCGGCGTGGGATACGTCCCGCAGGTGGACGACGTCTTCGCGCCGCTGACCGTCCGGGAGAACCTGGAGATGGGCGGCTACCTGCTCGGGCGCGGCCAGGTCGGCCCCGCGATGGAGCACGTGCTGGCCGTGTTCCCGCGCCTGTCCGGCATGCTGCGCAGGCCCGCCGGGAAGCTGAGCGGCGGGGAGCGCAAGATGCTCGCGATGGGCCGGGTGCTCATGCTGCGGCCCAGCGTGTTCCTGCTCGACGAGCCCACCGCCAACCTCGCCCCCGCGATCGCCCGCGAGCTGCTGGAGGAGCAGGTGCGGCAGCTGGCCAGGCACGGCTCGGCGGTCCTGATCGTCGAGCAGCGCGCGCGGGCCGTGCTCGCGGTCTCCGACCACACCTACGTGATGGGCGGCGGCGAGCTGCGGATGGCCGGCACGCCCGCCGAGCTGCAGGCCGACCCGGCGTTCGTGGCGTCCTTCCTCGGCGGGCACGTCCAGCGGTCATAGCGCGGGGGGCGCGGGCTCACCCGCCGCCCGGCACGGCGCCGGGGGCGAGCACGGTGAGGACGCCGGGCAGCGCCCGGATCCGCAGCGGAGTGCCCGCGGCCAGCGGGGCCGCGAACGGCAGCGGCTCCCCGTCGGCCGCCGCGGGAAGATCCCGGGCCATCGTGAGCGTCACGTCCGCCCCGCGGTCCAGCGCGACCTCGGGCAGCGCCACGTGGCCTCCGTCCCTGATCTTCAGCAGCGCCCGGACGAACGTCATCTTGGGGCCGTGGCGCATCAGCACCAGGTCCAGCTGGCCGTCGTCGATCCTGGCCGGCGGGGCGACTTGCATCCCGGCGCCGAAGTAGGCGGAGTTGGCGACCACGACCGCGTATCCATCGAACTCGTCCGCCCGGGCGCGCCCGGCGATCGCCACCGTGAACCTGACCGCCTTCCAGCGGGCGAGCACGCGCAGCGCGCTGGCCGGGTAGACCAGCGGCCCGGGCAGCCAGCGCGTCGCGTTGGCCACCTGGCCGGCCAGCGCCGGCAATCCCGCGTACACGCTGCCGGCGACGATCGCCTCGGGCCGGCCCGGCACGCCGACCCCGATCAGGTCGACGCGGCGCAGCGCCCCGGCTGCCAGGATCCGGGCGGCGCCTGCCGGGTCGGCGGGGATGCCGAGCACGCCCGCCAGGTCGTTCCCCCGGCCGGCCGGGATCAGGCCGTACCGGGCGCCCGCGCTCGCCGCGACCCCGGCGAGCGCGCCCGCCGTGCCGTCGCCGCCCACGGCGACGATCACCTCGCCGCGCCCGGCCGCCTCGGCGGCCAGGTCCCTGGCGTGGTCCAGGCTGGCCGACTCGACCACCCGGTG
>JAJPIV010000070.1 GCA_021324595.1 Actinomycetota bacterium | reverse complement strand
GGCCGGCGTAGATGTCCTCGGTGAGCAGGGTGGCGTGCCGGTTGGTGACGGTCAGGCACGGGGGCTGGCCGGGCCGGGTGACCAGGGTGGCCCGGTAGTGGTCGGGGTTGAAGCACGCGGCGAGTTCCTCGAGCGCGTCGGCTTGCCTGGCTTCGCCCGGGATGAAGTCGGGCACTACCGCCTCCGTCGATGCTGGCTGCGGACATGATGCTGCATAGCCTATCAGTGCTCTAGGTGCTCTGAGTCCATGGATCAGCCGCGCCTTCGGCGCCTCGGCGCGAGGCCGCGGCCGCCGGGCCGCCAACTCGCAACTATCAGTTGCGCATCGCCTCAGAACCTGCTACCGTCGGTTGCGTATCGAGTTGGCATCGGAGGTGGTCATGGCTGACATCCGGCATCACGTGGGGATCAGCGCGCCAATCGGCGAGGTGTACGCCGCCGTCGCCACCAGGGCCGGGCTGTCCGGCTGGTGGACACGGGACGTCGAGGGCGAGGACCGGCCAGGAGGGCGGCTGGCGTTCGGCTTCGGTGGCCCCAGGCCGGCCGCGGTCATGGAGGTGAGCGAGCTCGTCCCGCCGTCGCTGGTGCGGTGGCGTTGCGTGGAAGGCCCGGACGAGTGGCAGGACACCGATCTGAGCTTCGAGCTCCGCGACGGCGGCGGGGAGACGCACTTGCTGTTCACCCACGCCGGATGGCGAGACGCTGGGCCCTTCCTGCACCACTGCAGCACGAAGTGGGCCTACTTCCTGCTGGGCCTGAAGTCAGGGTTCGAGGGCGGCGCGGCGACTCCATGGCCTGACGACATGCCGATCAGCAGCTGGGGATGAGCGGATGGGCACCGACGACAGCTCGATCGGCCACGAGGTGGTGATCGAGGCGCCGATCGAGGTGGTGTGGCGCACGATCACCGAAGCGGACCAGATCGCCCAGTGGCTCGCCGACCGGGTCGAGCTCGACGCCCGGCCGGGAGGACAGGGCCGGCTCGTGTTCTCGCGGTGTGACGGCGGGGTCAGTCGCATCGTGCCCCTGGTGGTGGAAGCGGTCGAGCCCCCGCACCGCTTCTCCTTCCGGTGGAACCATCCAGAGCATGCGGACCCGCGCCCGGGGAACTCGCTGGTCGTGGAGTTCACCCTGGTCGCCGAGGCTGCCGCACGGACCCGCCTGCGCGTCGTCGAGCGCGGCCTCGCCATGCTCGGCTGGCCGAAGGCCGACACGGACCGCTATGCGCACGAGCATCGCGCCGGCTGGGCCCGCTACCTCGGCCGTCTCGCGGAGTCGGCCCGTCAGGCCGCCGTCGGCAGGCCCGGGCGATGACCGAGCCGGCCGACGACGAGCTCTGGTCCGCCGTCGCTGACCCCTCCCGGCGGCGCATCGTGGACCTCCTCGTCCGCCACGGTGAGGCGACGCCCAGCTCGCTGGCGTCGGAGGTTCCCTTCTCCCGCCAGGCGGTCAGCAAGCACCTGGCCGTCCTCGAGGCCGTCGGCCTGGTGCGCCACCGGCGGCTGGGGCGTGAAGTCCGCTACCGGGTCGTGCCCGCCCGCCTCTATGCCGCCGCGCACGCGATGACCCAGGTGGCAGACGACTGGGACCGGCGGCTCACCGCCATCAAGCGCCTCGCCGAGGCGACGCACGCGGGGAGCGAGCCCGAAGCGACGGCCTCCTGACCGGACGGCCGATCGCGCCCGCTGGAGCCTGCGCGTCCCGCGTCGCCTGTGCGCGCCCGCCACCGGGCCCGTCCGGCAGAGTCCGTTCAAATGGGAACAAAACTCTATCTTGACCGCCTGGTCATGCTTGATCATGATTCGCTCAGGCGCCCGGGATGCCGGGCCATGAGAAGGGAACATGCATGAGCTTGACCAGACGACTGGGCATGCTGGGAGCCTCGGCAGTGCTCGCGGTCGCGGCCGCGTCGGGCGCCGCGGGCGCGATGGCATCGCCTGTGGCTCGCGCCGCCGGCGCGGCGCGCGGCGCGGGCATGGCCACGCCGCCGCTCGTCGTGAAGACGATCGGGCACCTGCCGGACGGCCGGCCCCGGGTCACGTCGAGCACGCCGACCGGGCTGCCGCCGAGCGCGATCGCGTCGGTCTACAACCTGTCCGGGCTGTCGCCAAGCTCCGGCGCGGGAGCCGGGCAGATCATCGCGATCGTGGACGCCTACCACGACCCGAACGCGCTGTCGGACCTGAACACGTTCAACGCCCAGTACGGTTACGCCAAGCTGGCCACCTGCACCTCGCTCGGCCAGTCGGGCCCCTGCTTCGAGCAGGTCTACGCCCAGGGCAGCAAGCCGAAGACCAACAGCGGCTGGGCGCTGGAGGAGTCGCTCGACATCGAATGGGCGCACGCGGAGGCACCCGCCGCCAAGATCGTGCTGGTCGAGGCGGCGAGCAACAGCGACAGCAACCTGTTCGGCGCGGTCGTCTACGCGAACAACCTGGGCGCCACGGAAGTCTCGATGAGCTGGGGCGGCGGCGAGTCGAGCGGCGAGACGACCTATGACTCCGACATGACCCATCCCGGCACCTTCTACACCGCCTCCTCGGGAGACAGCGGGCACGGGGCCGAGTACCCCGCAGCGTCACCGAAGGTGATCGCGGTGGGCGGGACGACGCTGAACGGGTGCAGCGGCACCTCCTGCGCCGGGTTCACGTCGGAGACGGCCTGGTCGGGCTCGGGCGGCGGGATCTCCGCCTATGAGGCGATCCCCGCCACGCAGAACGGCTACAGCGGACCGGTCTATGGCGCCACGAGCATCTCGGCGCTGACCGGCGGGATGCGCGGCATCCCCGACGTCTCGTTCGACGCCAACCCCAACACCGGCGTCTCGGTGTACGACAGCACGTCGTACCAGGGGCAGTCGGGCTGGTTCACGATCGGCGGCACCAGCGTCGGCGCGCCGGACTGGGCCGGCATCCTCGCGGCCGGGGCGGCCGCCGGGGCGACGGCGCTGCAGGGCGCGGCGGCGATCTACTCGGGCGGCTATGCGACCAACCTGCGGGACATCACCAGCGGCACCAACGGAACCTGCGGCACCGATTGCACTGCGGGGACCGGCTATGACCTGGTGACCGGCCTGGGCAGCCCGGTCAACTACCCGTGATCGGATCGGCAGGCCGGGCCGGCGCCGGGGCCTAGGATCCGGCGCCCAGGCCCAGGAGCAGGCCATCCGGGCCGACGGCCGGGGAGCTGGTGATGAACAGCGGCACCCCGGCCGTCGGCGCGTGGATCGTCTCCAGTACCCGCTCCCCGTCGAGGGTGCTCACCGTGCCGAGCACCTGGCCCTGCCTGACCTCCTCACCGGGGCGCACCGCGGGCTCCCACCAGCCGCCGGACGAGCACCGCAGCCATATGAACCGGTTCAGCCGGACGGGGGAGGTGCCGGGGACGGGGGAGGTGCCGGGGACGGGGGAGGTGCCGGGGACAGTCGCGGTGCCGGGGGCCGTCGCGGCGTCGGTCATGCTGAGCGCGGCGAGCACTCCGTCCAGGCCGCGGACGTGCCGGGCCACCGCCTCGGCCTCGACCAGGCCGCATCCGCCCGCCTCGGCGATGATCGCCGGGATGCCAGCCTCCGCGGCCGCGGCGCTGGTCGATCCCGCCACGGCGCGGCCGGGCCCGGGTTCCTGCCTGATCACGTAGCCGAGCCCGTAGGCGAGCGCCAGCGCCAGCGCCCGATCCTCCGCGGGCCCGGCGTCGTACAGGGCGAACGGCTCCAGCGCCTCGGGCAGGTCCCCGGCGTGGGCATCGACCACCGCGTCCGAGCCCGCGATGAGCTGGGTGAACGCCGCATGGGCGAGCCGGTCGGCCAGCGTCCCGGCCGTGTCGCCGGGAAAGCAGCGGTTGAGGTTCTTGCCGTCCTGCGGCACGACGAACGGGCTGCGCGCCTCGAACGCCGGCAGGTTGAGCACCGGGACCACCCGGACCCGGCCGCGCAGTTCCCGCCCGGCCAGGCCCGCCGCCCATCGGCGCACCCCGGCCATGGACGCGTACTCGCAGCCGTGGACACCGGCGATCACGGTCAGCAGCGGGCCGTCGGCCGCGCCGGCCGCCTCGATCAGCGGGACGTCCAGGCCGGCCAGCTCCAGGGTGCGGCGGGTGCACGTGGTGGTCATCGGCTGTCCTTCCTGGCTAGTCGGCCCATCCCGGGCGCTGGCCGGCGAGGGGCTCGGCCCGGCCGAGCACCCGCTCGGCTGCGGCGGCGACGCGGAGCAGGCCGAGATCCCCGCCGCGCGGCCCGGCGAGCTGGAGCCCGGCCGGCAGCCCGCCCGCCGGTACGGGCAGCGAGATCGCGGGGTGCCCGCCGAGGTTGTACGGCCCGGTGAACCGCCCCTCGGCGTTGTCGTCGCCCAGGCCGAACGGCGGGTCGCGCTCCGGGGCGGGGTACCCCACGGTCGGCCCGGCGAGCGCGTCCACGCCGGCCAGGCACTCGTCGATCGCCGCGGCCAGCGCGGCCTGGTCGGCGACCGCCCGGTCGAACTGCTCGCCGGTCACCGACGCGCCGATCTCCAGAAGCGCGCGGGTGCCATCGGCGTAGCGGCTCGTGTCCCGGCCCGCGTGGACCAGGTGCGCCTCGCGGGCGACGATCACGGCCAGGACCTGCTCCCACCACGGCAGCCGGCCCAGCCAGGGGGCGCGGACCTCGCGTACCCGCCATCCCGCCGCCGCGAGCGCGTCCACCGCGGAAGAGATCGCCGCCCGCACGTCGGCGGTCACGGAAGGGTCAGCGAGCTGGGCGGTGAGCAGGCCCAGCGTGAACGGGCCGTCCCCCCGCCTGCCACCCGCGGCCCCGTAGGACGCCGGCCCGGCCGCGGGAGCGCCGCCCGCCCGCCCGCCGCCCGCCCGCCTGGCGCGGTCCCCGGCCAGGACCGCGAGCAGCTCGGCGGCGCCGGCCACGCCGGCGGTGAGCGTGCCGACGTGGTCACAGCGCGGCGAGAGGGGGAACACCCCGTCCGCCGGGACCAGCCCGCGGCTCGGCTTGAACCCGGTGACCCCGCAGTAGGCAGCCGGGATCCGGACCGACCCGCCGGTGTCGGTGCCAATCGCCAGGTCGCACACCCCGGCGGCGACCAGCGCGGCGGAGCCGCCCGAGGAGCCGCCCGAGGTCCGGGACGGGTCGCGGGGGTTGCGGGTGCCGCCGATCTCCGGGTGGGCGAACCCCGCCGCGTACTCCAGGCACTGGCTGGTCGCGAAGACCTCCGCGCCCGCCGCGCGGAGCCTGGCCACGACCGCCGCGTCGGCGGCCGCCGGCGCGGGATCGCTGGCGGGGCTGCCGCAGCGGGTCGGGACGCCGGCCACCGCGATGATGTCCTTGACCGCGACCGGCCGCCCGGCGAGCGGCAGGTCGCGGCCCCCGGGGCGTGCCCTGCCGCCCGGCCCCCGGCCGCCGGGTGCCCCGGGCGCGGCCGGGCCGGCAGCTTGCGCCCAGGCCCGGGCCGGGGCGCCGATCACGGCCGCGACCGCGTTGAGCGGCCGCCCGAGCCGCTCCAGGCGCTCGTAGGCGGCCAGCAGGTCCAGGTTGGCCCGGCAGCACGTCCGCGTCCCCGCCTCGATCGCCTCGATCAGCTCGAGCACCCGGCGGACCAGCGGGCCGGACAGGCCGCCGAGCACCGCCGCGGCCTCCGTCGGGCGGCGCAGCACGGCGAGGTCCCGGTAGATGCCCGAGTGGGTCTTGGCGGACCGCCGGTTGAGCTCCGCCAGGCGCGGGAGCGACCCGGCGATGTCGGCCGGGTCGAATCCGTCGAGCGGCACCGCCGGGACCGGCGCCTGGGCGAGCACCTGCGCGGCCAGCTCGGTGAACAGCAGGGCGTAGGCCGGGTCGGCAAGCGCGTCGGCGATCGGCAGGTCGCTCACCGCGGTCGCGGCGAGCATCGCGCCGTAGGCCTCCTTGGCCCAGACGTAGCCGAGCACGTTCTCGGCCGGGCGGGCGTCGGCGATGTCGGCGGCGAGGGCGCGGACCCGGTCGCTCACCGTGCCGTCCGGCTCGCCGATCACGAACGTGGCCCGGTTCCCGCGCCGCACCACCCCCGGCTCGAGCACGTCGGCGCCGAAGTTCACGCACGCCGCGACGACCCGGCCCGGCCCGACCGCGCCGGCCAGGACGTCCGCGTTCAGCCCGTTCTGCAGCGAGGCCACGAAGGCGTCGCCGGCCAGGCGGCCGGCCAGCAGCCTTGCGACCCGCGGCGTGTGATGCGCCTTGACCGCGACCAGCACCGGGCAGTCGATGCGCCCGGGCAGGGCGTCCGGGGTGACCGCCGCTTCGACCCGCGCCGTGAATCGCTCGACGGGCCCGGTGACCGTGATGCCGCGCTCGCCGATCGCGCGGACGACCTCGGGGCTGGCATCGCAGGCCAGCACGGCGTGCCCGTCCCTGGCCAGGCCGGCCGCGACCGTGCCGCCGATCGCCCCGCAGCCCACCACGACGTAGCGCACGGCTCGGAACGTTACAACACGATAACGTCGTCGGTCCAGGTATGAACCAGCTATTTACAACTGGTCGCGTCTGGCCCAGATTAGGCAGGACAAAGGTTTGCCTTGCGGGGCGAGCGGCGTGGCTTGCCGTGGGCGGCGGCCCTGACCCGGGCCGCCTCGACCTCAAGGGGGAGCTTCCGTGACCTACCACCGATTCACCACGGCGAAGACCGTGCTCGCGGCCTGCGCCCTCGTCGTGCTCGCCGGGTGCGGGTCGGGCGGGAGCGCCCCGTCCGGCGGCGCCTCCGGCGCCGGCCCGGTCCGCGGCGGCAACCTGATCTTCGCCGCGGTCCAGGACGCCCAGTCGATGAACAACACCACGGTCTTCGACAACAACTCGATCTGGATCTTCGAGCAGATCTTCCAGACCCTGTACACGGTGACCGACAACGGGAAAGGGGTGAAGCCCTGGCTGGCCACCAGCTACACGATCTCGCCGGACAAGAAGACCTACACGTTCACGCTCCGCAAGGGCGTGCGGTTCTCCACCGGCAGGCTCATGACCTCGGCGGACGTGAAGTTCTCCATCGACCAGGCCCGCAAGGCCACCCAGGGCTGGGCCTTCCTGGACACGGCGATCGCCTCGGTGGACGACCCGGCCCCCGACACCGTCGTGATCCACCTGAAGTACCCGTGGGCGCCGCTGCTCGCGGACCTGTCCATCTTCGCCAACGGCGTCGTTCCCGCCAACTACGGAGGGCAGACCGAGGCCCAGTTCTACCAGCACCCGGTCGGGACCGGCCCGTTCATGTGGGACTACTGGCACAAGGGCCAGGCGCTCAAGCTGGTCAGGAACCCGTACTACTGGCAGAAGGGCCTGCCCTACCTGAACAGCATCACCTGGACCGACGTGCCCAACGACAACACCCGGGAGCTGCAGCTCAAGGGCGGGCAGGCGCAGATCGACCAGTTCCCCGCGTGGTCCACGGTCGGGAGCCTGAAGACCACCCCGGGCGTCCACATGTACCTGTTCCCCTCGACGCAGACCAACTACCTGGCCTTCAACGAGCTGCGCAGGCCGTTCCAGGACGTGCACGTCCGCCGCGCGATCTCGCTCGCGATCAACCGGGCGGCCCTGGTCAAGGCCGTGCTGTTCGGCAACGGCAAGCCCGCGAACTCGCTGTTCCCGCCGCAGGTGCCGTTCTACGACCCCGGCACCCCGGGACTGCAGTACAACCTGGCGGCGGCCAGGGCCGAGATGGCCAAGTCCAGCGTGCCGCACGGATTCACCACGTCGATCCTGGTCCCGGCCGGGAACTCGGACTACGTCACGATCGCCACGATCCTTCAGTCAGAACTCAGGCCGCTCGGGATCAAGCTGAACATCGTGCAGCTCGACCCGAACACGGTCAACAATGACGAGCAGACGCTGAAGTACGACATGGTGCTCACGCTGTGGACGATGGACATCCCGGACCCGGACGAGCTCGCGACGTTCGCGGTGGACCCGAAGTCGGGCGCCAGGTCGTTCTTCACCGCCTACGACAACCCGGCCGTGGTCAAGGACACCCACCTGGCCGAGACGACCACCGATCCGGCGGTCCGGCAGCGGCTGTACAACTTCGTCCAGACGCAGTCGGCCAACGACGCCTTCATGGCCTTCCTGTACTACTCGCCGTACCCCTACGCCACCACGACCAACGTGCACGGATTCTTCGTCACGCCACTCGGCAACATGCACATGGAGAACGTCTGGCTCAGCAAGTCATGACCCCCCGCGGACCAGGGCGCTCAGGCGCCGGCGGCGCGCGCCCGGCGCGCGCCGCCGGCGCCGCGCCGGAAGCGCGGTAGCCGATGGGACGGATGGCCTTCGTGCTGCGCCGCCTGCTCATGCTGGTGCCGGTGGCCGTCGGGGTGACGATCATCGTGTTCTTCATGATCCACCTGATCCCGGGCGACCCGGCACGGACGATCCTCGGCATCCACGCCACGCCGCGTGCCGTGGCGATCCTGCACCGCCAGTGGGGCCTGGACCGGCCGCTGGTCAGCCAGTACTGGCTGTTCATGGACCGGCTGCTGCACGGCAACCTGGGCCAGAGCCTGTACTACGGGGTCCCGGCGACCGGGCTCATCCTCGGCCGGCTCCCGGCGACGCTCTGGCTGGTCTGCTACGCGGCGGTGCTCGCGGTCCTGGTCTCGGTGCCGCTCGCGATGATCGCCGCCTCGCGCAAGGACGGCATCCGCGACCACGTGGTCCGCGCGGTGCCCCTGCTGGGCCTTGGGATGCCGCCGTTCTGGGTCGGGATCCTGCTGATCTACGCGCTCGCGATCCACGTCCGCTGGTTCCCGGTGAGCGGGTATGGCACCGGGTTCGGCGGCCACCTGCACGCGATGTTCCTGCCCGCGCTGACCGTGGCGATCGCGCTCGCGCCGGTGGTCATCCGGGCGCTGCGGGCCAGCATGCTGACCGTGCTGGGGGCCGAGTACATCACCACCGCGCGGTCCAAGGGAGTGCCCCGCTCCCGGCTGTTCCTGCGGCACGTGCTGCGCAACGCGGTCATCCCCGCGGTGACCGTCCTCGGCATCAACATCGGCTTCCTGATCGGCGGCACCGTGGTGATCGAGAACGTGTTCGCGATCCCGGGCATCGGCCAGCTGATGATCAACTCGATCTTCCAGCGCGACTTCCCGGTCGTGCAGGGGGTGACGCTCGTGTTCGGGGTCCTGGTCGTGCTGGTCAACCTGCTCGCCGACCTGTCCTACGCCGCGCTCGACCCGAGGGTGAGGTTCGACCGGTGAGCGCGCTGTCGCTGCCGGGCCTGCCCGGCCCGGCGCCCGCCCAGGCGGCGGCGGAGCACGCCGCTCCGCGGGCGGCGCGGCGCTGGTACCGTCAGCCCGCGCTGATGTCCGGGCTGGTGCTGCTCGGGATCATCGTGCTCGCGGCGGCAGCGGCGCCGCTGCTCACCCCGTACAACCCGATCGCGCAGAACCTGAACGCGACGCTGCTGCCGCCGAGCGCGCGCCACCTGCTGGGCACCGACCAGATCGGCCGGGACACCTTCACCAGGCTGCTGTACGGCCTGCGGACCGACCTGCGGATCGCCTTCATCGCGGTGCTGCTGCCGTTCTGCATCGGCACCGCGCTCGGCAGCCTGGCCGGCTACTTTGGCGGCTGGGTGGACACCGTGCTCATGCGCCTGGTCGACATCGTGGTGGCGTTCCCGTTCTACGTGCTGATCATCGCCCTCGTGTTCGTGCTCGGCCCGGGGGAGCGGAGCATCTACATCGCGATCACCCTGGTCGGCTGGGTGTCCTACGCGCGGATCATCCGCGGCGAGGTCCTCGTCGCCAAGCGCCAGGACTACGTGCTCGCGGCCCGGTCCGGCGGGCTGTCGGGCGCGCGGATCATCGCGCGCCACCTGCTCCCGAACGTGATCACCCAGGCGATCATCTACGCGATGTCCGACATCGTGCAGGACATCCTGGCGATCGTCACGCTCGGATACTTCGGCCTCGGCGTGCCGCCGCCGACCCCGGACCTCGGCTCGATGATCAACGACGGCCAGAACTTCCTCACCACGCACTGGCAGCTCACCACGTTCCCCGGGCTCGCGGTCGTGGTGGTGGGCCTGGCGCTCTCGCTGATCGGCGACGGGCTCGCCGACCTGATCCGGCCGGGTGCGGCATGAGCCGGGAGGGCGCGGGGACGGACGGCGCGGGGGGAATCCGCGGCGGCGCGGGGACGGGCCCCGGCGGAGCGGCGCCCGGGGCCGCCGCGCCGGGCGGCCCGGTCCTTCAGCTACGCGACCTGAAGGTGCGGATCGCGACCCGGCGCGGGCTGGTCCGGGCGGTGGACGGCGTCAGCCTGGAGGTCGCCCGGGGCGAGGCCGTCGGGCTGGTCGGGGAGTCCGGCTCCGGCAAGTCGATGACCCTGCGGGCGATCCTCGGCGTGCTGCCGCCGGAGGCGCGGGTCACCGCGGGCCAGATCCTGCTCGACGGCGCCGACCTGGTGCCGCTGTCCCAGGCGGACCTCAACCGGATCCGCGGCCGGAAGATCTCGATGATCTTCCAGGAGCCGATGAGCGCCCTCAACCCGGTCATGCGGGTCGGCCACCAGATCGCCGAGGGCCCCCGGGTCCACCTGGGCTACAGCAGGTCCAAGGCCGCCGAGCGCGCCCTCGACCTGATGCGGCGGGTCGGCATCCCCGACCCGGAACGGCGGTACCGCGCCTACCCGCACGAGTTCTCCGGCGGCATGCGCCAGCGAGTGATGATCGCGATCGCGCTGTCGTGCGATCCGGAGGTCATCCTGTGCGACGAGCCGACGACGGCGCTCGATGTGACGATCCAGGACCAGATCCTGCGGCTGCTCGCCAGGCTGTGCCGCGAGTCGGGCGTGAGCCTGGTCTTCGTGACCCACGACCTGCCGGTGGTCGCCCAGCTGTGCCAGCGGGTCGCGGTCATGTACGGCGGGCAGATCGCCGAGTGGGGTGACGTGCGGGACGTGCTGCTGGACCCGCGGCACCCCTACACGCTCGGCCTGGTCAGGTCCGCGCCCGACGTGGACGAGGTGCGGGAGTCCCTGGTGGCGATCCCCGGATCGCCTCCCAGCCTGGTCAGCCCGCCGCCGGGATGCCGGTTCCACCCGCGGTGCGCGTTCGCCGAGGAGGACTGCCGGGCGGAGCCGCCGCCGCCGCTGCGCGAGCTTCCCGGCGGCCGGCGGACGGCCTGCCTGCACCATGAGCGCTGCGAGGACGTGCTCGCGACCGAGCGGAGCCCCCGGTGACCGGCCCGGGCGCGGAGCTGCTGAGCGCCCGCGGCATCGCAGTCTGGTTCCCGGTCGGCTCGGCAGTCACCGCCCGGCTCAGGCACCGGCCCAGGCTGCTGCGCGCGGTCGACGGAGTCGATTTGGACCTGGCGCGCGGCGAGGCGCTGGCCCTGGTCGGAGAGTCGGGGTCGGGCAAGTCCACCCTCGCGCTCGCGCTCGCCGGGCTCCGGCCGGTCAACCGCGGCAGCATCACCTACGACGGCCGCCCGCTGCCGACCCGGAGGTCCCGCGCTGACCGCCGGCGGATCCAGATCGTGTTCCAGGACCCTTACTCCTCCCTGAACCCGAGGCTGACGGTCGGCGGCATGCTGCGCGAGCTGATCGCCGTGCACAAGGTGGTCCCGCCGCGCGAGCAAGCCGCGTTCGCCGCGGAGCTGCTTCGGCTGGTCGGCCTCGGCGAGGACGCCCTGCGCGCCTACCCCCGGCAGTTCTCCGGCGGCCAGCGCCAGCGGGTGGCGCTCGCCCGCGCCCTCGCGCTGCGCCCTGAGGTGCTCGTGGCCGACGAGCCGGTCTCCGCCCTCGACGTGAGCGTCCAGGCCACGATCCTGAACCTGCTCGCCGACCTGCGCCGCGAGCTCGGCCCGAGCCTCCTGCTGATCTCGCACAACCTCGCGGTCGTCCGCCACCTGTGCGACCGCACCGCGGTCATGTACCTCGGCCGGATCGTGGAGGTCGGCCCCACCGAGCGCCTGTTTACCTCCCCGGCTCACCCGTACACGCGCGGGCTGCTGGCAGCCATCCCGCGCCTGGCGCCCGCGGGCGGCCAGGAGCCCGGCGGAACGGCCGGGCCCGCGGTGGCCGGCGACATGCCCAGCGCGCTGAGCGTTCCCTCCGGATGCCGGTTCCGCACCAGGTGCCCGCACGCCCGGGAGCGCTGCGCGGCCGAGGACCCGGCGCTGGCGAGCGCCCCCGGCGAACCGGGGCACCTGGCCGCCTGCCACTTCGCCTTCGAGGGCATCGCGGCGGGCGCGCCGTGACCACGCCAGTGATCATCGCCAGCGAGCGGGGCGAGGTCGGGCTCTCCGCCGGAATCGCCGTGCTCCGCGCCGGCGGCAGCGCGCTCGACGCGGTCGAGGCCGCGGTCCGCGCTGCCGAGGCGAACGAGGCCGACCACTACGTCGGGGTCGGCGGCCTGCCGAACCTGCTCGGCGAGGTCGAGCTGGACGCCTCGATCATGGACGGCGCGACCAGGCGGGCCGGGGCGGTCGCGGCGGTCACCGGGTTCCCGCACCCGATCTCGATCGCCCGCGCGGTCTGCGACCGGCTGCCGCAGCACGTGCTGCTGGTCGGGGCCGGAGCCGAGCGGTTCGCCGACGAGGTCGGCATTCCCCGCGGGCCGGTCCTCACCGAGGAGGCGAGGCGACTGTGGCGGGAGGGGCTGACGGCCGAGGGCCTGGCGCTGGCGCGGGAGATCCAGGGCGAGGGCGAGGCCGCCTACCGGCGCGCGATGTCCGGCCTGCTGGCGGCGATGGGCACGCCGGACGGGCCATGGGGCACGGTGAACGTGATCGCGCTGGACGCGGCCGGCAATCTCGCGGCCGGGGTGAGCACCAGCGGGTACCCGTGGAAGTACCCCGGGCGGGTCGGCGACTCGGCCGTGATCGGGGCCGGGAACTACTGCGACAACAGAGTCGGGGCCGCCGCCTGCACCGGCCGGGGCGAGCTGGCGATCCGGGCCGGAACGGCGCGCTCGGTGCTGCTCGGGCTGGCCGGCGGGCTGGACCCGGCGCGGGCGTGCGCCGCCGCGCTGCGGGACGCCGCGGAGCTGCCCGACGAGTACCGCGCGCCGCTGCAGGCCCTGTGCCTGGCCCCCGACGGCCGGCACGGCGGGGCGTCCACCCGGGCGGGCTCCACCTACAGCGTGCAGACCGCGGACGACGACACCTACCGGATCGAGGAGAGGCTGCGGATATGAAGGTCTTCCTGTCCAGCGACATGGAGGGGACGGCAGGTGTCGTCGACTGGGAGCAGTGCGCCGGTGACGGGCCGCAGGCGGCGGCCGGCCGGCGCCTGCTGCTCGCCGAGGTGAACGCGGCGATCGAGGGGGCGATCGCCGGGGGCGCGACCGAGATCGTGGTCAACGACTCCCACTCGACCATGCGGAACCTGCCGCCCGGCGAGATCGCGGGCCGGGCCTCCTACATCTCCGGCAGCCACAAGCCGCTCTACATGATGCAGGGGCTGGACGGCAGCTTCGGCGCGGTGCTGTTCGTCTCCTACCACGGCTCGGTGGGCGCGCCGGCGTGCCTGTCCCACACCTACAATCCCCGCGCGGTCACGGAGGCCCGGATCGGCGGCGTGGTGACCGGGGAGGCGGGCATCAACGCGCTCGTGGCCGCCCACTACGGGGTGCCGGTCGTGCTCGTCACCGGGGACCGCGTGGCCTGCGAGGAGACCGCGGCGCTGATCCCCGGCGTCCACGCCGCCGTCGTCAAGGAGCCGGTCACCCGGCAGGCGGCGCACAGCCTGCACCCGGACCTGGCCTGCGAGCTGATCAGGGAGGCGGCGCGGCGGGCGGTTGCCTCGGCGGCCGCGGCCGAGCCGCCGCCGCTGCGGGAGGCTGCCCTGGAGGTGTCCGTGCGCACCACCGACATCGCGGAGGCCGCCAGCTGGGTGCGGGGGGTGGACCGGGTCGGCCCGCGCGAGCTGCGGATCGGCGGCGACGACCCGCTCTCGGTCTACCGGTCGTTCTGCGCGGCGGTCATGCTCACCCGGTCGATCGCGGAGGTCGTGTGACCGCGTCCGATGAGGCGCGCCGCCCTGGCGGGGCAAGGGCCAGGCGCCGGGCATCCCGGCTGGTGGACATCGCGGAGGTGGTCGGCGTGCACGTCTCGACGGTGTCGCGGGTGCTCAACGGGGATCCGGCCCAGTCGGTGCGGCCCGAGGTCTACCGGCGGATCCTCGCCGTGGCCAGGCAGCAGGGCTACCGGCCGAACGCGCTGGCCAGGGCGCTCAAGCGGCAGCGCACCGGCGCGTTCGCGTTCGTGATCCCGCTGCTGCGCAATCCGATCTGGGCCAGGCTCCAGCGCGGCGCGCTCCAGCGGGCGGCCGAGCGGGGCCACGTAGTCATGATCATGGAGGAGCCGACCGAGGAGCCGAAGCCACCGGACAGCTACCGCTACCTGGTGGAGGAGAGCCGGGCGGATGGGCTGCTGATCGCCACGGCGCTGCGGGTCCCCGAGCACGCGCCCGGGGTGACCGCCGTCCCGCACGTCTACGTCAACAGGCGCGGGCCGGACCGGGGGAACAACGTCGTCATGGACGAGCCCGGCGCGGTCCGGCTGTTCGTCGGCCACGTCGCCGCGCTCGGCCACCGCGCGGTGGCCATGGTGGACGGCCCGGCCGATGTGGACACCGTCCACCGGAGGGTGAGCGCCGCCCGGCGCGGCTGTGCCTCCCGCGGCATGTCGCTGTCCGTCCTGCACGCGCCCGCCACCGAGGAGGGCGGGTACGAGGCGGTGCGGCAGATGCTCCGCCGTGCGCCCCGGCCGACCGCGTGCGGCGTCGGCAGCCTCAACCAGCTCTTCGGCGTGCTCGCCGCGCTGCGCGAGGCGAGCGTCGCGGTGCCCGGGGACATGTCCGTGGTCAGCTTCGACGAGGACGAGTGCCTGGCCTACCTGGAGGTGCCGGTCTCGAGCGTCGCGATGCCGCTCGCCGAGCTCGGCGCTGCGGCGGTCGACGCGCTGATCGCGCGCGTGGAATCGGACTCGCGCGGCGATGTGCTTGTCCGCGAGCCGATGCGGATGGTACTACGGGATTCGGTTGCCCCGCGACCTGCCTGAGCAACCAGAGGGAACTCGCCGGGCGAGCCGTCCGTTGTCCGGGATGGCCGCCGGAAGGGCACGGGTGCCTGGTCCTCCGTGGCGGGCCGCGGCGCCGGGCTGCGCAGACGGCGACGCCCGGCGGCGCGATCGGCCGGCTGCGGCCCATGCCTTTCCCGGGGCGGCCGATGCGCCGGCGCCCTCGCTGCGGAGGGATCGATGAAGCGCTTGCGGTCGCGGCGGATGAGGATCCTCGCATGGGCCTCGGCGGCGATGGCGGCCGTCGTGGCGGCGGCGGCAGCCGGCCTTTACATCGCCATCCGGCACCAGCTCAGCGGCATCACCCACGTCAGGCAGATCGACACGAGCAACCGCCCCCCGAGGTACACCAGCGCGCTGAACATCCTGCTGCTCGGCTCGGACACCAGGAAGGGCCAGCGGGTCGGCGGGCGGGTCGGCTGCAACTGCTCGGACACGATCATGCTGGTCCACGTCTCGCCGGGGCGCGGCCGGGTGACCGTGGTCAGCATCCCTCGGGACACGATGGTGCCCTACTACGCGTGCGCGCCGACCGGCGGGCTGCCCGGCCAGCAGGCCGACCCGTACGCGCTGGAGCGGATCAACGCGACCCTGGCCGCCGGCGGCCCCGAGTGCGTCCGGGAGACGGTCGAGCAGCAGACCGGGATCTACATCGACAACTTCATCGAGCTGAACTTCTCCGGCTTTGAGAAGGTCATCAATGACATCGGCGGGGTCAACATCTGCGTGCCGTTCACGATCGACAACGTGATCACCGCGGGCGGCGGCTCGGGCCTGCACCTGACCGCCGGGGAGCACCACATCAACGGCCGGGTGGCGCTGGAGTTCTGGCGCACCAGGGAGAACATCGCCGACGGCTCGGACCTGGCCAGGATCGCGCGCGACCAGTACCTGATGGCCCAGGTCGTCAAGGGAGTCCTGCACAGCGGACTGCTCTCCAGCCCGGCCAAGCTCTACCGGGTGATCGGCGACGTCGCGCGGGCGATGACCACCGATGCCAGCGATGGCGAGCTGCTGAGCATCGCCGCCAGCCTGCGCGGCATCTCCCCGTCGCACATCCAGTTCATCACGGCGCCGTGGGCGCCCTACCCGCCCGATCCGAACGAGCTCCAGTTCGCCCAGCCGCAGGCGGACGCGCTGTTCTACGCGCTGGCGCATGACACGGCGCTGCCCAGGGTCAGCAGGTACGGCAGGGTCGGCAAGCGCGAGGGGAGGTCCGGGAGCGGCTCCGGCACGCTGACCGTCAGCCCGGCCCAGGTGAAGGTGAACGTCCTGGACGGGTCGGCCGGCACCGACTACGCGAGCCAGGCAGCGACGGCGCTGGCCAGCCGCGGGTTCACCGTGCTCGGCACCGGCTACGCCGCGAGCACGGGATACACGGCGTCGGTCATCGAGTACGGCTCGGCCGCCGACCTGCCCGCCGCGGCCACGCTGCGGCAGCAGTTCAGCTCCGTCAGGCTGGAGCGGGTCACCGGGCTCGCCCCGGGCACCGTCACGGTGATCCTCGGGTCGGACTTCAGCGGGCTCGCGCCGCCCCACCCGACGTCCCCGTCCTCGATCGGCCACCTGTACACGAGCTACGGCGGCATCACCGCGACCGCCGCCTGCCGCAACAGCGCCTTCTACGGCACCTACACGCCGCGGACGGCCCAGCCCGCGGCCTGTGCCTGCGCCGGGTAGGCTCCGGCGCGGGCAGCGCGCGTGACATCGCCGTGCGGCCTGGCCGGAGTGCTCGGCGGCGGATGCCGTTGCCCGCAGCCGATGTGCCCGTAGCCCGCAGGCCGCCGATGGAGGTCGCCAGGTGACCCCTGGCGAGCGCGCGACTGGGCTGGACCGCCGGCGCAGCCCCGGCTCTCACAGGCCCACGAGCTCGGGGTTGCGCTCCCAGGCCGGCTTCCTGGTGCGGTGGTGCGGGTCGGTTTCGCGCAGGAGGAGCAGCAGGATCAGCCCTGAGGCGCCCATGATGGCGGCGGTCGCCCACAGTGCCGCGGCCATGCCGGCCAGCTCGGCGATGGCGCCCAGGACGAGGGGACCGAGGGCGTAGCCGCCGTCGCGCCAGAGGCGGTAGACGCCCAGCGCCCCGCCCCTCCAGGACGGGTGCGCGGTGTCGCCCACGGCGGCGATCAGGTTGGGGTAGGTCAGCGCCATCCCGGCTCCCATGATGGCGGCTCCGGCGACCCGCAGCGCGTTCGTGCTGGCCGCGGCGATCACGGCGATGCCCGCGCCGATGAGGAACGTCCCGGCGGTGACCGGGGCCTTGCGCCCGATCCGGTCGGCCAGCATCCCGCTGGCGGCCTGGCCGAGTCCCCAGACCCAGGCGTAGACGCCGGCGAGCAGCCCGATGGCGGGCAGGGACAGGCCCTCGCGCAGGAAGTAGAGCGGGAACAGCGCGGCGACCAGGCTGTCGGCGAACTTGTTGAACAGCCCGGCCTGGCAGACCGCGAGCATGCCGCGGTCGTGCCAGCTCATGTAGGCGGCCAGCCGCCCGAGCCCCGGCACCCCGGCGGCGGGGGCGTGGGGGCCGCCGCGGCTGGCGGCTTCGGCGCGGGCCCACGGCAGGGTCTCCTTCGCCGGTCCGAAGCTGACCAGCGTGCCGACGGCGATCACGCCGAGGGCGAGCAGGTAGGGGGCGGGGCGCAGCCCGTAGGCGGCGACGAGCAGGCCGGCGGCGAAACCGCCCAGCCCGGTGCCCACATAGCCGGCCGATTCATCGATGCCGACCGCGAGCCCGCGGTTGACCGGGCCAACCAGGTCGATCTTGGCGGTCACCGACATGGTCCAGGTGAGCGCCTGATTGACGCCCAGGAACAGGTTCGCGACGACGACCCACCACCACGCCCGGGCGAAGATGATCAGCAGGGCGAACGGGACCGCGAAGGCCCACCCGGCCAGCAGCAGCGCCTTGCGGCCGCGCTGATCCGACAGGCGGCCCGAGACCAAGTTCATCACCGACTTCACGGCACCGAACGCGGAGATGAACGACACGGTGTAGAGGACCGAGGTGATCCCGAAGGCCTGCCGTGCCAGCGGAGGCAGCGCGACCCGCTCCACCCCGATGGTCATCCCGATCAGCAAGGTGATGAATGTGAACAGCGTGAACTGGTACCAGTTCCGCCGCAGGCCCAGCTCAGGCCGCGCCAGCCGAGCCGGCCGGGCAGCCGCCGGGGTGCTCACTGGCCCGCCGCCAGCGGCGGGCCGGCATCGGCCCGCTCGGGCGGGCCGCCGCCCGCCGTGGCATCCGGCAGCGTGAGCAGCCGGCGCAGCGGGCCGGACTGCCGCAGGCCGCGGGGCACATCCACGGCCAGCGCGCGCCCGCCCCCCAGACCCACCAGGCAGGCCGAGTTCCCCAGGCCCTCATCCCCGACCGTCGCGATGCCCGCTCCGCACACCGGCGCTCCCTCCCCTCCCGTGGCCCGCCCGCCAGCGAGCCACATCCAGCAAGTTACACAATTCATAAATTCTATGGAATAACGTTAAGCCGGCCCCTGCCGGGCCCCGGGGGAGCTGCCAGCGCCAGGCCGGCGCATGAGGCAGCCGTATCCTGACGCCGGCGGCCCGGGAGGCCACTGGCGGCGCAGAGGAGGGGCTGATGGCGGACCCGCACGCCAAGGCGGAGCTGTATGAGCAGTTCGCCCGCGTGGGCAAGGCCCTGGCCAGCCCGAAGCGGCTGGAACTGCTCGACCTGCTCGCCCAGGGCGGCCGCAGCGTCGAGGACCTGGCCGCCGAGGCCGGGCTGGGCGTGAGCGCCTGCTCGGCCCATCTCCAGGTGCTCCACCGCGCCCGCCTGGTGACCACCCGCAAGCAGGGCACTCGCGTGTTCTACTCCCTGGCCGGCGACGACGTCACCCGCCTGTACGCCGGCGTCCGGCAGGTGGCCGCCGCGCACCTAGCCGAGGTCGGGCCCGCGTGCCACGCCTACCTGGGCGACGACGTGGAACAGATCACCCGCGACGAACTGCTGCGCCGCGCCCGCGCCGGGGACGTCACCATCCTGGATGTCCGCCCCGCCGCCGAGTACTCGGCCGGGCATATCTCCGGCGCCGTCTCCATCCCCCTCAGCCAGCTCAGCCAGCGGCTGGCCGAGCTCCCCCCCGACACCGAGATCGTCGCCTACTGCCGAGGCCCGTACTGCGTCCTCGCGCATGACGCCGTCCGCCTCCTGCGCGCTCACGGCCGCGCCGCCCGCCGCCTGGCCGATGGCATGCCCGAATGGCGGCTGTCGGGCTTCCCGGTCGCGGTCGGCGCGTGAACGCCCGTCGGTGCGGCATCCGGGCCGGCTGCGCGCCCGCGACCCGCTCGCACGGCCAGGGGCGGCGCTCCACGATCTAGGACAAGCCGTGGCGCAGCCGGGTGATGGGCCTGGGCAAGCGCCCGGGCCTCGCGGCCAGGGGCCAGGGAATGCCGGTGGTCAATGGCTGCCGCCGAGAGGAAGGAACAGCGCTCCAGGCGTGAAGCATGACATGTCCATCATGAGCATTGATATCTGACGGCACAGCCGATGTGCTTTGCGCTGGCGTCGCCTCCAGATATGATCTGGAGGCGAGATCCAATAGCTCCTGGAATAGGCTCGGCTGCAGCCAATCCTGGTTTTCCGCTGACGCGGGCGTGCGTTCAACCGAGGGTGGGGGGATCATGCTGGCCGCACGGTGGAGGCCGCCGGTCATCATGGCGGCGCTCGTGATCGGGACGGTGGGCGCCCTGGTCACCTCGCTGACCGGGGCCGGAGCGAGCGGCCACCGGCCCGGGGCCGCCCGGCAGCGCGCCCAGCACCGGCCGCGCCCGCCCCGTCCTCCGCGGCCGCTGGCCGAGGCGGCGCGGCCGGCCAGTGCACGCCGCGCGCCCGCGGGCGGCGGCCTGCTTGCACGTTCAGCATCGAAGGCTGGGACTTCGGTCCCGTCGGGCCGGGGGGCCAGCACTGGCGGCGGCCTGCCCGCACGGGCGGCAGGTGAGGCCGCGCCGCTGGTCACGGACCTCGCCGGGGATCACACGTCCAAGCGGGGCATGCCCGCGCCGCCGATGAGCGCCGCGATGCGGCGGGCGGACGCGATCCGGCAGGCCGCCGCCGGGCGGTACCTGCGCCACGCCCGCCCGCCGGCCGCGAGGGTGCTCGCCGCGACGGCACGGCCGCAGGCCCGCGGCTACTTCTGCGGCCCGGCGACGGTCTCGGAGATGCTCGCCCAGATGGGCGTGCGCCTGACGCAGCGCGCGGCTGCCCGGCAGCTTGGCACCACCAGCGCGGGCACCGACTGGTCCGATTCCCGCGGGTACCCGGTGCCGCGCGTCCTCAACGCGCACCAGAGGCTCAACCGCTACGTGGCGGTCGGCCTGCCGTGGTCGCCCACGATGGCCCAGGTGCGGACCTACGAGCGGGACCTGGTGGCCGACGTCAGCCGCGGGCCGGGCGTCCCGATCGCCGGAAACGCCTATGAGGTTCCCGGCGGTCCGCACCTGGTGGGCCACCCGCCGGGCCTGACGATCCTGCACTGGTTCGACATCAGGGGATATGCGCAGTCGGGGAGGATGACCTATTACGAGGATTCCGTGCATGGCGCGCCTGGCATTGGCTGGGGCGGGAATGTTCCGGCCTATTCCGAGATGCCTTCCGTCACGATCGTGTACATTCTCGGTGCCCGTGGCTACGTGTGGTGACCGGCGGCCCGGGGCGCGCGGGGCCGTGGCCGCGGCTCTCGCGGCCGCGTGCGCTGCCGCGGTGCCCGGGTGCGCCGTCGGCGGCCGCGCGGCGCCCGTCGCGGCGGTGACCGCGTTCTGCGCCGGGCAGGCGTCCCCGGCGCTGTCCAGCGAGATGTCACGCGCGGTTCCCGGCTCGCTCCGCCACCCGGTCGTGCCGCTCGGCATCTCGGCGGACGGCCGCACCGCCTACGTGTCGGACTGGACGCGCCGGTTCTCCGGGGTGGCGGCGCTGGACCTGCGCACCGGCCGAATCCGGCGGATCGAGCGGTTCGCCTCGCCGGCCAACGATCAGGCCGACGGCGCGTGGGGGGGACGCTGGCTGGTCTGGGAGCAGACGTACTCGCTGCGGAGCCTGGACGCCTTCACGGTGCTGGCGTGGGACTCGGCCACCGGGAGGCTCACGCGCCTCGGCCGCTCGCGGGACGCGCCCTCCGGGCAGCCGTGGCCGAGCCCGTGGCACGCGCCGGCGGTGCACGGCCGGTACGCCGCGTGGGCGCAGGGCGCCGGCCCGCGCGGCCTGACCGAGATCAGGCTGGCGGACCTGCGGACCGGCCGGGTCAGCGTGATCAGCCGCGGGCACCTGCAGGCGCCGTTCTTCGACGGGAGCCTCCTCGTCTGGCCCGAGTCGGGCCGGCCGGGCGCGCCCGCGAGGCTGCGCGCCTACGACCCGGCCGCCGGCCGGCCCGCCCGGCTGCCCCCGGTGCTCCGGCCGGTCCGCGGCACCGACCAGGTCGCCGTCGTCGGCCACGGCATCGCCTTCGTGGGCGCCGACCTGTCGCGGCTGTACTACTCCCCTGATCCGGCCCGCCGCGCCCGCGTGGTCCTCGCGCTGCCGCCCGGCCAGGCGTTCACCAACCTCGGCGGCGGCGGCGCGCTCGCCTGGACCACGACCCGGGCAACCTACGTGGCGGACCCGGCCACGGGCCGGTACGCGCAGGTCACGCCGGGCTATGGGTTCGCGGTGACCGGCCAGGGCCGGTCGGTGCTCGTCGTGGATCCCCCGGCCGTGAAGGCCATCCACCCCGTGCTCGGGATGCACGTGGTCAACGCGGCCGCGATCGGCGGCCCGGCCTGCGAGAACCTCTGACCGCCCGGGGCGGGCGCGCGGCTCACCCGGCCCGGTGGCCGCCTGCCGGGAAGGGCTGGGCAGCCCGGTCGCCGCCGCCCGCCGGCCCAGCCGGAGCGGGCTCGGCCGCCGGGCGCCCGGCTGGCACGGTGGCGGAGACGGTCGTCCCGCGGCCCGGGGCCGAGTCGACGGTGAGGCTGCCGCCGACGAGCGCCGCGCGCTCGCGCATCCCGGCCAGGCCGAGGCCCCCGCTCCGCGGCCGGATGTCGGCCGCCGCCGGGTCGAAGCCGCGGCCGTCATCGGTCACCCGCAGGCGCAGGCCGTCGTCGCCGAATGACAGGGCGAGCAGCACCCTGGCGGCGCCAGCGTGGCGGACCGCGTTGTTCAGCGCCTCCTGCACGATCCTGAACGCCGCCAGCTCGGCCTCCGGGGAGAGCCTGGCCTGCGCCCCGGCGACCTCAAGCTCCGCCCGGATCGGCGCCGACTCGGCCACGTCGGCCAGCAGGCCGCGGATGGCCGGGACGAGCCCGAGCTGCTCCAGGGCGGCCGGCCGGAGGCCGGCGACCACCGCGGTGAGCCGGCCGGCGATGTCCACCGCCTGATGGCGCGCGTCCCGCAGGTTATCGGCCAGGCCGCCGGCCTGCGGCATCGCCTCCAGCCGCTCCAGGGCCCGGGCCAGCTGGACGAGGAGTTGCAGCGGCTCGTCATGAAGCTCCCTGGCGATGCGCCGGCGCTCGTCCTCCTGGACCCGCAGGAGCAGGCCGGCGAAGCGATGCACGCGCAGCCCCTCGGCGAGCTCCTCGGTGACGTCCTCCAGCACGAGCTGGCACATCGGCTCCTGCCCGGCCGCGGCCGGCACCAGGCCGACATTCAGCCGGTACGAGCGCGGGCCGTGCGGGGTCGCAATGGCGACCACCTGCCCGGCGCAGTCCCCGACTCCGCCGGGCAGGCCGAGCACCTGCGGCGCCGGCCTGCCATGCAGGCTGCCGGGGAACAGCGCCCGCGCGGCGGGATTGGCGTCCACGATCTCTCCGGACTGGCCCGCGACCAGGATCGGCGCGGCATTGGTGTCGAATAGCTGCCGGTAACGCGCCTCGGCGGCCCGCTGCTCGTTCCGGGCCTGGCGCGCGTGGCTGCGGGCCAGGTGCTCGGCGTCGATGTGATAGCCGACGAACGCGGCCACCGCGCCCACGAGGGCCAGCTCGATCAGGTCATTGCCCACGTGGCCCTCGTCGTGCGGCAGCAGCAGGTCGGGCAGCCACAAGACCACGGCGCCGGCGGCGGTGGGAACCGACCCGGCCAGGCCGTAGCGAAGCGCGGCGTAGCTGACCGGCCCGAGCAGCAGGGCGACCGGGATGCCCGCCGGGATGCTGCCGGGCTCCGCTGTCACGTCGATGGCCAGGTGGGCGAGGGCCAGCCCGACGACCACTGCCTGCACGATCCAGAACCTGACCTCGCGCACCGGGGGCCGCAGCGCGCCGCGCCAGCCCGGCATCGCGGCCCGCGAGCTGCTCACCCCGTGCCCCGGCGTCCCGGCGCGGCCAGGTCGTGGCTCACCGCGTACAGCGCGGCCTCGGTCCGCGAGGCGAGCCCGAGCTTGCCGAGCACGCTGGACACATGGCTCTCCACCGTGCGCAGCCCCAGCCCGAGCTGGCTGGCGATCTGCTTGTTCGGCAGGCCGCGGGCGATCAGCCGGAGCACCTCGAGCTCGCGCGCAGTGAGGGCCGGCGCCGCCGTCCCCGGGCCGGCCCGCCAGCGCCGGGTGAGCCTGCGGGAGATCGCCTCGTCGAGCACCAGGGCGCCGCTGGCCGCGGTCCGGACCGCGGCGCGCAGCTCCCGGGCGCTGGCGGTCTTGAGCAGGTAGCCGGTGACTCCGGCCTCCAGCGCCCCGATCACGTAGGCGTAGTCGTCGTACGCGCTGAGGATCAGGACGCGGGTCTCGGCCCCCTGGTCCGCCAGCGCCCGCGCGAAGTCGATCCCGTTCATGCCGGGCAGCTCCACGTCGACCAGGGTGACGTCCGGCCGCAGGCTGCCGACCAGCGCTGCGGCCTCCTCGGCGGAGGCGGCCTGCCCCACCACCGTCAGGTCGGCGTCGCGCTCGAGCAGCTCGGCCGTCCCCTCACGGACCAGGGCGTGATCTTCGACCACGAGGATGCGGGTCGGGGGCCTGGTGTCGTCCATCAGCATCAGGTTAGACCGCGGGGGAGGCCGCCGGGCCGGCCCGCGGCGCCGGTGCCGTGATCGCGCGGACGGCGGGCCCCAGTGGTCCCACTGGCCGGCCTGGCCGGGAAGTCGGTGGCGTTCCCCGTGATCGCGCCGTTCCGCGGCGCCGACCTCGCGCACACGCTTGGCTCATGGGCCTGGAACGGGCTGCCGCCGGCCTGTGGATGGCGTGCGTGCTCGCCTCGCTGCTGAGCGTCGTGGCCGTCCTCGTGGCCGGCGCCCTCACGGCGGTGCGGGCGGTGGCGGGCGCGCGGCGCCGGGCCAGGCGGGCGCGCGCCCGCCTGGGCCAGATGTCCCGCTGGTGCTCAGCGAGCGAGCTCGCCGAGCTCGACCAGGCGCTCGACCGGATCGCCGCCGAGGACCGGGCGTGGCCCGTGCTCTCCGTGAAATCACGGAGACAAGGCCCGTACAGTTAGGGACCTTGGTCCCTGTGGCTCGCGCCCCGGCGGGCGGACAGTCGGGGGCATGACTACCTCCCATGCCCCTGCGGGCGCAGGACAGGATGAGACCGCCGGCCCGGCACGGGCGGTCGCGCTGCGCGAGCCGGTGCCGATCGCCATTCGCCGGAGGCCACCGGACGCCTCGGGCGCGGCCGAGCGCTTCGCCCCGACGGACCCCCCGCGCGGCTGGGATCTCGCCAGGTACCCGCGGGTTGCCCGGGCGCTGCGGAGCCGGCGCTTCCAGTTCCTCCTCATCCTGCCCAACCAGATCATCTTCTGGACGGTGATCTTCGTGGGCCTGCTCGGGACCACGATCCCCGGGCTGAACTTCGGCACGGCCATCACCTGGTATATCTGGTTCTGCCTGGTCTTCGTGCTGATGGTGGTGGTCGGCCGGGCCTGGTGCGCGATGTGCCCGTTCGGCGGCTTCGCCGAGTGGATCCAGCGCCGCGCGCTCTGGCAGCGCACGCAGCGGGCGCTCGGGCTCGGGCTCAAGTTCCCCGAGCCGCTGGCCCGTTACGGGTTCCTCCTCCCGGTGGCGACCTTCCTGCTGCTCACCTGGATCGAGGAGTTCTTCAACATCGCCGGGCCGGGCACCCCGTCCGCGACCAGCTACATGGTGATCGGGATCGTCAGCTCGGCGCTCATCTTCTTCCTCGTCTTCGAGCGCCGGACGTTCTGCCGTTACCTGTGCCCGCTCACCGCGCTCATCGGGACGGTCGGGTCGATGGGCAGCGTCGCCGGCTTCCGCACCAGGGACCGCTCGGTCTGCCTGTCCTGCCAGACCAAGGACTGCATGCGCGGGGGCGCGGACGGCTTCGGCTGCCCCTGGTACACCTGGCCGGGCAGCGCCGACTCCAACCTGGCGTGCGGCCTGTGCTCGGAGTGCTACAAGGCCTGCCCGTCCGGCAACATCGGCCTGTACCTGCAGCCGCCGCTGACCTCGGTGATCGCCCCCAGGCGCCGGCGGGCCGACGTCGCGTGGGCCATCGTGCTCCTGTGGGGCCTGGTCCTGTACCAGCAGTTCAACGCCACGAGCCTGTACGCCGCCATCGACACCTGGCTGAACACGCGCCTCGGCTTCCCCCACTACCCCGACCCGGTCGCCTACCTGGGCCTGATCCTGGCGTTCGCGCTGGTCACCGCGGGCGCGACCGGGCTGATCGGCCGGCTGTCCGCCCGCCCGGACGCCCGGCTTGAGGCGGCGGGGAACTTCCTGGACCGCAAGACGCGGTTCAGGGCCTACTTCCTGCCGCTGGCCTATGGCCTGATCCCGGTCGTCGGCGCGGACTACTTCGCCCGCCAGCTGCCGAAGTTCTTCCAGCACGCGCCGCGGCTCATCCCCGCGGTGGAGCAGGCCGCCGGCATGGCGGCCATCCACTCGCCGCTCTACCGCGTGCGGCTGCTCTCCGACCCCCGCATCGTGGCCGTCCAGGTCGCCACGATCGCGGCGGGCACGCTCGCCGCGCTGTGGTCCACCTGGCGGATCTCCGGCCGGGAGCTGGCGGCGGTGAGCCGCCGGCCGGTTGTCCTGCGCGCCGCATCGCTCGGCCTCGTGCTCGCCTGCGGCACCGTGGCCGCGGCGCTGTACGTGATGATCAACGCGGCGGACTGACCGGGAGGCGACGATGACGCAGACAGTGACCGATGCCGGCCAGGCCGCGGCAGGCGACGATCAGATGCACGTGACGGTGCTGACTGACCGGTGCGCGGGATGCCAGGAGTGCATCGTCCGCTGCCCGGCAGGGGCGCTGTCGATGGACTCCGCCCGGTGGGTGGCCGTGGCCGACGACGCGCTCTGCGTCGGGTGCCGGCAGTGCGAGCGGACCTGCCCGTTCAGCGCGATCACGGTGCGGGGCCCGCTGGCGGTGCCCGCCCGGGTCGAGGTCGCCCGCCCGCGCCCGGACCGGCCGGAGGGCGACAACGGCGAGGTCCGCCCGGGATTCGGCTCGTGGGACGAGGCGCTCGCCGAGGCCAGCAGGTGCCTGGACTGCCCGGACCCGACCTGCGTGCGCGGCTGCCCCGCGCACAACGACATCCCGGCCTTCATCCGCGCCATCCGCGAGCGCGACCTGGCCGCCGCCCACGACGTGCTGCGCCTGACATCGGTGCTGCCCGACGTGTGCAGCAGGGTGTGCGATCAGGCCGCCCAGTGCGAGGGCGCGTGCACCTGGTCGCTGGCCGGCGGCACTCCAGTCGCCATCGGCAAGCTGGAGCGCTTCGTGGCCGACAACGCCCCCGTTCCGCCGCCAGCGCCGGGGCCAGGGGCGCGGGCCGGCTCCGGCCTCACCGTGGCCGTCGTCGGGAGCGGCCCGGCCGGCATCGGCGCCGCCTGGCACCTGCGCGAGGCCGGCGCAGCCGTCACCGTCTACGAGCGCGACCCCGAACCCGGCGGCCTGATCGGCTGGGGGATCCCCGACTTCACCCTGCCGCCGGAGGTGGCCAGCCGGCCGTGGCGGCAGCTCACCGCCGCCGGGGTGCGGCTGCGCTGCGGCGTCGAGGTGGGCCCCGACGACCTCGACGGCCTGCTGGCCGAGCACGACGCGGTGATCCTGGCCCACGGCGCGCCGGTGCCGCTGCGCCTGCCGGTGAGCGGCGCCGACCTGGAAGGCGTGGTCGACGCGACGTCGTTCCTCAAGGCGGGCAAGACCGCCCTGGAGAACGGCAGCCTGGCTGGCTTCCGCCAGTCGTACGGGCTGCCCGGGCCGGCGCGGCGCGGCGGAGAGCGCGCCCGGCCGATGGTCCTGGTGCTCGGGGCGGGCAACACGGCGATGGACGTGGCGCGGACGGCCCTTCGGCTGGGACTGCGGGCGACCTGCGTCGATTGGGTGGACGAGCGATTCGCGCTCGCCCGTCCCGACGAGATCGCCGAGGCCCGCGGCGAAGGGGTGGAGATCCGGTTCCTGCGCACGGTCACGGGCCTGCAAGGCGAGGGCGGCCGGGTCCGCCGGGCGGCGCTCGCCGCCACCCGCCAGCGGCGGGCCGGCCGGCGGCCGCGCGTCCTGCACGGGGCGCCCGAGCTGCTCGACGTGGACCTGGTCGTCGTGGCGATGGGATACCGGGCCGATCCGGCGCTGGCCGGGAGGCTGCCGGGCACGCCGGTGGCCAGGCAGGCACGGGGGCTGCCCGACCGGAGGTGGGCCGGCAGCGGCATCCTCGCGAACCCGGCGCCCTCCTACGCGCACGGCAAGCCGGTCGGCAGGCTCGCGCTCGGCAGGGAGGCCGGCCTGGCGGCGTCGGCGCTGCCGTTCCAGGAGCGGGTGTGGGCGGCCGGCGATGCCCTCGTCGGTCCCTCCACGGTGGTCGAGGCCATGGCTCAGGGGCGCCGGGCGGCGGCGTCGGTGATCGCCGCCGGGCCGCGCCGCGGCGCGCGGAGGGCGCCGCGCCACGTGCTGGTCGCCTACGAGAGCCGCGGCGGGCGGACCGCCCGCGCCGCCGGCCTGATCGCGCGCGACCTGCGCGGCACGGGCGCCGTGGTCCGGGCGATGCCGCTCGCCCAGGTCACGCCTGCCGAGCTTGCCGACATCGACCTGCTCGTGGCGGGCACCTGGGTCGAGGGCTTCGTGATCGCGGGAGTGCGTGCCGCCCGGGCCACCCGCTCCTGGCTGGCCGGCCTGCCCAGGCTCGCCGGACTGCGGGTGGCGCCGTTCTGCACCTTCGCCGTCTCGCCCGGTCAGGCCCTGGCGTCGATGCGCCGGGAACTTGAGGGGCACGGGATGGTGGTCGTCGCCGAGGGCGCGTTCGGCCCCCGCGCCCGTCACATCGAGGTGCAGGCGGCGGGGTTCGCCGCCGGGCTGCGGGCTGCCGCGTGGCCGGCCGGGCCGCGCGCCGGGGCGGGCGCGCCGTGACCGGGCCGCCCCCGGGGCGCGGCCATGGCCGGGGCCGGGGGGCGGCGCCGCCGGGCGCGGCGCGCCGGGCGGGGCCTATGCCCGCGGGTGCGCGCCGCAGTCCGGGCACAGCCCGAACAGCTCGACGGTGTGGCCCACGTCGGTGAACCCAGCCTGCTGCGCGACCTGCTCGGCCCACCGCTCCACCGCCCTGCCCTCGACCTCCACGCTGCGACCGCAGCGGCGGCAGGTCAGGTGATGGTGGTGGCTGCCGGTCCGGCACCGGCGGTACCGGGTCTCCCCGCTGGAGTCCCTGATCGCGTCGATCCGGCCAGCCTCGGCCAGCACCTGCAGGTGCCGGTAGACGGTGGTCAGCCCCACCTGCTGCCCGCGCTCGCGCAGCTCGGCGTGGATCTGCTGGGCGCTGCAGAAGCCCGGCAGGCGGTCGAGCACGGCAGCGACGGCCTCGGCCTGCCGGGTGCCCCGCACGCGGGTGCCGTGCGGCCGGTCGCCGCTCGGGCGCGCGGGGGAGCTCACATCCGCACGGTAGCAGCCGGGCCGCGGGGACCCTGCCCGCGCGCCCCGGGGATGATGGGGAGATGGCGGAACGGCTCAGGGGCGCGTCCAGCCCGTACCTGCTCCAGCACGCGGGCAACCCGGTGGACTGGTGGCCCTGGTGCGAGGAGGCCTTCGAGGAGGCCAGGCGCCGGGACGTCCCGGTGCTGCTGTCCGTCGGCTACTCGGCCTGCCACTGGTGCCACGTCATGGCCCACGAGTCGTTCGAGGATCCGGCGACCGCGCGCCTGATGAACGAGAACCTGGTCTGCGTCAAGGTCGACCGGGAGGAGCGCCCGGACATCGACGCGGTCTACATGACCGCGACCCAGGCGATGACCGGGCAGGGCGGCTGGCCGATGACGGTCTTCATGACCCCCGGCCGTGAGCCGTTCTACTGCGCCACCTACATCCCCCGCGAGCCGTTCACCCGGCTGATCCTGGCGATCGCGCGCGCCTGGCGGGAGGACCGGGCGGGGATCGCCGGGCGGGCCCGGGAGGTCGCCGAGGCCCTCGCCCGGGCCGCGGGCGGGCAGGGCCGGGCCCGGGCCGGGCCGGTCGGCCCGGGGCTCTGCGACGCCGCGGTCGGGGCGCTCGCGGCCAGGTACGACGCCCGCCACGGCGGCTTCGGGGGGGCGCCGAAGTTCCCGCCGTCGGCGGTGCTTGAGTTCCTGCTGCGGCACTCCGAGCGGCCCGGCGCGCCGGCCGGCGCGCAGGCCCTGGCGATGGCCGCCGGGACCGCCGAGGCCATGGCCCGGGGCGGCATCCACGACCAGCTCGGCGGCGGGTTCGCCCGGTACAGCGTCGGGCCGGACTGGGTGGTCCCGCACTTCGAGACGATGCTCTACGACAACGCCCAGCTCGCCGGGGTCTACGCGCACTGGTGGCGCCGCTCCGGCGGCGCCCTGGCACGCCGGGTCGCGGAGCAGACGTGCGACTTCCTGCTCGCCGAGCTGCGGACCCCCGAGGGGGGATTCGCCAGCGCGCTCGACGCCGACAGCGACGGGCAAGAGGGCGCCTACTACGTGTGGACGCCCGCCGAGCTCGCCGCGGTGCTCGGGCCCGAGGACGGCGGCTACGCGGCCGAGACGTTCGCGGTGACCGAGGCGGGCACCTTCGAGCACGGCCGCTCGGTGCTGCGGCTGCCGGCCGATCCGGCCGACAGCGAGCGCTTCGGGCGGGTCAGGCGGGCCCTTCTCGCGGCGCGCGCGGCCCGGGCGCGGCCGGGCAGGGACGACAAGGTCGTCGCCGGCTGGAACGGCCTGGCGATCGCCGCGCTCGCCCAGGCCGGCCTGATCTTCGGCCGGGAGGATTACCTCGACGCCGCGGCCGCCGCGGCCGGGCTGCTGGCCCGCGTCCACCTGGCCGGCGGCCGCCTGGCGCGGACCTCGCGGGACGGCGTGGCCGGTCCTGGCGCGGGCGTCCTTGAGGATTACGCGTGCGTGGCGGCGGGGTTCCTTGCCCTGTCCGGGGCCACCGGGCAGGCCCGGTGGGTGGAGCTGGCCGGCGGCCTGCTGGAGGTGGCGCTCGGCCGGTTCCGCGACGCCGACGGCGGCTTCTGCGACACGCCGGACGACGGCGAGCCGCTGCTGTACCGCCCGGCCGACGCCGCAGACGGGCCGACGCCATCGGGCACCTTCGCCGTGGCCGGAGCGCTGCTCAGCTACGCGGCGCTGACCGGCTCGGAGCGGCACCGGCAGGCGGCCGAGGCCGCGCTCGGGCCGCTGGCGGCGATCGCCGCCCGGTACCCGCAGGCCGCGGGCTCCGGCCTGGCGGTGGCTGAGGCGTTCCTGGCCGGGCCCGCCGAGATCGCCGTGGTCGGGCCGCCCGCCGACCCGCGGACGCGGGAGCTGCACCGGGCCGCGGCGCTCGGCTCGCCGCCGGGTGCAGTGCTGGCGCTCGGCGACGGCGCCGATCCTGAAGGGCCCGCGGCGATCCCCCTGCTGGCCGGCCGTGGCCTGGTGGACGGCCGGCCGGCCGCGTACGTGTGCCGCAACTTCACGTGCCGCCTGCCGGTCACCACGCCGCAGGACCTGCTCGCCGCGCTGCGCGGCTGACCGCCCCGCCCGCCCGGCTCCCGCGTGCCGGGCGGCGGCCGGGCCGCTCTCGCGCGCCTGCCGGCCCGTGCACCGGCCCCGTCCCCGCCCGCTCGCTCGCAGTCATGCGGCTGTGGCGGCCTGCGGGCGCCGGAATTAACCTGGCAGGGGACGGGAAGGTCACGGTTGGCTCGCGTGCCCTCTGGGGGCGGCGCCTGCCGGAATGGCCGGTGCCGCGCCGGGCGAAGGGAGCGGCGGTGCACTCTGCGGCGCGCGCGCTGATCTGGCCGGTCGGCCTCGGGCTCCTGCCCGGCCTGCTGGCCGCCGGGTCGTTCGCCGCCCCGGCCCGTGCCGCCCCGGCCCGTGCCGCCCCGGCCCGTGCCGCCCCGGCCCGTGCCGCGGCCGGCCCGGCGTCGCGAGACGGGCAGGGCGTGGCCGGCGGGCCGGCGGCGCCCGCCGGATTGCCGTTCGCGGTGACCTCGGTGCCCGTCCCGTCCTCCCGCGCCGGGGGGCGGCCGCCGCCTCGCCGCCTGTTCCCGGCCGACGCGCTCGTGGTCGGCCGGAGGACGCTGCCGCCGTCCCTGCTCGCCGCCATCAGGCGGCTGCCCGGCGTGGCCTCCGCCGTTGCGGTGGATGCGGGCCGGATCACCGTGGACGGCGTCTTCGCGGACGTGCTGGGGGTCGATCCGGTCGCGTTCCGGCCGTTCGCCGCCGGCCCGACGGCCAGGTCCCCGGCGCTCTGGCGGAACGTCGCGGCCGGCGCGGTCGCGGTCTCGTGGACGATGGGCAGCCAGGAACGGCTCTCGCTGACCAGGCCCGTCGCGGTCACCGGAGCCCGTGCCCTGCGGCTGCCGGTCGCCGGGTTCGGCACGGTCGGCATCGGCGACGTGGACGCCGTGGTCTCCCGCGCCGTGGCCGCCCGCCTCGGCCTGCCCACGGCGAACGCGATCGTCATCAGCGCCCCGCGCGCCCGGCTGGGCCGGCTGGTCGCCCAGCTGCGGAGGCTGGCGCCGCCGGGCGCGGGCGTCGCCGCCCTGGTCAGCCAGGTCCTGCCGGGCAGGGCCGTGGCCGCCCTGGCCGGCGCGGTCGGCGTGAGCGCGGGCACCATGGCCGGGCTGACGAGCGCGCAGGTCGCGCGGTTCCTCGCCGCGGCGACGAGCCGGGTCGGCATGCCCTATGTCTGGGGCGGCGACGGCCCGCGGGCGTTCGACTGCTCCGGGCTGGTCCAGTGGTCGCTGGCGCAGGCGGGCGTGGTGATGCCGCGGGTCGCCGCCGACCAGGCGCGCACCGGGCCGATGGTGCCGCTGAGCCAGCTCCGGCCGGGGGACCTGCTCTTCTACCACACCGACCCCACCGCGCCCGGCTACATCTCGCACGTGGCGATCTACCTCGGCCACGGGCTGATGGTGCAGGCCCCGCAGCCGGGCATGGACGTCCAGATCGTGCCCGCCGACTTCGGAGCGGGCTTCGCGGGCGCGATCCGGGTCATCCCGCGGATCGCCGCCGTGGTCGCCGCCAGCCCGGCTGGCTGATCCCGATCAGGTGCCCGGCGGCCTGCATGAGGTCCGGCTGGGTTGCACAAGCTGGCGAACGATGTAATTATCGTTACATGAGTACACCCGACTCCGGACCGGGCGGCACGTTCACCGAGCGCCTGCGCGGCTGGTTCACGGGACGGGTCCCGGGCGACTGGCTGGACGGCGAGATCGAGATCCGGGCGGACCGCGAGGAGATCACGGTCGTGCTGCCGATCCCCGGACCCAAGGTCGCCGAGGGCGCTTCGGATGCCGAGCGGGCCGCCGCCTGGGAGGGCCGCGGCCGCCGGTTCCGGGAGGACACCAGGCAGCAGCGGATCGAGATCGCGCGCGAGGCCGAGCACGCCTACGGCCGCAAGGTCTCCTGGGGCGTGCGGTGCGGCGACCGGACGCTCATGTACACCACGCTGTCCGTGCCGGTGATGACCCGGCTGCGGCAAGCCGAGCGGATGGTCCTGGACACGCTGGTCGACGCGGGCGTGGCCAGGAGCCGGAGCGACGCGCTCGCGTGGTGCGTGCGGCTGGTGGGCGAGCACGAGGATTCCTGGCTGGCGGACCTGCGGGCGGCACTGCGGCGGGTCGAGCAGGTCAGGGCCGAGGGACCGCGCTCCGCCTGAGCCGCGGAGCGGCGAGCACCGGGACATTTGACCCGGTCTGCCGCGGGGTACACTCCCGGAATCCGTCGGTTCCGGGCGCCCGTTCGGGCTGCCCGGGCCTGCCCCACCCCGCAGCGGAGCGCTCGGCTCGAGCGGCAACGAGGAGGACAGTCGTGGTGTATGAGGTAAGGGCCGCACTGGTGGAATGGAATCCCACGGCGGAGCGGCTCCGCGAGCTGACCGAGAAGATGCCCAACTGTCAGGTGACCGAATTCGGGAACGTGGCCGTCAAGGCCCGGGTGGACTCCCGGAGCACCCGCTCGACGTTCATCGTCGAGGACTCCACCAACGCCACCAAGCAGACGATGACCCGCGAGGAGTACGACCGCATCGCGGCGGAGCAGGACGCGTACATCGCCGGCCAGCACATGGTCGTCGTCGACGGCTACATCGGCGCGGACCCGGGGTTCCGCACCCGGGCGCGGCTGATCATGGAGGCGGCGAACGCGAACGTGGCCGGGATGCAGCAGCAGCTGTACTACCCGGCCGGGGAGGACTACGACCCGGCGACCTGGGAGCCGGACACGACGGTCATCTACACGCCCAACCTGCCCGCGCCCGGCTACCCGGATGACCGCGTGATCGCCGTCGACCTCAACGCGAACGTCACCCGCGTGCTGAACTCGGACTACTTCGGGGAGTCCAAGAAGGGCGGCCTGCGGATGTGGAACAGCATCGTCTACGGCCGCGGCGGACTGGCGCTCCACGCGGGCTGCAAGGTCATGCCGCGCGGCGGGCACCCCACCGCGATCCTGATCGTCGGCCTGTCCGGCACCGGCAAGACCACCACGACGTTCACCACGCAGCTGGACAGCAAGCCCGCCCAGGACGACTTCGTCGCGCTGATGCCCGGCGGCCGGATCTATGCCACGGAGAACGGCTGCTTCGCCAAGACGTTCGGCCTCGACCCGCGGTATGAGCCCGCCATCTACCACGCCACGACCCAGCCGGACGCCTACCTGGAGAACGTGTCGGTGGACGCCGGGGGCAAGGTCGACTTCTTCGACACCTCCTACACCAAGAACGGCCGCACCACCTGGCCGTTCAAGTACGTCGACCCCTGGCCGGCCACCGGCATCCCGCCCGCCGAGTTCCTGCTGATCCTGAACCGGAACGAGAACATCGTGCCCGCGGTGGCCCGGCTCGACCGGGAGCAGGCCGTGGCCTACTTCATGCTGGGCGAGACCACGGGGACCTCGGCGGGGGGCAAGGACGAGGAGGGCAAGTTCCTGCGCGTCCCCGGCACCAACCCGTTCTTCCCCCGGAACATGGCGGACATGGGCAACAGGATGCTCGAGCTGCTCGACGGCCACGAGCTGAAGGTCTTCGTGCTGAACACCGGCCGCGTCGGCGGCACCGACGAGGAGACCTCGAAGAAGGTGATCATCCCCCACTCCTCGGCCATCGTCCAGGCGATCGTGGAGGACACGATCGAGTGGCAGACCGACCCGGACTTCGGCTACGAGGTCGCCGCATCGGTGCCCGGCATCGATGACATCGAGATCCTCCAGCCGCGCCGGCTGTACGAGCGGCAGGGCCGCCTCGCCGAGTACGAGGCGATGGTCGCCAGGCTCAAGCGGGAGCGGCGCGAGTACCTCACGTCGTTCACCGGGCTCGACGAGGCGATCGTCAAGTCGATCGGCTAGGCCAGCCCGCTCCGGCGGCAGCGGGGCCCCCGCGGAGGCGGGGGCCCCGCGGTCATGTCTGGCGCGGGTGCGCGGCCGGCCGCCGGGGCGCCCCGATCTTGGATACGGTGCTACCAGAGCCGGCCAACGCCGCCAAGGCGGCGAGGCGCCCTCGTGCCGCCGCCCCGCGGTCGCACGGAGCCGCGATCACTCACCTGGCCGGCGGCGCGAACTGCGAGGAAGGGTGCCAGATGGGTCTGCGCGGTCTCCTCTACCGGCTCTACGAGCGGCGGCTCGAGGCATCGCTGTCGCCGTCCGCCATGCCCAGGCACGTCGGGGTGATGTGCGACGGCAACCGCCGCTGGGCGCGCTCGGCCGGCCTGGCCGACGTCAGCAAGGGCCACCGCAAGGGCGCCGACAAGATCTTCGAGCTGCTCCAGTGGTGCCGCGAGGCAGGCGTGGAGGTCGTGACCCTCTGGCTGCTGTCGACCGACAACCTGGTCGCCCGGCCGGAGTCCGAGCTCGAGCCGCTGCTGGCGATCATCGAGGACACCGCCCGGGAGCTGGTCGCCCAGCGCTGGCGGGTCAAGCCGGTGGGGGCGCTCGACCTGCTGCCCGCCGAGACCGCGCAGGTGCTCAAGGACGCCGCCGAGGCGACCGCGGGCTACCCCGGGCTGCTGGTCAACGTGGCCGTGGGCTACGGCGGGCGCCGGGAGATCGCCGACGCCGTCCGCGCGCTGCTGCAGGAGCACGCCACCAAGGGCACCACCATCGAGGAACTGGCCGAGTTCCTCGACGTCGAGCACATCGCCGACCACCTGTACACCGCCGGGCAGCCCGACCCCGACCTGGTGATCAGGACGTCGGGCGAGCAGCGGCTCGGCGGGTTCCTGCTCTGGCAGAGCGCCCACTCGGAGTTCTACTTCTGCGACGCGTACTGGCCCGCGTTCCGGAAGGTGGACTTCCTGCGGGCGCTGCGCTCCTACGCGGGCCGCCACCGCCGCCTGGGCGCCTGAGCCGACCCGGCGGCCCGTTCACCCTCCGCCCGCCGCGCCGGGCCGCCGCGCCCTCGGCCCGCCGCCGGGCCGCGACCCTCCGCCACCAGGCCGCGACGCCGAGGTACTTCCGTCAGAGCGGGCATTCCAGGTACCTTCGGATCTGGCGGGCGGTGCGTCGCCGCCCGGCGGGAAGGCCCTCGAGATCCTCGAGCTTCGCGTCCTGGCACGCAGGCGAGATGCGCGAAGGGCCGGTGCCCGGCCCCTCGCGGGCCGGCCCCGGTCCCTCCGGAACGTCTGCGCCCGGCATGGCGCCAAGGGGAGAGTGAGTGGTCATTTCCGCAGCATCCGCAGCATGCTCAGCATCCGCGGCCAGCCAGGCCCGCGGCGCGGCCCGCACCCGGACGGCGCCCGCGCCGGCCGTCCCAGGCACCGCGGCGGCGCGGGGCGCCGCTGGCTCGCCGGCGGCCTCCCCGGCCCGGCGCGCGCGGCGCTCGCGGGCGGCCAGGGGAACGGCAGGCCGCCGCACCTACGTGCTCGACACCAGCGTCCTGCTGGCCGATCCGGGGGCGTTCGGCAGGTTCGCCGAGCACCGGGTGGTGCTGCCGCTGGTGGTGATCACCGAGCTGGAGGCCAAGCGGAACCACCCCGAGCTCGGCTTCTTCGCGCGCGCGGCGCTGCGCCACCTCGATGACCTCCGCATGAGGCACGGCCGCCTCGACGCCGACATCGAGGTCTCCGGCGCCGGCGGGACCGTGCGGGTGGAGCTGAACCACACCGACCCCGCCGTGCTGCCCGCCGGGTTCCGGCTCGGCGACAACGACACCAGGATCTTGTCGGTCGCCCGCGGCCTGGCTGCCGAGGGCGAGCAGGTGATCCTGGTCAGCAAGGACTTGCCGCTGCGGATCAAGGCGTCGGCGATCGGCCTTGCCGCCCAGGAGTACCGCGCCGAGCTGCCGCCGGACTCGGGCTGGACGGGCATGGTCGAGCTGGAGGTGAGCGCGGCCGAGATCGACGAGCTCTACCAGGCGGGCAGGCTGGAGTCGGAGGCGGCCGCCGGCCTGCCGTGCCACACCGGCCTGGTGCTCTACTCCAGCTGCGTGGGCGCCGGGAGCGCGCTCGGGCGGGTGCAGCCCGACAAGTCCGTGCGGCTGGTCCGCGGCGACCGCGAGGCGTTCGGGCTGCGGGGCCGGAGCGCGGAGCAGCGGATCGCCCTGGACCTGCTGCTCGATCCCGAGGTCGGGATCGTCTCGCTCGGCGGCCGGGCGGGCACGGGCAAGTCGGCGCTGGCCCTGTGCGCCGGGCTGGAGGCGGTCATGGAACGCCGCCAGCACCGCAAGGTCGTGGTCTTCCGCCCGCTCTACCCGGTGGGCGGCCAGGAGCTCGGCTACCTGCCCGGCTCCGAGGCCGACAAGATGAACCCGTGGGCGCAGGCGGTCTACGACACCCTGTCGGCGGTCACCTCGCCGGAGGTGATCGACGAGGTCGTGTCCCGCGACATGCTCGAGGTGCTGCCGCTGACCCACATCCGCGGCCGGTCGCTGCACGACTCCTTCGTGATCGTCGATGAGGCGCAGTCGCTGGAGCGCGGCGTCCTGCTCACCGTCCTGTCCCGGATCGGCACCGGATCGCGGGTGGTGCTCACCCACGACATCGCCCAGCGGGACAACCTGCGGGTCGGCAGGCACGACGGGGTGGTGGCGGTCATCGAGAAGCTCAAGGGCCACCCGCTGTTCGCTCATGTGACGCTCACGCGATCGGAGCGCTCGCCGATCGCGGCCCTGGTCACCGAGATGCTGGAGGACGCCGCGCTCTGACCGGCCTGCCGCCGCCGGCGTGGCCGGGAGGCGGTACCGTGGCGAGCGTCATGAGCGAGATCGGTGACCTGCGGGCGCGCCCGGGCGCGGCGCCGCGGGCGGACGCCGGCCCGGGACAGGCCCGCCCGGAGCCGCGCGCGGGCCGCCTGGGCGCGGGCGCCTGGGCGGCCGCGGAGGCGGCGGACCCGGCCGGGACCGCGCCGCCGGTGTCGGTGATCATGCCGGTCCGCGACGAGGAGCGGCACCTGGCCGAGGCGGTGCGGCACGTGCTCGGCCAGGAGTACGACGGCGAGCTCGAGCTGGTGATCGCCGTCGGGCCGTCCCGCGACCGGACCGAGGAGATCGCCCGGCGCCTGGCGGAGCGGGACGGCCGGATCATCGTCGTGGCGAACCCGTCCGGGCAGCGCCCGGACGGGCTGAACGCGGCGGTGCGGGCGTCGCGGCACGGCATCGTCGTCCGGGTGGACGGGCATGCGCTCCTGCCGCCCGGGTACATCGCCACGGCCGTGCGGACCCTCAGGGAGACCGGCGCGGTGAACGTCGGCGGGATCATGGCCGCCGAGGGGATCACGCCGTTCCAGCGGGCGGTCGCCTGGGCGATGACCTCGCCGGCCGGGGTCGGCGCGGCGCGCTTCCACACCGGCGGCAGTCCGGGCCCGGCGGACACGGTCTACCTCGGGGCGTTCCGCCGCGAGGCCATCGAGGCCGTCGGCGGCTACGACGAGCGCTACGAGCGGGCCGAGGACTGGGAGATGAACCACCGGATCCGCGAGCGCGGCGGGCTGATCTGGTTCCAGCCCGAGATGAGGGTCACCTACCGGCCCAGGGCCACCGTGGCCGCGCTTGCCGAGCAGTACTTCCACTACGGGCGGTGGCGGCGCGTCGTGGCCAGGCAGCACGCCGGCACCATCAACCTGCGCTACCTGGCGCCGCCGGCCGCGGTCGCGGCGATAGCCGCCGGGACGGTCGCCGGCGCGGTGGGCGTGAGCGCCCAGGCCGCCGGCGCGGGGGGCTGGTGGCCCGGGCTGCTGACCGCCGGCCTTGTGATCCCGGTGGCATACCTCGCCGGCGTCCTCGCGGTGACCGCCACGGCCGTGCGGGCGCTCCGCGGCCGGGCGCTGGCGTGGCTCCCCGTCGTGCTCGCGACCATGCACGCCTGCTGGGGAGCCGGCTTCCTGACCAGCCCGCGCCGCCTGGCACCGGCCGCGCGCGAGCGCCCGGGCCAGCGAAGCTGATCGTCGCGCCGCTGCCGGCGGTCACGCCCGGCCAGGGACGCCGGCCGTCCCGCCAGGGGCGGGCCGGCGGCCGGGGCGGCTGATGCCGTTCCCGCCGGGGCCGTCGTCGCCGGGCTCGGCGAGCCTGGCCTCCGCGATCCGCAGGTCACCTGGCAGGGTGATCTTCATGTTGCGCTCGCTTCCGGGCACGGTCCGCACCTCGACCTCCGGCAGGTAGCGCAGCACGATCCCGCAGTCGTCGGTGGGGCGGTACGACCCGGCGTCCGGGTCGGCCCGTGCCAGCTCGTGGGCGCGGCGGAGCACCGGCAGCCGGAACCCCTGGGGGGTCTGGCAGCGGCGCAGCCGCTCGCGGGCAAGGACCGAGGTCATCCGCCCGCCCGTCACCTCGACGATCGTGTCGGTGCTCGGCACCACGACGCCGAGAGCCTCCCAGCGCTCCAGGCCGGCCACGCAGTCCGCGATGATCCGCTGGTCCACCAGCGGCCGGGCGGCATCGTGGACCAGCACGTTCACCTCACCGGGCCGGTCGGGGTAGGCCTGGGTCAGCAGTTCGATCGCGCGCCAGGTCGACCCGGGCCGGTCCGCCCCGCCCGGGATCACCTGCCGGAGCTTGCCGTACCGGTCGCCGAGGATCCGCCGGGCCTCCTCCACCAGGCCGGCGGGCACCACGACGACGATCTCATCGACCCCCGGGGCCTGCTCGAAGGCCGCGACGCAGTGCTCAAGCAGCGTCCGCCCGCCCAGCAGCCGCAGCTGCTTCGGCACGGCCCCGCCGAGCCGGAGGCCGGCGCCGCCCGCGAGCACGACGGCGACAGTGCGCATGACCGGACCCTATCGGGGGAACGGGCGGGCTCCGCCTGGCGGGCGGTGCCCGGGGCTCGCGGCGCCGCCCGGCTTCCGTGATGCGCAGACGCTCCGCATTTCCAGGACCTCCCCGAACCGGGCCGGTGAAAGTACTCTCGGTGACTGATCGAGCGCGGTCAGCCATGTCGGGGTGGCCGGCCGCTCCACATCGCTGGTGGAGGCCGCATGGCTGGGCTCAGGCGCCTGGTCGGTGCCGCGGGAGGCTGGCCGGCCGCGCCCAGGGGTGGCACCGTCCGCCTGGCCCTCCTGGCCGGCCCGCGGGCCGCCGCGGCGGCCCGCGGTCTCCGGGCGTGGCTTTCGGGCCGGGCCGTTCCGCCGATACCGTCATCGGCGTCGCTCAGCGGCCTGTCGCTGCTCCTGGCGCTCTGCGCGGCAGGATGGTTCAGCGGCGGGACGGCCGGGGACTGGCTGGCCGGGATCGCGGCACTGGCTGGCTCGCTCCTCGCGCGAGCCGGCACCGGCCGCCGGCCGCCGGCGCCGCATCGGGCCGCCACGCCGCCGCGGGCAGGGCGCGCGCGGCATCAGGACCCGGCGAGCGCGCCCGGCGCCGGGGCCGTCTTCACCGACTGGCTCGTGCTGCCCGGCCTGGCTTGGCCGGGCGCGAGCGGAGCCGGGCCAGGCGCCGCCGGGCCGGCGCCGGCCCGGGACGCCGCCAGCCCTGCACCGCCCGGCGTGGCCGAACCTGAGGCTGCGGGGCCCGGCGAAGGGCGCGAGGGGGCGGGGCCCGGCGAAGGGCGCGAGGCCGCGCGGCTCGGCGACGCGGGACCGCAGGGAGCGGGGCTCGGCGAGGCGGGGCCGGGCGTGCCCACGTCGGCGCCGCCGGGCTGGCTCGCGGGCGCGTGCGCGACGGCGGGCGAGTGCGCGATCTATGGCGGCATCGCGGCGGGCGGGCAGGCGGCAGGCTGGCCGGGCATGTGGCCGCTCGCCGTCGGCGCGCTGGTCGCGGCCGCGGTCGCCGACGCCGTCGCCGCGTGCGGCCAGGTCCGCGTCCCGGGCGGGCTGTCCCGGATGGCGCCGGGCGGCTCCCCGGCCTGGCACCGGATCGGCCTGGCGCTCGCCGTGCCGCCGTGGGCGCGGCTCGCCCTGGCGGCCGCCGGCCTGGCCGTGAGCGGCCCGCGGCTGGCCCTGGTCCTCGTGCTTGCCGCCGGGATGGGCTCGGTCCCGGTCGTGGTCACCGGGGTCGCCCGGCGTGCCGTCGCCGGCCGCCCGCCGCCGGCGCAGCCGGACGCGATCCGGGCCTGCCGCGACGACGGCGCCCTGGCCCGATGGGCGGGCCGGCTCGTTCAGGGCCGGATCGCGCCGCTGGCCCCGGCCGTAGCGGGCGCATCCGCCGCCATCCTGGTCGATTCCCTCGGCCTGCGCACCGCCCTGGGGCTGCTCGCACTCGCGCCCCTGGTCGTGATGCTGCTGGCCGCCCCCGGCTCGGGGCACCCGCATGACGGGCGGCTCGACTGGCTCGCCCCCGCCTGCCTCGTCCTCGGCGAGTCCGTCTACCTGGCCACGCTCGGGTTCGCCTGGGCAGTGCCGGGGCCGGCCGTCTTCGGCCTCTGCGCGATGACGATGACCTGGCGCGCGCTGGCAGGCGGCGGGCCGCCCGGCCGGCAGGCGCGGGGGATCGGCTGGGAGGCGCGGATGTTCGTCGCGGGGGCGGCGGCGACCTCCGGCATCGCGGTGATCGGGTACGTTGGCCTGGCGGCGTACCTCGCAGTGCTGGCAGGCCGGGAGGTGCTGGCCCGCGGGTGGCGACCAGGGGAGGCGACCCGGTGATCGGGGTGATTCTCGCGGCCGGAGCCGGACGGCGGCTCCGGCCGGCGACCGACGCGCTGCCCAAGGCCTTGCTCCCCGTCGCCGCCGAGACGACGATCCTCGACATCGCGCTGCGGAACCTGGCCGCGGCGGGGGCACGGGAGGCCGCGATCGTGGCCGGCCACGCGGCCGGCGTGATCGCCGACCGGGTCCCTGCGCTTCGCCGCGCCCATGGCGTGGCGATCGAGCTCATCCCTAATCCGCGGGCGCTGGAGTGGAACAACGCCTACTCACTCTGGCTCGCCCGGGGGTGCCTTCGCGGCGGCGCCCTGGTCGTCAACGGGGACACCGTGCATCCGGCGAGCGTGGAGAAGACGCTGCTCGCGGCGAGCGCGGCGGCCGGCTCGCAGGGCCGGGCCGGCTCGGCCGGGGGCCGGATCATCATCGCGATCGATGACGTCAAGCCGCTCGCCGGAGAGGAGATGAAGGTCGTTCTCGACGGCCGCGGGCAGGTCACGCGGATCACCAAGGACATGGACCCGGCCCTGGCGCACGGCGAGTACATGGGGGTGACCCTCGTCGAGCCCGCCGCGGCCTCCCTCCTGGCGGCGGCGCTCGAGGCCACCTGGCGCCGCGATCCGGGCTTGTACTACGAGGACGGGTTCGCCGAGTTCCGCGAGCGTGGCGGCGAGGTGCTCGCCGCGCCGGTCGGCGCCGTGGACTGGGTCGAGGTGGACGACCATGCGGACCTGAGCCGGGCCAGGCGGATCGCCGCCCGCTGCTAGTCTCGCGGCAGGCCGCCCCGGCGTGGCGCGAGAGGAGGATCATGCCGTTGCTGGCCCGCATGCTCGCCGCCCCCCTCGTCATCGACGTGCGGCCCGGCGCGATCGGCGGCCTCGGCGAGCTGCTCTGCGACCGGAGGATCGCGACCGAAGGGCGGGTCGCGATCGCCGTGGGGCCCGGCCAGGGCGACTCGATCGCCCGTGAGCTCGGCGGCGTCGCGCGGCAGGTGTTCCGCCTCGGCGAGGCCAGCTACGACGGCGCGGTGGCGCTCGGCAGGCAGCTGCGCGCCGGCGGGTTCGAGGCCGTGGCCGGGATCGGCGGGGGCAAGACCATTGACGTCACCAAGTACGCCGCGCACATGGCAGGCATACCGATGGTCTCGGTGCCGACCAGCCTCGCCCACGACGGCATCGCGTCGCCGGTGAGCACGCTGCGGCACGAGTCGGGGACCGGCTCCTACGGCGTCGTCCTGGCGCCGGTCGCCGTGGTCGTCGACCTGGACCGGGTCCGGAGCGCCCCGGGGCCGTTGTCCACCGCGGGGATCGGGGACGTGGTGAGCAACCTGTCGGCGGTGGCGGACTGGGAGCTGGCCGCGGCCGACACCGGCGAGCCGGTCGACGGCCTCGCCGCCGCGATGGCCAGGTCCGCCGCCCACGCGGTGCTCGGGGCCCCGGGCCCGAGCACGTCGGACGGCTTCCTCACGATCCTGGCCGAGGCGCTGATCCTGTCAGGCGTGGCGATGGCCGTCGCCGGGTCGAGCCGGCCGAGCAGCGGCGGCGACCATGAGATCATGCACGCGATCAACCAGCTCTACCCCGGCACGGCCAGCCACGGCGAGCTGGCCGGGATCGGCGCCCTGTTCTGCGCTTTCCTGCGGGGCGACGCCGCGCAGTTCGCGGCGATATCGTCCTGCCTGGAACGGCACGGCCTGCCCAGGCGCCCCGGCGAGGTCGGCCTGTCCGCGGAGCAGTTCACCGCCGCGGTCTGCCGCGCGCCGGCGACCAGGCCCGGGCGGTACACGATCCTGGAGCGGCTGGCGATGCCGCCGGACCAGGCGGCCAGGAAGGTGGAGGAGTATGTCGGCGCCATCCCTGGCTGAGCTGAGGGCCAAGGGCCAGCCGCAGGCCATCCTGCGGCGCCTGAACGACGAGCACTGGCTGGGCCGGCTCTACGGGCGCAGGCTGTCCCCGTACGCGACCTGGGTGTTCGCGCGGCTGGGCTGGGCGCCGAACGCGGTGACGGCGGCGTTCATCGCGTGCGGGGTGGCGGCCGGGGCCGTGATCGCCTTCGGCGGGCTGGCCACCGCGGTCGCCGGCGCCGTCCTCGTGCAGCTCTACCTGATCCTCGATTGCTCCGACGGGGAGCTGGCGAGGTGGAGTGGCAGGAAGTCCGCCGCCGGGGTGTACCTCGACGGCGTCGGCCACTACCTGGCCGAGTCCGCCCTCCTGGCCGGCCTGGCGTTCCGGGCGCAGGGCCGGCTGACCGTCGCCGGGGGGTACGTGACCGCGGGGATCGCCGCGGCGCTCCTGGCCATGCTGGTCAGGGCGGAGACCGACAACGTCGTCGTCGCGCGGGCGAAGTCGGGCCTGCCCGCGGCCCACGGCGACGAGGCGCTCGCGCCCGCCAGCCCGGGCCTGGCCCTGGCCCGGCGGCTGGCCAGCGCGCTGCGGGTGCACCGGATCACCCAGGCGGTCGAGCTGTCCCTGCTGATCCTGGCCGCCGCGATCATTGACGCGGCCACCGGGACGCTGACCGCGACCCGGGCGCTCACGCTCGCGTGCCTGGGGGTCGCCGGGCTCATGGTCATCGCCCATCTCGCGGCGGTGCTGGCCTCCAGGCGGCTCCGGTGACGCCGAGGCGGCCCCGGTGAGACCCGGGAGGCTCCGGTGAAGCTCTCGGTCGTCATCCTTACCATGGGCGACCGGCCCGGGGAGCTGCGCCGCGCGGTCGCCAGCACCGGGCCGCTGCGGGCGGCCGGGGCGCAGCTGGTGGTGGTCGGCAACGGCGCCGACGTCCCCGCGCTGCCCGGCGAGGCGGTCATCGTCCGGCTCCCCGCGAACGCGGGCGTGGCCGGGGGCCGGAATGCCGGCGTGGCGGCCTGCGCCGGCGACGTGGTGCTGTTCCTCGACGACGACGCGTGGTACCCCGATCCGGCGGGGCTCGGCGAGCACGTCACTGCCCGGTTCGCCGCCGATCCCGCGCTCGCCGTGCTGTCGTTCCGGGTGGTCACCCCCGAGGGAAGGGCCGGCGGGCGCTGGCACGTCCCCAGGCTGCGGGCTGGCGACCCCGGGCGGTCGTCGGTCGTCACCACGTTCGCCGGGGGCGTCTGCGCGATCCGCCGGTCCGCGTACCTGGAGGCGGGGGGGCAGCCGGAGGCCTTCTTCTTCGCCCACGAGGAGACCGACCTGTCGTGGCGCCTGCTCGACCTCGGCTACCGGATCGAGTACGACGCCGCGGTGAGCGTCTGCCATCCCGCGGTGCCCAACGCCCGGCACGCGATCTGGTACCGGCATGACGCCAGGAACCGGGTCTGGCTGGCGCGCCGGAACCTGCCGTGGCCGCTGTGCGCCCTCTACCTGGCCGACTGGATCGCGGTCACGCTGGCGCGCGAGCGGTCCGCCGCGGCGCTCCGGGCGTGGTTCAGCGGTTTCGCCGAGGGCTGGCGCGCCGATCCCGGCCAGCGCCGGCCGATCTCGTGGCGCACCGCGTGGCGGATGACGCGGGCGGGCCGCCCGCCGGTGATCTAGAAGGCGTCCGGGTGCGCGCCGCTGGGCGCCTCGCCGCGGTGCCCGTACAGTGGTGCGCGTGAGCCCGCCCGAGCGGCTGCCAGGCGAGGGCGCGGGCGCCGGCGTCCCGGAGGCAGCCGGGCCGCGCCCGGGGCGGCCGGGCCCTCGGGCCCGGACCCTGGCGTCCGCGCTGCTGCTGGCCCGCTGCCCCGCGCGGCTCGGACGGCAGGGCCGCCGGCACGCCGGCTCGGACGGCAGGGCGGCCGGCACGCCGGCGCGCGGCGGCCGGCTCGCCGCCGCGGACCGCGGCTTCGCCGGGCTGACCGCCGCGCCCGCCATCGCCCTGGTCGCGTGGCTGGTGCCCGGGCTCGGCCTGCTGCTCGCCGGCGAGTTCAGCCCCGTCCCCCAGCTGCTGGTCGCCGTGCCCCTGGCCACGGCCCTCGCCGTGAACACGCTGCACCGGGTGCCCGCGCGCTGGCCGCCCGCGGTGGCAGGGGGCCGTCCGGAGGGGACTACCGGGGGCGCGGTGGCCTGGCTCGGGCTGCTCGGCACGCCCGCCGTGGCCGTCGGCTTCGCCGCCTGGCAGCTCGCGCTCCGCTCGCCGTCCGTGCTCGCCGCGCGGACCCCGGGCGCGGCGTTCCAGGCGGGCTACTGGATCGCCGAGCACGGATCGCTGCCGGTTCCCGGCTCGCTCGCGGCATTCGGCGGCGCGGCGGGCCTGCACCTGTCCAGCATCGGCTTCTTCCAGCAGGGCGGCGCCGTCGTCCCCGGGGTGCAGCCCGGCCTGCCGATGCTCCTCGCCGCCGGGTTCTGGACCAGCGGCCTGCGCGGCGGCGGCGCGGTCGGGCCGGTGCTCGGCGCGCTCGCGGTGCTCTCCTTCGGCGGGCTGGCCGGCCGGCTGGCCGGGCGGCAGTGGGCGCCGCTGGCGGCGCTCGCGCTCGCGCTGACCTTGCCGGAGATCTACACCGCCAGGGACGCGTTCAGCGAGCCCGCGGTCCAGCTGCTGCTCTTTGGCGGGATGAGCCTGGTGGCCGACTCCCTGGCCGTGGCGCCGGGCGGGGCCTTCCGGCCCGGGGATGATCACCGGCCCGGCCCGGCCGGCCGGGCGGGCCGGCGGCGCGAGATCGCGGGGCCGCGTGCAGGCGGGGCCGCGCGTGCCCGCATGGCGCGGCGGGCCCCGGCCGGGCGGCTGCTCGCCCCGGCACGGCTGCTCGGCGCCCTGGGCGGCCTGGCGCTCGGCCTGGCCAGCCTGCTGAGCCTGGGCTCGCTCGCCTACCTCATCCCGGCCATCGCCGTGGCCGGAGTGCTTCTGGCGGCGCGGCCGGCCACGGGGGTCCCGTTCACCATCGGCCTGGCCGCCGGGGGCGGATCCGGCCTGCTCGCCGGCTACGTCCTGGCCCGCCCGCTCGCCGACGCGCAGGCCCCGGTCCTGGAGGCGATCGGGCGCGACGCCGCCGGGGCCCTGCTGGTCACCGCAGTCGTCCTGGTGGCACTGGCCCGCCCGGGCCGGGCGCGCCGGGCGCTGCGCCGCGCGGTCGCGGCCCGCCCGCTGCGGTGGCTGCCGCCGGCCGCCGGCGGCGCGGTCGCGATCGCGCTCGCCCTCCTCGCGGCACGGCCATACCTGCAGGTCACGCGCGGGGACCTGGGCCGGGGGGCGGCCGATTACGTGGCCGCCCTGCAGCGCGCCGAGGGACTGCCGGTCGATCCGGCCCGCCTGTACGCGGAAGACACCCTGTACTGGGTGATCTGGTATGCCGGGATGCCCGCCGTGCTGCTCGGCGGATTCGGCGCCGCCGTGCTGCTCCGCCGCTGCCTGCGGGCGCTTCTTGCCTGGCGGGATGACTCAGGCGCCGCGCTCGCGTGGGCGCTGCCGCTCGCGGTGACCCTCGCCGGCGCCGCGGCCGTGCTGTGGCAGCCGCTCACCGTGCCCGACCAGCCTTGGGCGAGCCGCCGCCTGGTCCCGGTGGTCCTGCCCGGGCTCATCCTCCTCGCGGCATGGGCTTCGGGGTGGCTGGCCCGCCGGGCCAGGGACCGCGGGGCGGGAGTGGCGACCGGCGGGGCGATCGCGGCGTTCTGCCTGGTCGCGGTCGCGCTTCCGGCCGCGAGCACGTCGTTCGGCTTCGGGCTGAGCCACTCCGGGGTGTCCGGCGGCCTGCGGCCGGGCGCCGGCGGGCTCGCGCAGCACCGGGTGCGGCCGGGGGAGGACGCCGCCGTCGCCGGCCTGTGCGCCGCCCTCGGCCGGTCCTCGTCCGTCGTGATCGTGGACCGCCGGGTCGCGCAGCTGTTCACCCAGGTCATCCGCGGGGTCTGCGGGTTGCCCGCCGCGTGGCTGCCGCAGGGGGCGCGGCCGCCGGCGGTGGACGCGGTCCTCAGCGGCATCTTCCGCGCCGGGCGGCGCCCGGTCGTGCTGGGAGCCCGGCCCGGCGAGGTGGCCGGCTACGGCGGGCCGCCGCAGCGGGTGCTCGACCTGCGCACCACGCAGGACCCGCACGAGCTGACCCGGCCGCCGGGTGCCCCGTGGCCTGCACGGTACGTGATCTGGATGGCGGCGGCGAGCGCACCGGGCACCGGGCTGTGAGCCCGGGCCGGTTGCGCCCGGGCGACGGCGCACGTATGCTGGATGCACCGACGCGGGGTGGAGCAGCTCGGTAGCTCGCTGGGCTCATAACCCAGAGGTCGCAGGTTCAAATCCTGCCCCCGCTACCAAGTAGCGGGTCTTTCTCGTGTCCCTTGCTTATGCACAGGCTGCTGGCCAGTGTTTCTGGGGACAGTCTGCGGGACCTACTCAGCCGTTGCGTGTGCAGCATGTGAGGGTGGCGCGGACGCGGGCAGCGTCAAGCGGAACTTCACCGTCGATGCGCCGGGCGCGCTGTGGCTGACCGACATCCCGGGCGCTCTACGTCTCGGGGAACACCTCGGCCAGCGCGGCCCAGAATCCCAGCGCCCCGTCGCCGACGGCCAGGTGCGGTTGTCGTTCACCCGCAGCGCCGTCACTGCCACCGCTCCCGCGGCCGTCGTCACCCGCCGCGGGCCGGGCGTGCCCATTGCGCATCACCAGCCGCCGCCCATCCTCGTCGCGTTCACCGGCGTGTGCGGCGATGCAGGCGGCGACCTCTCTTCCCAGCGCGGCAGCCAGCATCCGCCCCCCAGGCCCCGCATCCACAACTTCGTGTCATACCTCCATGGAGGAAGCGAACGGGGCAAGGGATCGCGCTCGCGAACATGGTGACGCCGGGCGTCCCGGCTCTCTCACCGCCTGCGTTGTCGCTCAGCGGGGGCCGACTGGCGGCGCCTGCTCAGCTTGGGGCGCGACGGCGAAGACTTGTCCTCCGGGGATGGCGAGGTAGTGGGGGTGGCCGCCGTGGTGGACGTCGGGGAGCCCGGCGTCTCGGGCTCGTTGCACGAGGCCGGCCAGGTCGTCGGTTCGGAGCTCCAGCCAGGTTCCGAGGCGAGGGCGGTCGTCATCGGGGGCATCGTCGTCGAACTCGATGCTCAGGCTGCCGCCGCGAGGGAATCGGACGAGGAGCATCCCGCCGGGGATGCCCGGGTGCTCGACGTCGGCGACGGGGCAGCCGAAGAGGGCCGTGAGACTGGAGCGCAGTTGGTCCCGCCGGTGGGGTCGAGCGAAGAGGTGGGCGTTGTTGCCGAGGGAGATCACGAGGGCCACGCCGTGGAGGGAACCGGCCGGCCGAGGAAGGCGGCGAGGCGGTCGATGGCCGGGGCGTCGTCAGCCACCGGCTGGGGTGGGGCGAAGGGCCGCCGCCCGGGAGAGAGGGCGCCGAGGGCGCCCCGGGTGAACGCCAGGGCGGCTTGGGCCAGGTCCTCGGGGAAGGCGCTGGCCGGCTGGTCGGTGGCCTGGGCCAGGTCCCAGCCGTGCACGAGCACCTCGGTGAGTCGCAGGTTCGCGGCGACGGCACCGGGGACGGTGCCGAACGGCACGGTCACGGGCTCGTCCATGGCG
>JAJPIV010000117.1 GCA_021324595.1 Actinomycetota bacterium | reverse complement strand
GGTGATGTCGACCCGGCCGGGGTCGGGCCGGCGCGCCAGCCTGGCCACGCTCGAGCGCGCCCGCTCGAAGATCACGATCGCCAGGTGGCCGCCGTCGAGCGGGAGCAGCGGCAGCAGGTTGAAGATCCCGACGAAGATGTTGACGTCGATGATGATCTCCAGGACCACCGAGGCCTTCTGCTGCCAGCCGAGGTTGGCGGCCACCACCTGGCCGGTGATGTCGGCGGCTCCGACCATGCTGCTGACCTGGCCGCCGGGGGTGCTCGCGCGGTCGCGGGCGAACAGGTACGGCAGCGCGGCGGGTATCTTGCCGAGCGCGGTCACCGACTGGGCGGCCATCGCGCCGAACTCCGAGCCGGCGAAGCCGAGCGCCTGCAGCGGCCCGGTCCTGGCGAAGGTCACGGCCGGCTCGACGCCCAGGTACCCGCCCTTGCGCCAGGCCACCGTGGCCAGCCTGATCCGCAGCGTGAGCGTCCGGCCGCCCCGCTCGACCGTGAACGGCACCCCGGCTCCCAGAGGCTGCGACCGGATCGCGTCTCCGAGCTGCGTCCAGTCGCGGACGGGCCGCCCGGCCACCGCGACGATCCTGTCGCCGGACCGCAGCCCGCCGAGCGCCGCCGGGGACCTCGGGTCCGCGGGCGTGCAGGCCGCGGTCGAGCTCGCGGGCACGCACGGCAGGATCGTCACCGTCGTGGCCGCCAGGCGCTGCAGGCCGATCCCCGCGGCAAGCGCCCACAGCAGCACGAACGCGATCACGAAGTGCATGAACGATCCCGCCACCCAGACGACCGAGCGCTGCCAGGCGGGCTTGGCGCGCAGCGTCCGCGGCTCGACCGCCGGGTCGACCTCGTCCATGCTCGTCGTCCCGGTGATCTTGACGAAGCCGCCGAACGGGAGCGCCTTGATGCCGTACTCGGTCTCGCCCCGGCGCACCGACCACAAGGTGGCGCCGAATCCCACGAAGAACTTGGTGACCTGCATGCCGAACGCCTTCGCGGCCGCGAAGTGCCCGGCCTCGTGCAGCATGATCGACACCAGCAGCGCGACCACGAAGATCACGATGCCGATGGTGAAGGCCGGGCTGCGCAGCCCGAAGACCACGATCAGCGCCGCCAGCCCGGCCGCGATGAGCCCGGCGCGGAACGCCCGGGAGGCGCCGGCCCGGCGCAAGCCCGCGTTCATCGCGAGGCCACCCCTTCCCCGGCCGCCGTCAGCTCGCGCGCCCGCTCCCGCGCCCACGCGTCGGCCGCGAGCACGTCCTCCAGGCTGGCGGCGGCCCCGCCGCCGCCATGCTCCGAGACTACCCGCGCCACGGTGTCCACGATCGCGGTGAACGGGACCCGCCCGCCGATGAAGGCCGCCACGCACTCCTCGTTCGCCGCGTTGTAAACGGCCGGGGCAGTGCCGCCGGCTGCCCCCACCTCCTTGGCGAGCGCCACCGCGGGGAACGCGGCCTCGTCGAGCGGCTCGAACGTCCACGAGTGCGCCCTGGTCCAGTCCACCGCGGGCGCCGCGTCGGGCACCCGCTCGGGCCAGGCCAGCGCGTGCGCGATCGGGATGCGCATGTCCGGCGGGCTGGCCTGGGCGATCGCCGACCCGTCGGCGAACTCGACCATGGAATGGACCACCGACTGCCGGTGGACCACGACCTCGATGTCCCGCAGCGGGACGCCGAACAGCAGGTGGGCCTCGATCACCTCCAGGCCCTTGTTCACCAAGGTCGCGGAGTTGATGGTGATCACCGGGCCCATGTTCCAGGTCGGGTGGGCGAGGGCCTGCTCGGGGGTGACGGCGGCCAGCTCGGCGGCGCTGGCCCGCAGGAACGGGCCGCCGCTCGCGGTGAGCACCAGCCGGCGAACCTCGGCGCGGCGGCCGGCCCGCAGGCACTGGGCGATCGCGGAGTGCTCGGAGTCCACCGGGACGATCTGGCCGGGCGCGGCCCGGCCGGTGACCAGCGCGCCGCCCATGATCAGCGACTCCTTGTTGGCCAGGGCGAGCACGCGCCCGGCATCCAGCGCGGCGAGGGTGGCGGCGAGGCCGACCGCGCCAGTGACGGCGTTCAGCGTGATCCCGGCAGGCCAGGCGGCGACCTGGGCCACCGCGTCCGGGCCGGCGAGTACCGCGGGCAGCGCCCGGGCGCCGCCGGGCCGCTGCCCGGCCTGCTCGCGCAGGGCGGCCCGCACCCGCGGCGCGGCAGCCTCGCTGGCCACCGCGACCGCCTCCACGCCGAACTCCAGCGCCTGGCGCGCGAGCAGCTCGGCGTTCCCGCCGCCCGCCGCGAGCGCCACCAGGCGGAACCGGTCCGGGTTGCGCCGCACGATGTCGATGGCCTGGGTGCCGATCGAGCCGGTCGAGCCGAGCAGGACGATGTCGCGGCGGCGGCCGGGCGAGGCGGGGTCCATGGGCTCCATTGTCACGCAGCGGCCGGGCCGCGGCGCCACACCCGCCGGCCGGCGCGGGGCACGTGCCCGGGTGGTCCCCGGGCTGCGGTTAGCTAGGGTTCGTGATCCGCGAAGGCCCCGCGCTGGCTCCCGTCCCCCCGGCGGTGCGCGCGACCTGGCGGGCCCGGCCGGCCGCGCAGCAGCCGGACTGGCCCGACCCCGGCGCGCTCGCCGCCGTCGTCGCCGAGCTGTCCGGGCTGCCCCCGCTGGTCTTCGCCGGGGAGTGCGACCAGCTCACCGAGCGCCTGGCGGCAGTCACCAGGGGCGAGGCGTTCGTGCTGCAGGGCGGCGACTGCGCGGAGACGTTCGCCGGGGCGACCGCCGCCGGGGTGCGCGCCAAGCTCCAGACGCTGCTGCAGATGGCCGTCGTGCTCACCTACGGCGCCAGCGTCCCGGTGGTCAAGATCGG
>JAJPIV010000123.1 GCA_021324595.1 Actinomycetota bacterium | reverse complement strand
CGTGCTATACTAGGATTCCGTAAGCCAAATGAAGTGTTCGCGGAGCTGCTGCTTCAGGAATCCGTGAGTCCACCGGCCTGAATTGCTTCGATCGGCTGAGACCGCCCGGCACCACCTCGGGCCCGCTCGTGGTGTACGGATTCCACGGCGCCACCTACTTCGGGTTCTACTCCAACGGCCCGGGGCTGCGGATCCGGAAGATCACGATCTTCTGCGATGACGACTTCGCCATCGGGGAGTTCGGGATCGCCCGGTAACAGAACGCGCGGACGGCGCGGGGCGGGGAATCCGCCCCGCGCCGCCGCCTTGCCGGGATGATCCCGCCCGGCCGCTTTGCCGGGATAATTCGGCACATCATCTGGCCCGCGCCCGGCGCCGGATAAATGGATGGCCAAGGCCGGTGCGTCGCGCCGGTGAATTACGGCCCCCCGCCTTACCATCGGGGGCATGCCTAATGTATTGCTCGCAGAGGACGACCCGTCCATTTCCGAGCCGCTGGCCCGTGCTTTGCGGCGCGAGGGATACGAGGTCGGGGTCTCCGCGGACGGGCCGGGAGCGCTGGAGGCCGCGAGGGCCGGCGGCATCGACCTGATCGTCCTGGACATCGGTCTGCCGAGGATGGATGGCCTGGAGGTGTGCCGGCGGCTCCGCTCGGTCGGCCAGGCCACGCCGGTCCTGATCCTCACCGCGCGGGCCGAGGAGGTGGACACCGTCATCGGCCTCGACGCGGGGGCCGACGATTACGTCACCAAGCCGTTCCGGCTCGCCGAGTTCCTGGCCCGGGTCCGCGCGCTGCTGCGGCGCGGCGCCTCCCCGGCCCAGGTCGTCCAGGGGGTGCGGATCGACCCGGACGCGCGCCGGGCGTGGCTGGGCGAGGCCGAGCTTGACCTGACCTCCAAGGAGTTCGACCTGCTGCACCTGCTCGTGGAGCACGCGGGCAAGGTGGTGACCCGCGACCAGATCATGCGGCAGGTGTGGGACAGCAAGTGGTGGGGATCGACGAAGACCCTCGACATGCACGTCTCGTGGCTGCGCCGCAAGCTCGGCGACGACGCGCACAGCCCGCACTTCATCACCACCGTGCGCGGGGTCGGATTCAGGTTCGAGCGCGGGGAGTGACGCCCGCATGCAGCGCCGCCTGCTGACGTCGATGTTCGGCGTTGCCGTCGTCGCGGTGCTCGTGGTGGGCGCCGGGCTGGCCCTCACCGTCGGCGAGCACCCGGCCCGCCTGTCCGGCGTGCGGCTCGGGGTGCTCGCGCTGATCGCGGTGGCGGCGGCCTTCGCGGTCGCGCTCGTCCAGGCCCGGCGGGTGACGGTGCCCGCGCGGGACCTGGCCAGGGCCGCCGACCGGATCGGGTCGGGGGACACGCGGCCGGTCGGGCGCCGGTACGGGATCGCCGAGCTCGACCGGGTGGCCGACGGCCTCGACGCCGCGGTGCAGCGGGTCACCGACCTGATCTCGGCCGAGCAGGACTTCGCGGTGGACGCCTCGCACCAGATCCGCACGCCGCTCACCGCGCTGTCGATGCGGCTGGAGGAGATCGTCGAGGCGGCCGACGACCCGCGGGCGGTCCGCGAGGAGGGGGCCGCCGCGCTCGCCCAGACCGACCGGCTGGCCCAGGTCGTGAGCGAGCTGCTCGGCCGGGCGCGCCGGTCGTCCTCCGGGGCGCCGCGGCTGTGCCGGCTGGACGAGATCATCGGCCAGCAGGTGACCGAGTGGGAGCCCGCGTTCCGGTCGGCGAGCCGGGCGATCGAGGTCGCCGGGGAGAGGGGCCTGGTCGCCTACGTGAGCGCGGGAGGCGTGTCGCAGGTGCTGGCGACCCTGCTGGACAACGCGCTGGCCCACGGCGAGGGCACGGTGACGATCAGGACCTCGCAGACCCCGCGCTCGGTGGTCGTGGAGGTCAAGGACGAGGGGAAGGGCGTGCCGCCGGAGCTGGCGCACCGGATCTTCGAGCGCAGCGTGAGCGGGGCGGGCGGCACCGGCCTCGGGCTCGCGCTGGCCAAGTCGATCGCCTCCTCCGACGGCGGCCAGCTCGTGCTGGTGCGGCCGCGCCCGGCCACGTTCGCGGTGATCTTCCCTCAGCCGGCGCGCGAGGAGCGGCAGGAGCCCGCGGTGACCGGCCCTGCCTGAGCCACGGTCCTGCCTGAGCCCGGCGCGGCGGCGGGGCAACGGCAGCCCCGCGGGCGCCATAGGCTACGGCGGGTGAGCACTGACAGCACCGCACCGGCCCCGGTGGCACCGGCTCAGGCGTCGGCGCGCCGCCTGGCCCGCCGGCGGCCGGTCGTCGGCATGATCGGCGGTGGCCAGCTCGCCCGCATGACGGCGCAGGCGGCGGTCGGGCTCGGCATCGAGTTCCGGGTGCTGGCCGGCACCGCCGCCGACAGCGCCGCGCAGGTGTGCGCGGGCACCACGATCGGCGACCACCGGTCGGCCAGCGACGTGCTGGCGTTCGGCGCGGTCTGCGACGTGGTGACCTTCGACCACGAGCACGTGCCCGGAGTCCACCTGGCGGTCCTGGAGCGCCTGACCTCCGTGCGGCCGGGCCGGGAGGCGCTGCGCTTCACCCAGGACAAGCGGGCGATGCGGGAGCGGCTCGGCGCGCTCGGCGTCCGCTGCCCGGCCTACCAGCCGGTCACCGGGCTCGCCGAGGTGCTCGACTTCACCAGGCGCCACGCGGCCGGGCGCGGGACCGGCTGGCCCGTGGTGCTGAAGGCGACGACCGGCGGCTACGACGGCAAGGGCGTCTGGGTCTGCCCCAGCGCGGACGCGGCCGCCGAGGTGCTCTCGCACGGCGTCGCGCTGCTCGCCGAGGAGCACGTCGCGTTCGACCGCGAGCTGGCGGTCCTCGTGGCCCGCTCGCCGGCCGGGCAGGGCGTCGCGTACCCGGTGGTCCAGACCGTGCAGCGGGACGGCATCTGCCGGGAGGTGATCGCCCCGGCTCCGAACCTGGACGACGACCTGGCCACGCGGGCGCAGGAGACCGGCCTGCGGATCGCGGCCGAGCTCGGCGTGACCGGCCTGCTCGCCGTGGAGATGTTCGAGGCGGGAGGCGAGCTGCTCGTGAACGAGCTGGCCATGCGGCCGCACAACAGCGGCCACTGGACCATCGACGGCGCGGTGACCTCGCAGTTCGAGCAGCACCTGCGCGCGGTGCTGGACCTGCCGCTCGGCTCGCCCGCGCCGACGGCGCCGTTCACCGTCATGGTCAACGTGCTCGGCGGGGACGGCGACCCGTACCCGCGGCTCGTTCACGTCATGGCCGCCGACCCCGGCGCGCGGGTCCACCTGTACGGCAAGCAGGTCCGGCCCGGCCGCAAGATCGGGCACGTGACGGTCACGGGCCGCGACCTCCCCGGCCTGCGCGAGCGCGCCTGGCGGGCGGCGAGCTGGCTGAGCCGGGGCACCGAGGAGCCCGTTCCGGAGCTGCCCGGCCCGGCGGCGCCGGCGGTGGCCGCGGTGCGGGTGCGCACCGGGTTCCGGAGGGGGCGGTGACCGGCGCGCCGCCGGATGAGGCGCCGGCCAGGCCGGCCACCGCGGCGGCGGCCGGCCCCCCGGTGGTCGGCGTCGTCATGGGCAGCGACTCGGACTGGCCGGTGATGGAGGCGGCGGCCCTGGCGCTTCGGGAGTTCGGGGTGGCGTACGAGGCCGACGTGGTCTCGGCCCACCGGATGCCGCGCGAGATGATCGAGTACGGGAGCGCGGCCGCCGGGCGCGGCCTGAAGGTGATCATCGCCGGGGCGGGCGGCGCTGCCCACCTGCCGGGCATGCTCGCCGCCGTCACCCCGCTGCCGGTGATCGGCGTGCCGGTTCCCCTGGCCCACCTGGACGGCCTGGACTCGCTGCTGTCGATCGTCCAGATGCCCGCCGGGGTGCCGGTGGCGACCGTCGCCGTCGGCGCGGCCCGCAACGCCGGGCTGCTCGCGGTCCGCATCCTGTCGGTCGCCGACCCGGAGCTGGCCCGGCGGATGACCGCGTTCCAGGCCGACCTGCGCCGGTCCGCCCAGGCGAAGGGCGAGGCCCTGCGGGCCCGGCTCGGCCGCTAGCGACGGCCCGCCCGGCGGCTGCGGTCACGAAGCTGGGCCGGAAGGCGCTCCACCAGCTGCTGCAGCTACCTGTCGCTGGCCGCGATCGCCGCCCAGCCTCGGGACCGGTTCGGCACCCGCAACCTGCACGAGAGCCAGCCGCTCTGCCTCCGCGTGCCCGAGCGGGACCTGGCGGACCTGATGGCCAGCGCGCGGGCGTGGGCGGGACGGGCACCGGCGACGCCGGGTGACGGGGCCGAAGTTACCATCGGGTACATGAGCTTCGCCGCCTACGCCCTGCCCGAGGAGCACGAGGCCCTCCGCGCTTCCGTCCGGCAGCTGGCCCAGGACAAGATCGCGCCGCACGCGGCCGAGGTGGACGAGGAGCCGCGGTACCCGCAGGAGGCGCACGACGCCCTGGTCCGCGCCGACCTGCACGCGGTCCACATCCCCGAGGAGTTCGGCGGCCCCGGCGCGGACGCGCTCGCCGCGGTGATCGTGATCGAGGAGGTCGCCCGGGCATGCGCGACGAGCTCGCTGATCCCGGCGGTGAACAAGCTCGGCACCGTCCCGCTGCTGCTGGCCGGCTCGCCCGGGCTGAAGGAGCGGTACCTGAGGCCGGTCGCCCGGGGCGAGGCCATGTTCTCCTATGCGCTGTCAGAGCCGGAGGCGGGGTCGGACGCGGCCGCGATGCGCACGCGCGCGGTCAGGGACGGCGGAAACTACATCCTGAACGGGACCAAGCGCTGGATCACCAACGCGGGCGTCTCGCAGTTCTACACGGTCATGGCGGTGACCGACCCGGCGGCCGGCGCCCGGGGCATCTCCGCGTTCGTGGTGGAGCGCGGCGATCCGGGCTTCACTTTCGGCGCCCTGGAGCACAAGCTCGGCATCAGGGGCTCGCCGACCCGCGAGCTGTACTTCGACAACTGCGTGATCCCCGCGGACCGGCTCGTCGGAGCGGAGGGCGAGGGATTCAGGATCGCCCTGGCCACGCTCGACCACACCAGGATCACGATCGCCGCGCAGGCTCTGGGCATCGCCCAGGGGGCGCTCGACTTCGCGGCTGGCTACGTGAGGGAGCGCAGGCAGTTCGGCAGGCCGGTGGCCGAGTTTCAGGGCGTGCAGTTCATGCTGGCCGACATGGCGATGAAGGTCGAAGCGGCCCGGCAGCTCACCTACGCCGCGGCGGCCAAGTCCGACCGGGCGATGGCGGGAGAGCAAGTGCCCGACCTGACCTTCATCTCCTCGGCCTGCAAGTGCTTCGCCTCGGACGTGGCCATGGAGGTCACCACCGACGCGGTCCAGCTCCTCGGCGGATACGGCTACACCCGTGACTACCCGGTCGAGCGGATGATGCGCGACGCCAAGATCACCCAGATCTACGAGGGCACCAACCAGATCCAGCGCGTCGTCATGGCCCGCCAGCTGCTCAAGTAGCGCGGCGGTCGGCGTTTCCGCTGGTCAGCGGCCGTCTGCCGGAGCGTGGGGTAGCGGTACGGGTGGCGCCAGGGCCGGGTCTGCGCGGCGCTGATGGCTCGGCGCTATGACCGTTGTTCCCGGTTCGTTCCCGTCCTTTCCTAAGGTGGGCCGCCGGACGGGGCGCGGACCGGCCAGCGGCCGGGCTGTCCGGTTACGGCAGGTTGGCTCCGGCGATCGCGTCGACGATGTGGCGCGGCATAGCTTTGCTGACGCCGTTGCCGCGGTTGGCTCCGACGATCTGCCGTAGGCGGGCGGGGTTCTCGGGGGGGCCGATGGGACTCGGTTCCTGGCGCCGCCAGCCGCGCGCGGAGAGAGCTTTGACGGCGGTGAGGTAGCTGGCATCGGTCATCCGGCCGAGGTTCTTCGCGCGCAGGAGGGAGCGCGGCGAGCGAGACCTGCCACCGGTGCTTGAGGTCGAACAGGGCCGGCCAGTCCGCGTAAGTGGGCAGCTCGTCGCGGATGTCGCGGTCTGGCATGAGGAACGCCGCGGCGAAGGCGTGGGCGTGGCTCTCCACTTGCTTGAGCCCCCAGACGTGCTCGCCGTGCATGACGAGGTGGCCGAGTTCGTGGGCGCCGTCGAAACGGGATCTGGCCCGGTCGTTCTTGTCGGTGGCGAGGACCACGACCGGCCGGTCGTGGAACGGCAGGGAGAACGCATCGACATCGGCGGTGTCCAGCGGCAGCCGGAGGACGACGATGCCGTGGGATTCGAGGAGCCCGACGACGTTCGGGATGGGCCTGGCGGGGACTCCCCACTTGCGGCGGACGCGCTGGGCGAGGTCCTCGATCTGCTCTCGGGGGGCGTCAAGCCCTTGTGATGGCAGCTCGGGCAGCGAGACCGGAGGCAGGAGAGCGGCTGCGGCGTCGCGGGTGGCCAGGTCGTGGGCGATGTGGGCCAGCGCGCGGGCGTGGCGGCGGTACGCCACCGAGGTGCGGCGGGTCGAGCGGAAGAACCCCTCGTGCGTCTCCACAAGGGAAAGGGTGAAGAACTCGGCGGGAACATCCAGGACGCGGCTGAGCTCGGCGAGGACCTGAGTTGATGGGCGGGTGGCGCCGGACTCGTACTGGCCCAGGGCCGCGGCGGTGACCACGCCCCCGATCCACCCGGCGGTCATAGCGCCGTTGCTGACCTGGGCGATGCGGTTTGTCGACGACTTCGCCGAGGACATCATTGCCGCCCCGCGCCGAACGAGACCGGCTCCGCGCGAGGATCACCAGCGTCGTCAGCCCCGGAACCTCACCGATGGCTTCGCATCCGGAATGGCGCCGGACAGCATCCTGCCCACCGAGGCGCAGAACGCCGCGTGCAGCACGTTGTACTGGCCCGCGGTCGGACCTGAGGTGTAATCGTTGAACACGACGCCGGACCCTGCGCGGTGAAGGGCCGCAAGGTCCGTGTTGGTCTGTACCTGGCGCATCGGTTTACCGTGTCCATCCTGCCGTGGGCCGCGCCCGGCGTTTCAGTTCCGGCTGCTGGCTCCGCTATCGGCGTCCGCGCCAGACGTCCCGCAAGCTCCTAAGCTCCGGGCCGACGTTCCGGTACGTGATCCTGACGTCTTGCCGCTGATGCCCACGAGCAGCGTGGCCACGGCGTCGATCCACCCGCTCAGCTCGGCCGCAGTCGGGGCGAGATCGTAAGGGTGGTGGTGGCAGGCGCTGCTGAGCGCCGCCCAGACGTAGCCAGCTTCACGGGCGAGGCGGGGGTCAAGGTAGGCGGGCAGGCAGATGAGCTGTGTCTTGCGGGCGCAGCCGCACAGCCCGGCGGTCGATGGGCTGGACTTCCAGAATTCGTCGAGGGCCGTCTCAAGCGCCTGCCGGGTGAGCAGCGCGACGGCCCGGGGCCACCCGCCGACGCTGGCGGTCGCCGGACGTTCGAGCAGGTCTCGGGCCGCGATCAGCAAGTCGGCCGGGGTCACGGGAGTTTCTTCTGGATGAGGCTGGTGAGCGCGCGGGCATCGCCGACCAGGGACCGGAGCTTGCCGCGGTGCGGAATGTGGGCGCCCTTGTTGAGGGTCTTGTAGGTGTCCGCCGCTGCTCGCTGCCAGTTGTCCAGCCGCGGCAGCACCTCGCCCCCCCTGGACGCGTCACCGAACATGGCCAGGGCCGCCTTCTTGGTGAGCGTGTCGGCGGCTTCGATCTCCGACTCCACGTCGGAGTGCCGTCTTCCGGCGCGCAGCTGTGTGCGGCGGGCCGCCTCCGTGAATGCTGCCTCGACGGCCAGTCGGCAGAGTCCGGGGATCACCCTGGCCGCGACATCCTCGGGCAGCGCATCGTCGGCGCACAGGTCGTAGGCGTCCTTGAGCTGCCGCTCGACCGGGGTGAGAGCGGGGCGGAGCTGGACGATCGAGCCTGGCCGGCGGGTGACCTCAAGGATCCGGGCGCCGATGCCGAGCCGCCGCACCGCCTCCGGGAGCCGGTCGTCGTGGGTGAATACCAGGACCTGGCGCGACCTGGCCACATCCTCCAGCGCCCGTGCCAGTCCCTCGACCTTGGCCGGGTCCATCGCCTGAACCGGGTCGTCTATGACCAGGAACCGGAACGGGCTGGCCGCGATTGTGGCCCGCGGCAAGAAGATACTGAGCGCGAGCGCGTTGACCTCGCCCTGGCTCATCACGCCCAGCGCGGTGCCGGGCGAGCCGTCCACGGTCACATTGACGTCAACCTGCCGCCTTGGGCCGCTGCCCGACAGGCGGATCACCCCGAGATCCACGTTGCTCTCCTGGCGCAGCCGTGACCAGACCGCGCGGGCCTGGTCACCCAGCGGCGCCAGCCGGTCGTTGCGGATGTCGTCGGTCGCGTTCTTCAGCCAGGTGATCGCCTTCTTGACCGCCGGGACCACCTCGGCGGCGGCTTCGGCGTCCTGAGCGCGCTTGCACCATGCCACTACCTCCTTGGCGACCGGCGCCCACTGGTCCTCGCGTGCCCGCAGCTCGCCTTCGGCCGACGACGCCAGCGCGGTGACCGCCGCCGACAGCGCGGGCCACGCCTGGCCGATGTGATCGGCAAGCTCACGGAGCCCGTCCGGGCCGTCCTGGTCCGGGTGCTTCACCCAGGCCGCCCACGCTGCCCGTGCGGGCTCAGGGTCGGCCGCGCCAGCCGGCGCTCCGGTCAGCACCACGGGAACGGGCAGGAACAGCTCGCGGGCCTTCTTCTGCGCCTCCGCCGCATCGGCGTGTGCCTTCTCCGCCCGAGCGGCCTGCGTCTTCAGCCGGGTGATCTCCTGCTCGGTCCGGGCCTTCCACTGCTCATCAAGAGCTCCGGTGCGCCCACACACCGGGCAGGGCCCGGCTCCGTGAGCGTGGTAGTGATCCAGGGCCGAGCCCAGCAGCTTCGCAAGGGCCAATGCCTGGCCCGTTTCCGACCCGGCGATCTCCGCCAGTTCATCGGCGGCCGCGCGGAGCGCCGTGGCCGCCGCGCTGGCCTGCTGCTCGTCTGGCACGTTGAGCTGGCAGAGTGCCCGGAGCCGGCCGATCTCGCCGTCTGGCTGCGCGGCCGGCAAGCCCGTGGCTACCGACAGGGCGTGCTGAAGATCGCGTCTACGACCGCCCAGAGCTTCGCGGCACGAACCGGCACGTTCGTCATCGACGGAGTCGAGGCGGTCAAGCAGCTCGGGCAAGTCGGCGCTGACCTTCTTGACCCCGTCCTCCCGCTCCTTGCGCGCGGCGTTGAGGCGCTGTTCGGCAGCAGTGAGATCTTCAAGCCCGAGCACGGAGGACAGCAGGTCGTACAGGTGCGACGGGCCGCTGAGAAAGGCCTCCAGCTCCGAGTGGGACAAGAACGGCCGGTAGGTCACCAGCGCGTCCTGCCAGCCCAGCCGGTCAAGACCCGCCTGCTTCTCCCCGGCGACCTGCACCGTGGCGCGCGACTCGGCGAACCCGGCGTGGCGTTCCCACCGCCGCTCAGCGACTGCCGGGCCAGCGTCTTCAAGCAGCAGTTCCGCGGACAGGCGAACCTGATCCGGGGCGTGCAGGTTACGCCAGCTGTCACGCCAGGCGGCGCTCAGTTCCTGCCAGCGCCGCAGATTGCCGGTGAGCAGGACTTCGAGCCCGTCGGCGAAGCTGGACTTGCCGCTGCCGTTACGCCCGACGATCACTGTCAGCCCCGGGCCCGGCTCCAGGTCCAATGTCTCAGCCGGGCCCACACCCCGGAACCCGGACACCGTGATCGACCGCAGGTACGCCCCGGTCGGCTCGGCGTCCGCACGGGCGGCGTCACGTTCAGGCCCATCTCGCTGCTCGCCGCTGAGTTCGGCGGCCAGCGCGGCGTCGCCCTCGCACGCGGCCAGCAGCAGCGAGGCGGCCCCCTCCGCAAGCGGCACCCGGTCCAGGCGCGCGAGCACGACATCCAGCAACGCCTCGTCCATAGCCCCTCCAAGCCCTTCCGCCCGGACCGGTAACTGGCTTGTCGCCGTGGTGCAACGCTTCTATCACACTCTGTGCACTCTGTGGCGTCCGCAGTGTTTCGCGCATCGGCTGCGGGCGACCTGGCGGCCTCCGTCCGGCGGGCCAGCGATGGGGGGATGCCTGTCAGCGGCACGTGGCATGCTGCGGCTATGACGGGCAATCAGTCAGTTTCCTCCCTGCGCCCTGGAGTGCAGGCCTTTGACCTGAACATCGAGAAGGTGCTAGAGCACTGGACCATCCCCTTCGCGATCCGCGAGCTGATCGCCAACGCGCTCGATGAGTAGGCACTCACAAGGACGGCACAGCCGGCGATCTTTAAGGACGAGGACGGATGCTGGCACATCGCAGACAGCGGCCGCGGCCTGCGGTACGAGCACCTGACGCAGAACGAGGACGCCGAGAAGCGCAGGCATCCGGAGGTCATCGGCCAGTTCGGCATGGGCCTGAAAGACGCCCTGGCGGTATTCGACCGGCGAGGCGTCGCCGTGACGATCCGGTCACCACACGCCGACATCACGACTGGCCGCAGGCCAAAGGATGCCTTCCCCGACGTGGTGACCCTGCACGCCTTGGTTTCGCCGCCGTCCCAGCCCAGCCGGACCGGGACCGACATCGCGCTGGCCGGCGTCAAGGACCAGGACGTGGACGCGGCGAAGCGGTTCTTCCTCCGCTACAGCGGCGAGCGACTGCTGGAGTCCACCGAATACGGCGACGTGCTGGCCCGGACTGACTCGGCAACCGCGGCGCGCATCTACGTCAAGGGCCTGTTCGTCGCCGAGGAACCGAACTTTCTGTTCTCCTACAACATCACCAGGCTATCCGCCGCGCTGCGCCGCGCGCTGAACCGCGAGCGCAGCAACGTAGGCCGCGGCGCCTATTCCGACCGGGTCAAGGCCATACTCACAGCCTGCCGGTCTACCGGGGTCGCCGCTCCGCTCGCCGAGGACCTGAACGGCTACACGGCCGGGCGGCTGCATGACGAGCTTGGCTGGCGTGACGTGGCCCTGCACGCCTGCCGGGTTCTTCAGACCAACGAGAAGGTCCTGTTCGTCACCGCCTGGCAGATGGCTGGCGACACCGCCCAGTTGCGGTACGCGCGAGATGACGGGTACCGCGTCGTCGTAGTGCCCGAGGACATCGCCCGGACCCTCGGACGCCTCACCGACCTGAACGGACGGCCGCTGGTCGACCTTGATCGTTACCGGAACGAGTGGAACGAAAGCTTCTCATTCACCTTCGTCGATGCCGATGCCATGACGCCGGCCGAGCAGACCGCGTTCCGGCGTACCCAGGAGATAGGGGCACTCGCCGGGATCAACCTGACCCGGCGCAAGATCACCGCTGGCCGCAGTGATCGCCTGGTGCGCCCGCAGCCGGATCCCCGAGTTCATCAAGCCCGGCAAGCGGCTGCGCAAGTTCCGCGACCTCATCTGGAACACCCCGGACACCGGGACTACCAATGCCCGGACCGAAGCCACCAATACCCACCTGCGCGGGCTGACCAAGCGAGCCTACGGCTTCCACACCCCCGCAGCGCTCATCGCCATGGCCGGCCCAGCCTTTGAGCGGATCGCGCGCCCATCAGTTACCGCCGACGGGCGCAGGACCCCGGCGCTACGCTCCGGCGATCCTCGGGTCATGGCCCTGGCCGGCGCCCTCTGCCAGACGCTGCTCGCCGCGACCGGCTTCACCAACAAGAACCTGCGCGTCTTGATCGCCGGGCTGCCCGGCAGCGCCTACACCCCTGGGCAGATGACCTATGACCTGCGGCGGCTGCGCCTCAACGGCCTGATTCGCCGGCTCCCGCACACCAACCGCTACACCCTGACCGAGGACGGCATCCGGATCGCCGTCTTCTACACCAATGCCTACAACCGGCTCCTCGTCCCGCTCACCGCCGCCAACCAGCCCCAGGCCCCACCCGATCTACGCGCCGCGCTCGCGGCCATCACCCGCCACGTCGACGACTACGCCAACCGGGCGCGCCTCCCCCGCGCCGCGTGAAAACTTGACACAGACGTCCACAAGGCCGCGGCCGCCGCGGCCGGCCTGGAGCAGGCGCTGCTGGCCACCCAGGCGGTCGCCCCCGAGCCGATCCGCGAGCAGGTCACCGCCCTGGCCGTCCGGGTCCGGCAGGGCGAACGGCTCCCGGCCGCGCTGCGGGCATTCGCCGCCGACCTGGCCGACCCCACCGGGGACCTGGTGGTCGCCGCGCTGCTGCTGGCCGCCCAGCAGCAGGCCAGCGACCTGGGGCAGGAGCGGTCGCGATGGGGTGGCTGTCAGTCGCGGCGTCGTGCGATGTGCAGTACCGCCCCCCAGTGACGCTGGACGGCGTTATCGGGTCGCTGGCCGAGGCGCAGACGGATCTCGCTGTAGAGTCGCTCGCGCTTCCAGTCCTCCATGGCGATGTGGCCGGAGAAGGTGTTGAGCAGCTCGATGTAGCTGTCAGCGTCGTAGACCTGTTCCCAGTCGAAGTGCCGGATGTGCACCACATTGAACAGGCCGCTGGCTTCGATCTCAGCCGCCTGGTCGGCCAGTTCGCCCGGGCGGGGCCAGGTGCTGCCAGGTGGCAGCCCCTCGCCGATCTCGTCGTAGATGTCCTGGATCTCGCGGAAAGACGGGTCGCCGCCGTCGGGGAGCACGTGGAGCGCGTTCCAGAAGGCGAGGTGGCCGCCGGGACGCAGTGCCCGCCAGGCGAGGGCGTAGCGGCGGGCGGGATCGATCCAGTTCCACGCGGTGGCGGCGAAGACCAGGCTGAACTGTTCCCCCGGGGCTGGCTGCCAGTCCTCGAAGCGGTCCTCGATGATGTCGGTGCCGAGCCCGCCGAGGTTGCGGCGGGCGGTGTCGGCCAGGTCAGGGCCGAGTTCGATGCATGTGATCCGGAAGCCCCGGCGGGCCAGGGGCAGGGTGGCCTTGCCAGTGGCGCAGCCGATTTCCAGGAGGCGATCACCTGGTGCCAGCCCGGCAACCGCGATGAGGTCGTCGAACAGCTCGCTGGGGTAGTCAGGGCGTGCCCGGTGGTAGAACCCGGCTGCCTGGTTGAACGTCTGCCGCAGCCGCTCCCGGTGGTCATCGGGGATTGTCATGACTGCGCTGCCTGTCCTAGCAGGTCTCATTCCGGCAGCCCGGCTGCCGGGCAGTGGCGCAGCTGGACCTGCTGTCCTGTTCCGGCGAGCAGTAGCTCGGCGGCCTGCAGCAGGCAGGCCAGTTCAGGCCGGGTGAGGCGAGAGTAGACGGCGCGCCCGGAACCTGTCAAACTCGGTGAGACATCAGGCTGCTTGCTTGGTTTGTAGTGGCGGGCTGGTCTCGATGGTCGCGGGTGGTTCGTTGATCCACACCTTGGCGGGCAGATTCCTGGGCTTGGGGCAGCGGCCGCGGAACCGTTCGGGGTGGGCCTGGTAGGCGTCGCGGAGGGTGGCGGCGCGGCGGGCCTGGATCTGGGTCCAGGTGCCGTCGTGGACGGTCGCGGGGGTGCGCATGGCGATCCTGGAGTGCCGGTGGTTCTCCAGGGGTGCAATACGGACACCATTGTTTATGGCCTTGCGGGGCCGGGGTTTCGCTGTCCGCACGTGCGCGGCAGTCGTCGTGCACGTGGTCAGCGGCGCG
>JAJPIV010000035.1 GCA_021324595.1 Actinomycetota bacterium | reverse complement strand
TAGGCCAGCTGCGCGTCATGATGCTCGCCGAGGGCGAACCCGGGCACCCTGCAGGAGGCCATGTCCAAGGCCGAGCCGAGGCAGAGCTTGCCTTCCGCGGTGCGGATCCCGGTGCGCTCGCCGTACCACTTGCGGTTGACCGCCGGCGTCCCGCCAGCATCAGCCGCCCACCGGCAGCCCGCAGGCTGGCGGCGATCCGCGGGAAGCCGTGCCTGCCCTTGCGCAGGGCGAATAGCCGCGCCACCTCGGCCTTGAGCCGTGCCCGGCGCTCCGCCCGCGGCCCCGGCCTGGCGCTGGCCCATTTGCAGCACCAGGACCGGGACACTCCCAGCGCCCGGCAGGCCACCGCGCACGGGATGCGGCGCCCGTCCCTCTGGGCGGCGACCAGCGCGGCCACCGCCACCGCCCCATCGCGTCCCTTGACCCAGAAGGCCACGCCGCGCTTGAGGACATCACGCCCCATCGCCAGCCCGGCGCTCTCCCGCCCCAGCCGGGCCAGCCCCGCCCGCTCATCCCCGCCCAGCCCCCCGGCCCCGTCACCACGGCGACGTCTACCGGCGTTCACCCAGCTCCCGAGGGTGCCCTCGTTGATCCCCAGGTCCCGGGCCACCTGCGCGACCGGCCTGCCGGCCTCCCCGACCAGCCGCACCGCGCCTTCCTTGAAGTCCTGATCGAACTTCCCGCGTGCTCCTGCCATCGCCCCTCCTCAAAGGCGATGTGTCCACGATACGAGGGGAAGCCCACCGGGGTTGTCATGGCGGGTTGGGGATGGGCGGTATCCAGGGGTTGCCGGCGAGGGCGTCGCGGGTCGCGGTGAGGGCGCTGTGGCCGTGCTTTCGGGCGGTGTCGATGTAGCCGGGGGTGGCGTGCCGGTTCCGGGTGGCCTTTTCGCTGCGGGGCCGGCCGGATATGTTCTGCTGGGTCTTGGCGGGCCTGAGGTCGCGTTCGGCCTGGTTGGTGGTGGGCGGGATGCGCAGGCCGGTGGTGAAGCGGGGCACGTCGTCCTGGCGGTCGGGCAGGCATTCCGGCAGCTGGCGGAAGGGTTCCCGCGTGCGGCCGCTGGTCTTGGCGACCTGGCCGAGGCCGAGGATGACGCCGTGCCGGAACGCCTTGACCAGCGGCGCGGCGATCTGGCCGGGGATCGCGGGCAGTCCCTGGGCGCGGGCGGTGTTCGCGGCGTGGATGAGGCCTCGCAGGGCATCGCGGATCCGCGCCGGCCAGTACGCGTGCGGGTAGGCCTCGGCGGCGCCGGCCGGGTCGCGCAGCAGGTGCTGGGTGCAGAGCTGGTGGATCAGGCCGGGGAAGGCGTCGTGGTCCTGGTACCGGTCGTGCACCACCACCGTGCCGTCCAGGTCCGGGAACGCGGACGCGGCGAACGTCTTGCCGGACCGCTCGCCCAGCAGGTGATAGGTCAGCAGGTTCGTGCAGGCGGCCAGCAGGTAGCGCTTGCGGGTCTTCGGCCCGGGGCCGGCCCGGATCGGGGTCTGGTCCGCGCTGATCACGCGCGAGGATGATCAGGGCGCGGATCGCCTTGCTCGCCGCCGCGGCCGCGCGGGCGATCATTCCGTGCACGGACCCGGGCGACGGCCTGGCGCCGGCCAGCGCCCCGGTCAGCCAGGCGCGCCGGTGCACCGGGACCGCGCGGGCGGCGATCAGGTACACGCACCAGGCCTGCAGGTTCACCCCGTAGGTGACGGTGCCCGGCGCGCCCGCCCCGGCCGGCGCGGTGCACCCGCCCGCACGAGCAGGCCACCTCGCGCAGGTCGTGCTGGACGACTTCCGCGGTCCCGCCCGGCACGCCGATCACCGGGCAAGACGCCGCCACCCCGAGACCGGCGGCCGCGGCCAGGTCCGCGCCGCAGCCGCATGCCCCGGCCGGGAAGTGCGGCACCGCCTGGCCCGGGGACTGAGACCAGGCCAGGTGCGATCCCGGGGCACCGGGCTGCTTGCCGGGCCTGCGCCCGCCCTTGCCGCGCCCGGGCCTGGCCGCCGGGGGCGTGCGCCCGGGCACGTCGCCGGCGGACGGCGGCATCGAGGAGTTGCCGCTGCTGCGGCCCAGCCGCCGGCGCAGCTCCCGCACCTCATCCATCAGCGCGACCAGGTCCGCCTTCATCTCGCCGATCGCCGCTGCCTGCTCCCCGAGCAGCCCGGCCTGCTCCCCGATCCGCTCATCCCGGGCCTCGCACGACGCGCAACCCGGGGCAGCAGCAGGCAGAACGGTCACAACCAGTCATCATCAACGCCGGCCCTGCGTAGTCAACGCGACACGCCCCGCCGGCCGGCGAAAGATCACGACGCGATCGGGCCGTCACGCTACGTCACGAAACTGCGGACGGGCTGGCGCGGGGACGTGAATGTTTACACCCGTCGGTCGGCAGGTCATGAGAGTCCTTTCCGCGAAGACCGGACGACTCGGGCGTCGCACTAGAGAATCCCGACAGCACTCGACCACGCGCTGTCATGAGGTTACCGCCGCACTGGAGTGGCCGGGCCACTCAACTGCGTAGACGATCGACGTCATGGCGCACGCGGGTGGTGCTCGGGTAGCACTCCGTGCCGACCGACCCGCGGTTTGGGCCGATCGCCGCGGGCTACACGCCGGGCGGTGTCGTCGCCTGCTAGCAGATGCCGCCTTCGCCGCCGCGAGCGTCACCTCGGAGATCTGGTTCGGCCGCGTCGACCGGGCCAGCCAGGCCCGCATGTCCACCAGCTCCTCAGGCGCAGCAACGTTCAGCTGGAGGCGACACGCGGCTGACGGCCGAGGGGCCTGCGCCAGTCTGCGGCACCAGCCCCGGCCCGACCCCGTTCAGCGCGGACTCTCGTGCCCGGCTCCTGGCCGGACTCTCCAGTACGTGATGTACAGGCCCGCGCCGAAGATCAAGCCGAAGGCACCGCATGCGCCGAGCCCGGCCGCCACGGCTGGGAAGCCGGCCAGCCAGCCGACCACGCCGACGCCGACGGCGGCCAGCGCAGCGGCGGTGACCAGGACCAGGATAGCGATGGCGGTTGAAACCGGCGACCCCTGCGGTTCGGACGAGGTCACCTCCAGCTCGCCTTTAACCGGCCCGGCCGAGCCTTTCACCCAGACGACCGAATGTGGCGCATCTACCGGCGCCGGCATACGCGGGCCGCAGCGGCAGGCGGAAGGGTGGTGAGAGTTAGGCGGTGTCATCGTGTCGTCCTCAAGGCAACCAGAGGAAGACACCGCGCTGTCCGGCCGGTGAGGACGCCCGCCCTCGCGGGGTGTCAGATTACCGCGCCATGCCCTGAACCGGACTGGCTCCAGTGTACTACGGCGCTTCAAAGACCGCTGCCGCGAGGGAGGATGTCCCGGCCTTCGTAGAACTTTGAGAGTGGCGGTCCCTCACCCGGAGCCTGCCGGGTGGTAGGCCGCGGGTGAACGACCAAGGACACCCGAAGGAGAGGGACCGCCGTGAGCAACACCTACCAGAACAAGTCCCGCCGTGCCCAGCCCGACCCGGTGGCGGCGGAGGTTGCCGTCCCGGAACAGGTGATCGTGTCGATGGCCGAGATCGCCGGGGCGGCGAAGGAGGGCCTGCTGGCCCTGGCCGTGGGCGCCGGCCTGCAGGTGATGGCCGCGATGTTCGCTGAGGATGCGGCCCGGCTGTGCGGGCCGGCCGGGAAGCACAACCCCGGGCGGGCCGGGTACCGGCACGGCGCCGAGGCCGGGTCGGTGACCCTGGGCGGGCGACGGCTGCCGGTGGCCCGTCCCCGGGTGCGGGCCGCGGACGGGTCCGGGGAGCTGCGCTTGCCCAGCTACGACCTGTTCTCCTCCACCGAGGTCCTCGGGCAGATGGCGCTGGAGCGGATGCTCGCCGGGCTGTCGTCGCGCCGCTACCGCACCGGCCTGGAGCCGGCCGGGCAGGCTGTCGAGGACGCCGCCACGGCCACCAGCAAGTCGGCGGTCTCCCGCCGGCTCGTCGCCGCCACCGAGACCGCGCAGGCCGGGCTGATGAGCCGCCGGCTCGACGGGCTGGACCTGGTCGCGTTCATGGCCGGCGGGGTGCACTTCGGCGAGCACACCTGCGTGGTGGCGCTGGGCACCGGCATCGACGGCACCAAGCACCCGCTGGCGGTGGAGGAGGGCTCGACCGAGAACGCCACCCTGGTCACCGATCTGATCACCGGGCTGCGCGACCGGGGCCTGGACGTCACCAAGCCCGTCCTGGCGGTACTGGACGGGGCCAAGGCCCTGTCCAGCGCGGTCAAGAAGGTGCTTGACCAGCCGCTCATCCAAAGGTGCCAGCAGCACAAGATCGCCAACGTAAGGGGCAAGCTGCCCGGGAAGCTCCGCGCGGTCACCGAGAAGCGGATGCGCCAGGCTTACCACGCCGGGTCGGCGCTGAAAGCCGAAGCCGAGCTCGAGGCACTGGCACGAGAGCTGGGCAAGACCCACCCTGGCGCCGCGGCGTCGCTGCGCGAGGGCATGGCCGAGACCCTGACCATCCTGCGGCTGGGCGTGCCACCCAGGCTCGCACGGACACTCCGCTCCACGAACAGCATCGAGTCAATGATCGAGATCGGCCGGGAGCACTCCAGGAACGTCAAGCGGTGGCGGGACGGGACCATGGCGCTGCGCTGGTGCGCCGCCGGGATGCTCGAAGCCGGGCACCAGTTCCGCCGCGTCAACGGCCACCTGCACCTGCCGAAACTCCGCGCCGCGCTCGAAGATCACTTCAAGAATGTCAGTGCCGCGAACCAGAATAGGGACCAGAAAGCGGCATGATGATCATGGGGACCGCCACCGAAGTTCTACGGGACTCGGGACAACCTCGGGCGGGGCGGGTCGGCGAACTCCTGCACTATCATGACCGGCGATCAGGTTGCCCGCAGCCCGCGAAGGAGCCAGCGACTACCTGCAGACGCTCACGATACCGATCAGACTCCGTCTATCGCCGTGAGCACGCCAGCGTCCAAGACGACCTGACGGCCCTCGCGGGCCGGCCCCGTTCGCCACTCGATCTGCGGCTCAGATCGATCTTCCATGGGCGGCTGAACGGCCGGCGCAGCCGCCTGCCGGGCACGGTGTCAGCTCGCGGCTGTGAGCGGGCGGATGCCGTCGAGCGCATCGCCCAGCCGGTCCTTCTCCACCTCCAGGTCATAGCGGGACTGCAGGTTGCCCCAGAACCGCTCCGAGGTGCCGAAGAACCGCGCCAGCCGCAGCGCCGTGTCGGCGCTGATGCGCCGCTGGCCGTGCACGATCTCGTTGATCCGCCGGGCCGGGACCTGGATCTCCTTCGCCAGCTGGTACTGGCTCACCGCGAGCGGCTTGAGGAACTCCTCCAGCAAGATCTCCCCTGGATGCACCGGCCCCATCACCGTATCCGCTGCCACGCTCCCCTCCTCTCCTAGTGGTAGCCGATGATCTCTACGTCTTCGGGGCCGGCGTCGGTCCAGCGGAAGCAGATCCGCCACTGCTGGTTGACCCGGATGCTGTACTGGCCCGCACGGTCACCCGCCAGCTTCTCCAGCCGGTTCCCTGGCGGCACCCGCAGGTCCGCCAGCACCTCTGCGGCATCGAGCATGGCCAGCTTGCGCCAGGCAGCCCGCTGCAGCGGCGGGTCAAGCCTGCGGGAGCGCCTCCGCTGCCAGACAGCCTCGGTGTCCTTGTCCCCGAACGATCGCAGCACACGCCTCATGATAACGCAAAGCGTTATTAGCGCACCACGTTATTAGGGCGGTCCTGCCGACGGATTCCCTCGGTGAGCCACCCGCTCAACGTCTACATCCGGGGAGACTGGGTTGTCCTCCGCCTCGACCGGTGGCTGGCCCGCATGTTCGAGCCCGGGCGCATCGAGCGGACGCTGGACGCGCTCGCAAGCGCTGAGCGCCCGCCATCGCACGAGGACGCCGCCGCGGCGGCCCGGCGCGAGATCGCCGAGGCAGATCGCAAGCTCGCCCGCCACCGCGCGGCTCTGGAAGCGGGCGCGGATCCCGCCATGGTGGCCGCCTGGATCAGGGAAGTCCAGGCAGCTAGGGCGCAGGCAGAGAGCCGGCTCATGCTCGCCAGTCCGCCCCGTGCTGTCCAGCCGAGCCATAACGAACTGGCCGCGGTGATCCGCGGGATGGGAGACATGGTGAAGGTGCTGGCCGGCGCCGACAGAAGCCAGAAGGCCAAGGTCTACGCCGGGCTTGGCCTGCGGCTGAGCTACTACGCCGCGGAGAGGAAGGTGCTGGTCAGCCAGGCCCCCGCTCAAGGAGTCATAGGCGACCGGTTCGTGTCCGAGGAGCGAGCGCACCGATAAGCCAATGCGTGCTCACCGGTGAGTTCGCGATCGGGAGCCGGGCGTGACCGGGCGCGGCGCGACAGGCGGGGCCGACCGGTGGATCAGGCGGACCACGGTGGGCTGCGTGGCGCTGCTCGCGCTGATCGCCGGAACGGTCTCCTACCTGCACATGCACGCGCTCGTGGCGATGCACGGCCAGCCCGGCTGGGTGGCAGCACTCACGCCGCTATCGGTGGACGGGATGATCGTGGCCGCGTCCACGACGCTCCTCGCGGAATCGCGGTCGGGCACCCATGGCGGAGTGCCGCCGTGGACCCTGCTGGCCGTCGGCAGTGTCGCGAGCCTGGCTGCCAACGTGGCCGTCGCTCAGCCCACGATCAGCGGACGGCTCATAGCCGCTTGGCCGTCGTTCGCGCTGATCTGCTCCTACGAGTTGCTCATGCGACACGTGCGCCGTTCTGCGCCACCCCTCAAGCCCGCAGGGAACCCCGCCCGCTCAACAGCGGCAATACCCGCCAAACCCGCTGCGCATCGGGCTTCAGCCAGCAAGTCGGCCGACCGCACAGGGAGCCTCCGCAGTTCAAGTCTCAATCTTCAGCGTGAGGCGTGGCGATGGGCGCAAAACCGGCGAACGGCCGATGGGTCGCTTCCAAGCGGTCGCGAGATCGCCCAGCAGTTTGGCCGCCACGAGCGTTGGGGCCGCCTCGTCAAGCGCGTGGGCCTGGCCGGAGGACTCGCCATCATTGAGAAGCGCGACACCGAAGGCGGCAGTGGAGAACCAACGCGCTGACTGAAACGCGCCAACGGCGCTGGCTCGGCTCAGCAGCCGTTCTCCGGCCACTCCAGACGATCAAGGTACTTGCCCCATTCTGGGCCAGCGTTCCGACGAAGCCAGGAAATCAGAGCCCCACGGTCGGGATGTTCGTCAAGCAACTTGAGCAACTTGCCGCGCTTGGTCAGCTTCCGCTGCTTGGCGAGGCTGAGATACTGATTGAGCACGTCGCGCACGGACCACTCGACCCCAGATGTCACTTGCCAGTCCAGTTCTGGCACTTCCTCGCCGTGCACCGCTCCGGAGCGGATCTTGTCGTATAGGAACCATGTGACTGAGGGGTGCCGGAATCCGCCCGTGGTGAGATGGCTCAGCATCATCTCACGGAAGGCGAGGCCGTGCGCCTTGAGGCCTTCGGACTTGTCACCTAGCAGTGCCTCGAGCGCGAAGAATCGGTACAGGAGCGCCTCAACTTCGTCGCCTGTAAGGAATGCTTTGTCGAGCCAGCGAAGGGCCAGCAGCGCCTTTCTCTCGATGTCGTTTCGGGGTTGACTTGGGAGATCTGACACGGGGCCGCTGAGCGCTAGACTTAGGTCGTCGCTGAGCGTTAGGTCATAGGCAATGTCGTCCCGTTGCTTCCGGCCGGCGATCCTGTCGTCGAATGCATATCCCGTGCCGATCCTGAACCGAAGAATCCCGGGGTACTCTCGCAGCCCGACACGGAGCACGCGGAGAGCATGTGAGGCTTCTATCTTCGCCCGTTCCGCCATCCGGCCATAATCTGTACCGCGCGTATTTACGGCGGCAACACAGCCAACCGGTTTCTCAAGGTTGAACGCTGGCTTTGGCTTCGACGGTGGGATGCGGGTGTCATTGACTGGCAAAAGCAGGATTCCCAGCACCTCGTTCTCTTTATTCACTGTGAGGAACTCTACAGGGATGTAGCAGGCGGCGTTGATGGGCTCCCTTTGGTGGCTCTCGACAAAAGCAGGAACGTGGTCTCTCGTATCCAGAGCGGCCTCGGCCACGAAGTGCCAGACGTCGTCGTCAGCATGGTCAAGGTGCTCGAAACGAAGATCGGCAAGGACAGCGCCAATCGCACTCTTGAGGGCCTTGACCTGGTCAGCCTCCAACCTAATCTCCTGGGGCGGGTCAGTCTGGAGGTCGGCTGGGAGCGGCGGTCTCAGCCGATCGAAGCAATTCAGGCCGGTGGACTCACGGATTCCTGAAGCAGCAGCTCCGCGAACACTTCATTTGGCTTACGGAATCCTAGTATAGCACG
>JAJPIV010000147.1 GCA_021324595.1 Actinomycetota bacterium | reverse complement strand
TTACTCACCCGTTCGCCGCTCGAGTACCCCGAAGGGCCTTTCCGCTCGACTTGCATGTGTGAAGCACGCCGCCAGCGTTCGTCCTGAGCCAGGATCAAACTCTCCATTGGATGTCATGCGCAGCCCCGGTTGCCCGGCCCGGGCCGCCGTGGCTGCTGACTGAAGAGATGCCTCCCCCTCCTGGCCGGGGCCGGGACAGGAGAAGCGATCTGGCATGTACCGTCCGGAAGCCACGTCATGCGACGCAGCTCCCGTTTGACGGGGTTGTGCATGTGCACTGGCTTTTGGCACGCTGTTGAGTTCTCAAGGAGCGGACGCTCACCATCGCGAGTCGCCTGACTCACTCCGGGGCAACCCTGCTAACTTACCTGAATGTCAAGTGACTGTCAAGTAGCTTCGCAGGGCCGGCAGCGGGCTCCCCCGCTGCCACCAGCTTACCTCCGCGCCGTGGTCATCACAGCGCGCCACCGGAAGCAGCGCGCACGTCAACGACCGGTGCGCTGAGGTCTGCTGGGTGGCCCTAGCTGCCGACTTGGCCATGATGCTCATGGGCTGTCCGGCTCGTCCCGGGCCGAAGAGAACACTAGGGAAGCGCGGGCACGGTGTCAAATCACGGGACTGGCGGGAAGGCGCGGGAGCCCGCGCTCGTCGGCGGATGCCCGGGAGCTGCGCTGGGGTGGGCCCCGGAGGCGGCGCAGGCGGCCCCGGAGGCGGGTCAGCCCCGGCGGACCTCGACGCCGCCGACGCCCCGCTTGCCCCGGCGCAGCACCAGGTACCGGCCGTGCAGCAGGTCGCCGGGCTGCGGCGCGGCCTCGACGTCGCGGACCTTGACGTTGTTCAGGTACGCGCCGCCCTCGTCGATGACCCGCCGGGCGGCTGACTTGCTGGGCGTGAGGCCGCAGGCGGCCATGAGGTCGGCGACCGGGGGCAGCGGCCGGCCCGGGGCGCCGGAGACCACCGCGTGCGGCACCTCGGCGAGCGCGGCCCCGAGCGTGGCCTCGTCCAGCTCGCGCAGCTCACCGTGCCCGAACAGGGCGTGGGCGGCCGCGCTTGCCTTTGCGGTCTCCGCCGCGCCATGCACCAGCGTGGTCACATCGTCGGCCAGCACGCGCTGCGCCGCCCTGGCGGCAGGGCGGCGCGCCATCTCCCGCTCCAGGTCCGCGATCTCATCCCTGGTGCGGAACGTGAACGCCCGCAGCAGGCCGGGCACCTCCGCGTCAGCCCGGTTCAGCCAGAACTGATGAAATGCGTAGGGGCTGGTCAGCTCGGCGCTGATCCAGACCGCGCCGCCCTCGCTCTTGCCGTACTTGGTCCCGTCCGGCTTGGTGATCAGCGGGATCGACAGCGCGTGGACCTGCTGGCCGGTGACCCGCCGGATCAGGTCCACTCCGGAGACCAGGTTCCCCCACTGGTCGCTGCCGCCGATCTGCAGGGCGCAGCCGTACCGGCGGTACAGCTCCAGGAAGTCGTTGGCCTGCAGTATCTGGTAGCTGAACTCGGTGTAGCTGATCCCGGCCTGCGCCAGGCGCGCCCGCACGACCTCCCGGCCGAGCATCTGGCTGACCGGGAAGTGCTTGCCGATGTCGCGCAGGAAGTCGATGGCGGAAAGCTCACCGGTCCAGTCCATGTTGCTGACCATGATCGCGCCCGTCGCCCCCGGCGTGAAGTCGAGGAACCGGCTCACCTCGGCCTCGATCCGGCGCACCCACTCGGCCACGAGCTCCCGGGGATTCAGCGCCCGCTCGGCCGACTTGCCGCTCGGATCGCCGATCAGGCCGGTGGCCCCGCCCACCAGCCCGATCGGGCGGTGTCCGGCGAGCTGGAACCGCCGCATCGCCAGCAGCAGCACCAGATTGCCGATGTGCAGGCCTGGCGCCGTCGGGTCGAAGCCGGCGTAGAACGTCATCGGGCCAGCGCCAAGCGCCTTGCGCAGCTCGTCCAGGTCCGTGGAGACCGCGACCAGGCCCCGCCAGCCGAGCTCGTCGATGATGTCGCTCACCGGTGCATACTCCCATCTGGCCGCCGCGCCGGCAGCCCGGTCCCGGCCGTGCCGCGCCGGCGCGGCACGTGGGGGCGGTACGCCGAGACGGCCGGGTCACCCTCGAGCCAGAACCGCCACTCGGCCTCGGCCCCGTCGCGGACCCCCACTCGCGGCCCCCTGGCGATCACCGGCGATCGGGCCTGGTCCGGCCCGCCACGGTGGCCGGCGTCCCCCGTCCCGCCCGCCCGGGCCGCGGCCATCCGCGCCCGCGCCGCGCCCGGTGGCGCGAGCACCCGCAGCGCCCCGTGCGGGTCGCACACGTCCGCCCCGTTCTGCTCCCGGCCGATGCCCAGCGCCTGGCAGAGCCTGGCCGGGCCGCTGGCAAGGCGCGTGGCCGCGCGGGACGGGTGCCCCTGGCCAGGCGCGCCCGCTCCCCCCGGGAGCAGTGCCGCCCCGCCCGCGCCCGGCGGGGCGCCGGAACGGCGGGCCGCGGCCAGGTCGAGGCCGGCGACCACGCGGCCGGCCCGCAGGAGCACCGCCGCCGCCTCACCCGCGGGCTGGCAGACCAGGTTCACGCAGTAATGCATGCCGTAGGTGAAGTACACGTAGGCGTGCCCGGGCGGCCCGAACATCACCGCGTTCCGCGCCGTCTTCCCGCGGAACGCGTGGGACGCGGGATCGACCTCCCCGCAGTATGCCTCGACCTCCACGATCTCGGCGGCGACCAGCCCCTCGCGGGTCTGGTGCGCCAGCACGCAGCCGAGCAGGTCCGGGGCGACCGCGAGGACCGGCCGGCCGAAAAACTCGCGGGGGAGCACGTGCCCGGCGCTCATCCCGAGGCGGCCCACTCCGCGTCGGCGGCGACGGCCTCCCGCAGCGCCGCGAGCTGGGCCGCCACTCGCCGCGGCGCGGTGCCGTTCGGGGTGTCCCGCGCCGCGAGCGCCCCGGTGACCGACAGCACGGCCCGTACCTCCGGCGTCAGGTGCGGCGAGATCTTCCCCAGCTCGTCGTCGCTGACCTCCCACAGCTCGCGGTCGTGGACCTCGCACCAGACCACGAGGTGCCCGACCGCCTCGTGCGCCTCGCGGAAGGCCACTCCGCGCCGGACGAGCCACTCGGCCACGTCAGTGGCGAGCGCGTGGCCGGCGGCTGCCGACCTGGCCAGCCGCTCTCGGTGGAAGCGCATCGAGGCGACCAGCCCGGCCATGGCCGGGAGCACGAGCAGGAGCGTGTCGACCGCGTCGAACACCGGCTCCTTGTCCTCCTGCAGATCCCGGTTGTAGGTCAGCGGCAGGCCCTTCAGCATCGTCAGCAGGCCGGTGAGCCCGCCGATGAGGCGGCCCGCCTTGCCCCGGGCGAGCTCGGCGACGTCGGCGTTCTTCTTCTGCGGCATGATCGACGACCCGGTCGCGTAGGCATCGTCGATCTCCGCCCAGCCGAACTCGTGCGAGGTCCACAGGACGATCTCCTCGCCGAGCCTGGACAGGTGCACGCCGGCCAGCGCCGCCGCGAAGCAGAACTCGGCCGCGAAGTCCCGGTCGGCCACCGCGTCCATCGAGTTCGAGGCCGGCGCGGAGAAGCCGAGCTCGGCGGCGACAGCCTCGGGGTCGAGCGGGAGCGTGGAGCCGGCCAGTGCTCCCGAGCCGAGCGGGCAGATCGCCGCCCGCCGGTCCCAGTCCCGCAGCCGGGCGATGTCCCGGGCGAACGCGTGCGCGTGCGCCAGGAGCTGGTGGGCCAGCAGGACCGGCTGGGCGTGCTGCAGGTGGGTCATCCCGGGGGCGGGAGTGGCCGGGCCGCCGGCCTCCTCCGGGCCGCCCAGGTGCCGCTCGGCCTGGTCCATCAGCGCGGCCTGCAGCTCGGCGATCCGCGCCGCCACCTGCCTGGCCTGGTCCCGCAGGTACAGCCGCAGGTCCGTGGCGATCTGGTCGTTCCTGCTCCGTCCCGCGCGCAGCTTCCCGCCGAGCGAGCCGGCGCGCTCCAGCAGGCCGCGCTCGAGCGCGGTATGCACGTCCTCGTCGGCGGCCGATGGCCGGAAGGCGCCGCTCTGGCAGTCCCTGCTCAGTTCCTCGATCGCGGCGAGCAGCCGGCCGGCTTCGCCGTCGTCGAGCAGGCCGGCCCGGTGCAGCACGCGCGCGTGCGCGCGCGAGGCGAGCAGGTCGTAGCGCGCCAGCCGCCAGTCGTGCTGGACGCTCACCGAGAGCCTGGCCAGCGCCTCGGACGGCCCGGCCTCGAACCGGCCGCCCCACAACCGGACCGCGGGCGTCCCCGGCTCGCCGCTCACGTGTTCCCTCCTCGTCGGGCGAAGCCGCTGGGGTGACAGCGGCATGGGCAGAACAATTCGCACAGGGTACTCGCCCTCACGAGCCGGCCGCGGTCCGTGCCGGGGAGGTCAGCGCGGCGCCGGCGCGGCTGCCCGGTGACGGCCGTCCCGTTCGGCGAGCCGGAGCAGCCCGGCTGCCAGCTCGTTCCCGCCGGCCGGGTCGCGCGAGACGATCAGGACCGTGTCGTCTCCGGCCACCGTGCCGAGAACGGCTCGCAGGCCGGCCCTGTCGATCATCGATGCGAGCAGCTGCGCGGCGCCCGGCGGCGTCCGGGCGATCACCAGGTTCCCGCTGGCCTCGGCCGACAGCAGCAGGTCGGCGGCCGCCCTGGCGAGCGCCGCCACCGGTCCTGAGGCCAGCCGGCCGGGCGGCACCTCCCGGCCGATCAGGGGGGCCAGCCCGGCCAGGCCGCTGGGAACAGCGGGACCGGCAGCCCCGGCCGGACCGGAGCCGGGCGGCAGGGCGTAGCCGGGCGTCCCGTCCGGGCCGCGCAGCTTGACCGCGCCGAGCTCCTCCAGATCACGGGAGAGCGTCGCCTGAGTCACCCGGATGCCGCGCTCGGCGAGCCGGTCGGCCAGCTCCTCCTGCGACCGGACCGGCGCTCCGGCTTCGCTCAGGATCGCCGCGATCTGCGCGTGCCTGGCGGCCTTGGTCGCGGGCGCCACGCGGTCGGGTCGGCCCGGCGCGGTCATCGTCGGCCCTCGCCGAGCAGCCAGGCCAGCAGCGCCTTCTGCGCGTGCAGCCGGTTCTCCGCCTCGTCCCAGGCCAGGCTGGCCGGGCCGTCCAGCACCTTGGCGGTGATCTCCTCGCCGCGGTGCGCCGGCAGGCAGTGCAGCACCCGGCAGCCAGGCGCGGCGAGCGCCAGCTTCGCCTCGTCGAGCCGGAACGGGGTCATCGCCGCGGCACGGCCTGCCTCCTCCCCCTCCCGCCCCATCGACGTCCAGGTGTCGGTCGCCAGCACGTCGGCGTTCGAGCAGGCGGCAGCCGGGTCCGCGACGACCCGCGCCGAGCCCCCGGTGCGCGCCGCGATCGACCGCGCCGCCGCGAGCACCGCCGGGTGCGGCCGGAATGCCTCCGGCGACGCGATCCGCACGTGCAGGCCGGCGGTCACGCCGCCGAGCAGGTAGGAGTGGGCCATGTTGCTGGCGCCGTCGCCGAGGAAGGTGAGCGTGAGCCCGCTCAGCCCGCCGAACGCCTCCCGCACGGTGAGCAGGTCGGCGAGCACCTGGCAGGGATGGAACTCGTCGGTGAGGGCGTTGATCACCGGCACCGTGGCCGCCGCCGCGAACTCGGCCAGCCGGTCCTGCCCGAACGTGCGCCAGGCGATCGCCGCGACCTGCCTGCTCAGCACCCGGGCGGTGTCGGCGGGCGCCTCGCCGCGCGAACCGTGCGTCCCCTGCGCGTCGATGACCAGGGGAGTCCCGCCGAGCTCGGCGATCCCGACCGCGAAGGACACCCGAGTCCGCAGGCTCGGCTTGTCCAGCAGCACGGCCACCGCCCGCGGGCCGGCGAGCGCCTGGCAGCCGAACCGGTCCGCCTTGAAGGTGGCGGCCAGGTCCAGGACCTGCGCCTGCTCGGCCGGCGACAGGTCGTCGTCACGCAGGAAGTGCCTCATGCCATCCCGCCCGCCACGGCCGCGTCCAGGATCGAGGGCAGCGCGGCCACGAACGAATCTGCCTGCTCCGCGCTGAGGATCAGCGGCGGTGCCAGGCGGATCGCATCCGGCTGCACGGCGTTGACCAGGAAGCCGACGCGGCGCGCCGCCTCCTCCACCGCGGCCGAGGCCGGCGAGGTCAGCGCGATCGCCTGCCAGAGCGCGCCGCCGCGCACCCCGGCCAGCAGCGCGTGGCCGGTCCCCGCGATGCCGGAGCGCAGGCGCTCGCCGGTACGGGCGGCGTTGCCCAGCAGCCCGTCGCGCTCGATCGTGTCGAGCACGGCCAGCGCCGCGGCGCAGGCCACCGGATTGCCGCCGAACGTGCTGCCATGGTCGCCCCTGGCGAACCCCGTGCCCGCCGGGCCGAGGCCGATGCAGGCGCCGATCGGCAGCCCGCCGCCGAGTCCCTTCGCCACGGTGAGGATGTCGGGGAGGATGCCTTCCCGCTGGAAGGCGAACCACTGCCCGGTGCGGCCGATCCCGCTCTGGATCTCGTCGAGCACCAGGAGGGCGCCGACGGCGTCGCAGGCCGCCCGGGCCGCGCGCAGGTAGCCCGATGGCGCTGGCACGACGCCGCCCTCGCCGAGCCAGGGCTCGAGCACGATCGCCGCGCAGTCGGGCCCGGCCGCGGCGGCCAGCGCCTCGGCGTCCCCGTAGGGGACGAACCTGACCTGGAGCCCGAACGGGCCGAACGGCTCGCGTATCGAGTCCTTCCCGGTAAGCGCCAGGGAGCCCAGGGTGCGGCCGTGGAAGCCGCCGCGGGCCGCCACGAGCACGGGCCGGCCAGGACCCTGCATGCGGCGGACCAGCTTGATCGCCGCCTCGTTCGCTTCGGTGCCCGAGTTGGCGAAGAAGACCCGCCCGTCGGCGCCGACCAGGCCAAGGAGGCGTTCGGCCAGCGCGACCTGGCCCTCGTGCAGGTACAGGTTGGAGGCGTGGGCGAGCCTGGCCGCCTGAGCGCTCACCGCGGCGACCACCGCGGGATGGGCATGGCCCAGCGCGCTCACCGCGATCCCGCCGATCAAGTCCAGGTAGCTGGCGCCGTCGGCGTCCCAGAGCACGCAGCCGCTGCCGTGCGACAGGGCGACCGGCGGCAGGCCGTAGTTCGGCATCAGGGCGGCCGCGTAGCGTGACCGCAGCGAGTCGGTGGCGGGCTGGTTCGCCTTGGTCGTGGCCGTGGTCACGGGCCCTCCCCTTCCGGATCGGGGACCACCATGGTCCCGATCCCCGAATCGGTGAAGATCTCCAGCAGGACCGCGTGCGGCATGCGCCCGTCGAGCACGTGCGCCTGCGGGACCCCGCCGCGCACCGCGGCCAGGCACGCGGCCATCTTTGGTGCCATCCCGCCGCCGAGCCCGGGCAGCATCGCCTCGAGCGCGCTCGCGGTCAGCTCGCTGATGACCTCTGGCGGGCGGGCGTCCACGATCGCGCCGGGGGGCTCGCTGGCCGGCCAGCGCGCGTACAGGCCGGGCACGTCGGTGAGCACGACCAGCTTCGCGGCGCGCAGGGCCATCGCGAGCGCCGCCGCAGCGGTGTCGGCGTTCACGTTCAGGACGTCACCGTCGTCGCTTCGGGCCACGCTGGAGATCACCGGTATCCGGCCGTCCGCGATCAGCGCCCCGATCGCGCCCGGGTTCACCGACTCGACCTCTCCCACGTGACCGATGTCGACCGGCTCGCCGTCCGGCCCGGCCGGGCGCATCCGCCGGGCCGTCAGCAGCTGCGCGTCCTCGCCGGACATCCCCATGGCGAACGGGCCGTGCTGGTTGATCAGGCCCACGACGTCCCGGTTCACCTGGCCGGTGAGGACCATCCGGACGACGTCCATGGCCTCGCGGGAGGTCACCCGCAGCCCGCCGCGGAATGAGCTGCGGATGCCGAGCCGGTCCAGGTGGGCGCTGATCTGCGGGCCGCCGCCGTGAACGACGACCGGCCGCAGGCCCGCGTACCTGAGGAAGACCACGTCCTGGGCGAACGCGCGGCGCAGCGACTCATCGGTCATGGCGTGGCCGCCGAACTTGATCACGACGACCTGGCCGTGGAACCGGGCCAGCCAGGGCAGGGCCTCGATCAGCGTGGCTGCCTTCGCCAGGGCGCCGACCGGCGCCGGCTGCTCGGTGATCATGTCGAGTACGCCGAGTTCTCGTGGACGTAGGCCGCGGTCAGGTCCGTGGTCAGCACCGTGGCGTCGGCCTGGCCCGCGGACAGGTCCACGGTGATCGTCACGTCCCGGGGCCGCAGGTCCACCTGTGACCGGGGGGCGCCCGGCGCGCCGCCCCGGCACACCCAGACGCCGTTGATCGCCACGTCGACCCGGTCCGGGTCGAACGCGGCGGCGGTCGTGCCGACCGCCGCCAGCACCCGGCCCCAGTTCGGGTCCTCGCCGGCGATCGCGCACTTGAGCAGGTTCGATCGGGCCACCGCCCTGGCCACCGCGACCGCGTCGTCCTCGGTGGCCGCGCCGGTCACCTGCACGGCGATCGCCTTGCTGGCGCCCTCCGCGTCGCGCTGCAGCTGCCCGGCCAGGTCGGCGCAGGCGCGGGTGAGCCCGGCCGCGAACGCCCCGGGATCGGGCCGGGCGCCCGACGCGCCGCTGGCCAGCAGCAGCACGGTGTCGTTGGTGGACATGCACCCGTCGGCATCCAGCCGGTCGAACGTGGTGCGGACCGCCGATCGCAGCGCCTTGTCCAGGTCGGCGGGGGGCAGGTCGGCGTCGGTCGTGAGGATCACGAGCATGGTCGCAAGGGCCGGCGCCAGCATCCCGGCGCCCTTGGCCATGCCCCCGATCGCGTAGCCGTCCCCGGCGAGCGCGCAGGTCTTCGGCACCGTGTCGGTGGTCATGATCGCGTTGGCCGCCGCCGCGCCGCCCTCCGGGGAGGCTGAGGCGGACGCGGCGGCGGCGTCCACGCCAGCCAGCAGCCGGCGCATGGGCAGCCGCTCGCCGATCAGCCCGGTCGAGCAGACGGCGACCTGACCGGCCGGGACGGCGAGCAGCGCCGCCAGGTGCTCCGCGGTGCGCTGGGCGTCATCCAAGCCGTCCTGGCCGGTGCATGCGTTCGCGCCGCCGGAGTTCAGCACCACCGCGCGCACCTGGCCGCCGGCGACCACCCGCTGGCTCCAGCGCACCGGCGCCGCCTTGAACCGGTTGGCGGTGAAGACGGCCGCCGCCGCGGCGGACGGCCCGTCGTTGATCACGACTGCGACGTCCGGGCGGCCGGAGGCCTTGAGCCCGCAGGCGATGCCGGCAGCGCGGAACCCGGACGGCGCGGTGACGCTCATGGCGCGACTCCGATCGTGGTCAGGCCCGCGTCCTCCGGCAGGCCGAGCATGAGGTTCGCGACCTGGATGGCCTGGCCCGCGGCGCCCTTGACCAGGTTGTCGATCGCGGACACGACGATCGCCCGGCCCGACCGGGCGTCCGCGGCCGCCTGGAGGTGGACGGCGTTCGACCCCGCGACGGCCCCCGATGACGGCCACCGGCCTTCGGGCAGCAGCCGGACGAACGGTTCCCCGGCGTAGGCGGCGGCCAGGGCGAATCGCAGGGCCGCGGTGTCCGGCACGGCGGGCCCGCCCGCGCCCGGGAGCCCGCCCGTGCCCGGCTCGGCGAGGCGAGCCGTGCACGTGGCCAGGATGCCCCGGGACATCGGCGCGAGCACGGGGGTGAACGAGACCCGGGCGCGGCACGGGGGATGACCGGACGCGCCCGCGGCGCGGGCGGTCCCGCCGGGAGCCTCCCCCGAGCGCCCCTGCCCGGCCCGGGCGCCGGGCGCCGGATCCTCCCCCGCCCGGCTGCCCGGCACCTGGCCATCCCTCGCCCTGGCGCCCGCCACGACCTCGTCGAGTGCCTGCTCGATCTCCGGGGTGTGCCGGTGCACGCCGCCCGCCTGGTAGGCGGATGCCGAGCCCATCACCTCGCTGGCGAGCAGGTCGGCGCGCAGCGAGCGGCCCGCGCCCGAGGTGCCGGAGAAGGCGACCACGACCAGGTCCTCGACGGTGATCAGCCCTGCCGCCGCCAGCGGGGCCAACGCCAGGATCGCCGCCGTGGCGTAGCAGCCCGGTGCGGCCACGCGGGGCGCGGAGCCGATCGCCGCCCTCGCGCCGGGCAGCTCGGGCAACCCGGTGACCCAGCGGCCGGCGTGAGCGCCGCCGTAGTGGCGGGCCCAGGCCGCCGGATCGGCGAGCCGGAAGTCCGGGCCGAGATCGACCACCTTCGCCTCGCCGGGCAGCCGGGCGGCCAGTGCCGCCGACTGGCCGGCCGGCAGGGCCAGGAAGACCAGGTCCGCGTCTGCTGATTCCAGGGCCGAGTGCGGCGCGAGGGCCAGCTCCGCCAGCCGGGCATCTCCGGCCAGATGAGGGTGGACGTCACCGATCGGCCGGCCGGCGGTGCTGTCCGCGGTGGCCACGGCCAGCTCCAGGTCCGGATGGACGCTGACCAGCCGCAGGAGCTCGCCGCCCGCGTACCCGCTCGCGCCCGCGACGCCGATCCTGATCCGCCTCGTGCCCATGACGCATGATTATGCATCATATCGATTGAATATGCAAACTGGGTGCCCCGCCCGCCTTGCGCCCGTGCCCACGGCATCGCCGCTGTGCACCGCTCGCGCCCCGGTCGCCCCGGTCATCACTGATGATGGGGATCGGCGGGGTATGCCCTGCGGCCGTCGGTGGCCGACGGCATGATGAGGGGCGCGGCGATGCGGAGAGGAGGAGATGCCACATGTGCGGTGCGTCCGGACGGGGCGGCGCGCGTGCCGCTGCCCGCGCCGTCGCCACCGTGGCGCGCGGCGGCCCGCGCCGGGTGCTCGCGCTGTTCGGCCGCAGGACGCGGGCGGCGCTGTGCCTGGCCCCCGCGGTGCTCGCGCTGACGCTGGCCGCCGGATGCGGCCCGGCCGCCTCGTCTCCGGGTCATGGCCGGAGCCCCTCGCCCAAGGCCCTGTCCTGCGGGATGGCCCGGACCGCGGCGGACGTGCCGGTCCGCGTGGAGGTGACCAAGGGCCACGTCCCGTGCCGGACCGCGATGACGATCGAACGCCGGTACGCCGAGGCGATCAGGTCGGGCAAGGCCCCCGGGAATGGCGGAGGCGGCCCGGTCCGGGTCAGGGGCTGGATCTGCCAGGGCTTCGCCACGCCGGTCGTGCTGCAGACCGGCAAGGCGTCCAAGTGCGTCCGCGGCGGGACGGAGATCCTCGAGATCCTGCCCGTGACCTGACGTGCCCGGGCCGGCAGCCCGCCGCCGGCCGGCCCGCGCCGCGGAGCCCGCTCAGCCCGCGCCGCGGAGCCCGCTCAGCCCGCGCCGCGGAGCCCGCTCAGCCCGCGCCGCGGAGCACGGCGCCGGTCAGCCGGCTCGCCTCGGCGACCGCGGCCTGCCTGGCCGCGGCCACCTCCTCGTCGGTCAGGGTCCGGTCGGGAGCCCGGAACCGCAAGGTGTAGGCAAGTGACTTGCGCCCGGGCCCGACCTGTTCGCCGATGTAGACGTCGAACAGCCGCACCTGCTCAAGCAGGCCGCCCGCTTGCGCCGCGCCCGCTGCCAGCGCAGCCTCGACCGCGGACGCAGGCACCCCCGCGTCCACCACCAGCGCCACGTCCTGGGTGGCCACCGGATAGCCCGAGATCCGCGGGGCCGGGGTCGGGCCGAGGGCCGCCGCGGCCCGCTCGATCAGCGACAGGTCCAGCTCCATCGCGCAGGCCCGCGGCGGCAGCCGGAACGCCGCGACCACGCGGGGATGCAACTCTCCGGCGTAGCCGGCCACGAGCCAGCGGGCGTCATCGGATCCTGCCGCGCCGCTCTCCGCCGCGGGCCGGCTCTCCGCCGCGGGCCGGCTCCCCGCCGCGGGCCGGCTCCCCGCCGCGGGCCCGCCCCGCGCCGCCGGCGGCGCGGGCGCGCCCTCCGCCGGCCCGCCCAGCCCGGCGAGGACCACGATCTCCGCGCACCGGCCGGGGTGCCACGGCTCGCGCCGAGCGGCCCGGACCGCGTGCCGGACCCTGCTGGTCCGCAGGACGAGGCGCGCCGCCTCGATCGCGTCGTGGAAGCTGGCCGGCCGGCCGCTCCCCCACCATCCGGCGGCCTCCCGCTGCCCGGTGAGCACCGCGGCGATCAGCCTCGGCTGGTCGGGCAGCGCAGCCTCAAGCTCGGCGATCTCCTCGGCCGTCGGGCCCCGGTCCACCGCCAGGATCGGCGCGGTCCGCGCGCCCTCCGGGTCGTCCTCGCGCCGGCGCGCCACGGACCCGATCTCGAACAGCGCCAGGTCGGCGAAGCCGCGCCCGGCGTTCCGCGCGGCGATGCGGAACAGCCCGGGCAGGAGCGTCGTACGGACCAGCGGCTCCTCGTCCCTGATCGGGTTGGCGACGCGGACCGCGCCGCGGCGCGCGTCATCGGAAGCCAGCAGCATCCTGTCGAAGTCAGCGGACGAGGCGAACGGGCTGCCGATGACCTCCACGTAGCCCGCCCCGGCAAGCGCCCGGGCGATGGCGCCGCGGAGCCGCTGCCCGGGGGTGCGGCCGCGCCCGGCGACCGCCCGCGGCATCCGCACCCCGACCCGCTCGTATCCTTCGAACCGGATGACCTCCTCCGCAAGGTCACTGGGATCCCTCAGGTCGGGCCGCCAGGACGGCGGGCGCACGGTCAGCGCGCCGCCGCCGCCAGCCACCTCACAGCCCGCCTCGCGCAGCCTGGCGATCACGGTCTGCTCGCCGTAGCTGAGCCCCGCGACCTGGTCCGGATAGCTGGCCGGCATCACGATCCGCACCGGCTCGATCGGGGTCGAGGCGAACGAGCGGCCCTGGACGACCGCGCCCCCTCCCAGCGCCGCCAGCATCGCCGCCGCCTTCGCCGAGGCGACCAGCTGCAGCTCGTGGTCTACTCCGCGCTCGAACCTGGCCGACGCCTCGCTGAACAGCCGGTGCCGCCGGCTCATCCGCCCGATCCCCGCCGCGCTGAAGTGCGCCGCCTCGATGACCACGTCGGTCGTGGCCCCCCGGACCTCCGTGGCCAGGCCGCCCATGACCCCGGCCAGCGATATCGGCCCGGAGGAGTCCGTGATGAGGATGTCGTCCGGGTCGAGATCCCGCACGACGTGATCGATGGTCTCCAGCCGCTCGCCGGGCCGGGCGCGGCGCACCACGATCGGCCCGTTTAGCGCCGACCGGTCGAATGCGTGCAGCGGCTGGCCCAGCTCGAGCATCAGGTAGTTGGTGACGTCGACCGCCAGCGACACTGCGCGCATCCCGGCGCGGGCCAGCCGGATCGTCATCGCGAGCGGAGTGCGCCGCGCCGGGTCGATGCCACGGACCTCGCGCAGCACGAACCTGTCGCAGGCGGACGGGTCCGCGATGGCGGCCGGCCAGACGTCCGCGGAGTCGGCATCCCGCTCGGGCAGCCCAGTGCCGACGGGGTCGGTGAACGGCACGCCGAACGCGGTCGCGAGCTCGCGCGCCATCCCCCGGACCGAGAGGGCGTGGCCTTTGTCCGGCGTCACGTTGACGTCGAGCACGACGTCCCGCAGCCCGGCCCAGCCGATGAAGTCCGCGCCGACGGGCGCCTCAGGCGGCAGCACCAGTATCCCCGAGTGATCGTCGCCGATCCCGAGCTCGGCGGCCGAGCAGATCATCCCATCGGAGATGCGCCCGTACCGCTTGCTCACGCCGATCTCGAGCCCGCCGGGCAGCCGCGCGCCGGGCAGCGCGAGGGGCACCAGGTCCCCGACGGCGAAGTTCGCCGCGCCGCAGATCACCTGCCGCGTCGCGGTGCCGTCGCCGGTCGTCACGCGGCAGTGCCTGATCGGCTTCCTGAAGCCGGTCAGCTCCTCGATGTCCAGCACGCGGGCGACGACGACGTCCCTGACGTCCTGGCCGGCCGGCTCGACCGACTCGACCTCCAGGCCGATCCCGGTGAGGCGCCGCGCCACCTCACCCGCGTCGACCGGCTCGGGCAGCGGCGCGTACTCCAGCAGCCACGACAGCGGGACCCGCATCACTCCTCCACTCCGAACGCGCGGCTGAACCTGACATCGCCCTCGATCGTGTCCCTGATGTCGGCCAGGCCACTCCTGATCATCAGCGACCGCTCGATGCCCAGCCCGAAGGCGAACCCGCTGTACCGGCCGGGGTCGATGCCGCAGGCCCGGAGCACGCGGGGATTGACCATGCCGCACCCCGCGATCTCGACCCAGCCCTGCGACTTGCACACGCGGCACGGGGCGCCGCCCGGCAGGGCGGACGCGCCCCGGCAGACGTGGCACTCCATCGACACGTCGGCAGACGGCTCGGTGAACGGGAAGAAGTCTGGGCGGAGCCTGGTCCGCAGCCCTGGCCCGAACAGCGCCTCGACGAAGGCGGAGATCGCGCCGCGCAGGTCGGCCATGGTCAGCCCCTCATCGACCGCGAGCGCCTCCATCTGATGGAACACCGGGCTGTGGGTGGCGTCGAGGGTGTCGCTCCGGAAGCACCGGCCCGGGCTGACCACGTACAGCGGCAGCGGCCGGCTGAGCATCGCGCGGATCTGCACCGGGGAGGTGTGCGTGCGCAGCACCATCCCCGACCGCCGGCCGTGCGGGCCGGCGACGAAGAACGAGTCCTGGGTCTCCCGGGCCGGGTGGTCGGGCGGGAAGTTCAGCGCGTCGAAGTTGAACCACTCGGCCTCGACCTCGGGGCCCTCGGCGATCTCGTAGCCCATGCCGATGAAGACGTCGGCCAGGCGGTCGGCCAGCGTCATGACCGGATGCCGGGCACCCGCGGGCTGCCGGTCCCACGGCAGCGTCACGTCGGCCACCTCGTCCACGAGCACCCGGGCGTCCCGCTCGGCCTCCAGCTCGGCCTGGCGGGCCGCCTGGGCCTGTGCGACGCGCTGCTTGGCGGCTCCGATCCGGCGGCCTGCCTCGGCCCTGGCCTGCGGCGGCAGCGCCCCGATCTCGGCGCCGGCCAGCGTGAGCGGCGCGTGCCTGCCCAGGTGGGCCAGGGAGGCGGCCCTCAGCTCGTCCAGCGTGCCGGCGGCGGCGATCGCCTCGACCGCCTCCCGGGTCATGCGGTCCACCTCCGCGGGCGCGAGCGCCGCCACGCGGACCGGGTCATAGGTGTTGTTCGGTGCGGACATGCGGTCCCGTTCCCCTCAAGCTCGCCTGACGGCTGACCGCCGCCCTGAGCCGCCCGCGCGCGGTGCCCGCCGCCGGCCGGCCCGGCTCGCGGCCTTCACCGATGCGCCCGCCGGGCAGGGCAGAACTCGTCAGCAGCGATCCGTCGGCCCGGCGGGCATGGTAAATCGGAACTCCGCTCCCCCGCCCGGTGCCTGGCCCACGGTGATCGTCCCGCCATGAGCCTCGACCAGTCCCTTGACGATGAACAGGCCGAGGCCGGCCCCGGCCCGCCGCTTGCCCCGCCAGAACTGGCGGAACACCCGCGGTGCGAGCTCCGGCGCGATCCCCGGGCCCTGGTCTCGGACGCTGACCGCAATGCCGGGCTCGCCACGGACCAGCGCGGGTTCGATCACAGTGGTAACCGTACCAGCACCGTGCCGGACCGCGTTCTCGATGAGGTTGGCCAGGATCTGGTCGACCTTGTCCGCGTCCAGCCAGGTCTCGGGCAGGCCAGGCGCCGCCCGGACGACGAACCGGCTGGCCGGCTCGCCCGCGGCGACCCGGCCGGCGATGATCCGCCCGGCCCGGTCGGCGACGTCGACGACCTCCCGGCGGATCTGCATCCGGCCGGCCTCGATCCGGGACACGTCGAGCAGCTCGGTGATCAGCCGGGTCACCCGGTCGGCGTCCGCGTTGACGGTCTCCAGCATGAGCTTCTTCTGGTCGTCGGTGAACCGGGCCCACTTGGCCAGCAGGGTGGCCGTGAACCCCTTCACGCTGGTGAGCGGCGAGCGCAGCTCGTGGGCGACGGTGGACACCAGATCTGCCCTGGCCCGGTCGGCCCTGGCCCGCTGCTCGGCGCCGCGCAGCGCGACGGTCAGCCTCAGCACCGCGCCGGCCCGGCGCTGCCAGCCCACCCGAGGGCCACGGCATCGGGACGCGCGCGTGTAGCCGACCGTCACCAGCAGCTCGGTGCCATCCGGCAGGAACAGCGGCCGCTCGGGATGCCGGGTGCGGATCGACAGCCCGTCGTACGGCCGGGACAGGTCCCACCAGCAGCGGCCCTCGGAGTCCGTCAGCGGCAGCGCCGAGCGCAGGTCCGTGCCGAGCGCCCGCGCGGCGCTGATGCGCGTCAGCCGCTCGGCGGCCCGGTTGAACACGACGACCCGGCCTGACTCGTCCGCCACGACCAGGCCGTCGGGAAGCTCGTCGGCGCGGACCACCGCGCCGGGGCAGAACCCGGCCGCTGCCCGTTCCGGCCCAGCCGCGCCGGCCCCGGCCACCGCGGGCAGGCCGCCACCGGGCGTGCTGGCACCTGCCGCCACCGCTACCTGCCGGTCCACATCGGACTGCCGCCTCGCCCGAACCACCGCCCCCGGCATGCTCTCGCTGCCGCCGGTCCCGGTCCGGGGGGTCAGCTCGGGACGGGCAGGCCGCGCCATCACCGGCCGTGTGTCCTCCCCCGGCCCAGGCACGACGCAACGTGATCAAAGCCTAGCGCGTCAGCCTGGCGCGGCAACCTCGTGCCGTGCCCGGGCCGACGAGTAGAGGCAGACGGCCGCCGCCGCCGCCAGGTTCAGGCTCTCGGCCCGACCGTAAATCGGGACGGCGACGGTGTCGTCGGCGAGGCGGACCAGGTCGGCGGGCAGCCCCCAGGCCTCGTTCCCGAACAGCCATGCCGTGGGCCGCCGAAGCCGGCCGGCCCGCTCGACCTCGGCCAGCCCGAGGGACGCCCGGCCGTCGGCGGCGAGGACGGCGAGCCCGGCCGCCCGCAGCGCGCCGACCGCCTCGCCCGCCGGCACGCCGACGACCAGGGGCAGGTGGAACAGCGACCCGGCCGAGGACCGGACGCACTTGCTGTTGTACGGGTCGACCGTCGCGTCGGCGAAGATCACCCCGTCGGCGCCCGCCGCGTCGGCGGTGCGCAGCACCGTGCCCGCGTTGCCGGGGTCGCGGACGTTCGCGAGGATCACCACCAGGGCCGGCGACGTCCGGGTCAGGCTGGACAGGGGCACGTCGATGAACGGGCAGACGGCCAGGAGGCCCTGCGGCGTGACGGTCTGGGCCAGCTCGGCCATCAGCTCGCCGCTGATCTCGTGAACCGGTGCTCCCGTCGCCGCGACCGCCGCCACGAGCTCACCATGGCGCGCCCTCGCCTGGGCTGTGCAGAACAGCTCCCTGACCAGGCTGGCCTGTGCCGGGTGGCCGGCCGGGTGCCGCCCGGGCGGCTGCCCGCCCCGTGCCCCCGCGGCGAGCGCCTCCCTGACCGCCTGAGGCCCTTCCGCGAGGAAGAGCCTGGCCCGTTCCCGCAGCGCGCGCTTCGCGAGCTGCCGCGCCGCCCTGAACCGCGGTGAACGCCTGTCCGTTGCCCGCCGCTCCCTCCCCCAGCCCGCGCGCCGCTAGGCGACCGCGCGCGGCGCGTCGACGTCGGCGGGCAGCGCCCGGCGGGCCACCTGGACGAGCGCGGCGAACGCAGCCTGGTCGGCGACCGCCAGCTCGGCGAGCATCTTGCGGTCCACCTCGACGCCGGCGGCCTTCAGCCCCTGGATGAACCGGTTGTAGGTGATGCCCTCAGCTCGCGCCGCCGCATTGATCCGCTGGATCCACAGCCTGCGGAAGAGGCCCTTGCGGTCCTTGCGATCCCGGTAGGCGTAGGTCACCGAATGAAGCTGCTGCTCCTTCGCCTTCCGGTAGAGCCTGGACCGCTGCCCGCGGTAGCCGCTCGCGCGCTCCAGGACCACCCGGCGCTTCTTGTGGGCATTGACCGCCCGCTTCACGCGTGCCATCTGTCGGACTCCCTTGGTGCGTTTGGTGGTGCGGGCCGGGTCACTTGCCCAGCAGCTTCCTCATCGGCGTCAGGTCCGCGGAGGACACGGCCACATCGCCGGACAGGCGCCGAGTCCGGGTGCTCGGCTTGTGCTCGAAGTAGTGCTGCCGGTTCGCCCGGCGGTGCATGATCCTCCCGGTGCCCGTGAAGCGGAAGCGCTTCTTGGCGCCGCTGTGCGTCTTCATCTTCGGCATGTCGCCGCATCCCTTGCTCCGGCGTGCCCGCGGCACGCATCCCTTCACCCCGCTGCCGGCACCGCCCGGCCGCGGGCACGTCGTTCTCTCCGGCTCCGCCGGGATCAGCCCCGCCCGGCCCCGGTGCTCCCGGGCCCGCGCGGCGCCTCGCCCTGGCCCGGGCGGCTGCCCGATCCCGGCACTGGCGGCCGCAGGCTGGCAGGCCGGCTCCCCGGCGAGGGGGGCGGGCCCGGCTTGGGGACGGGCGCCTGCGCCTTCGCCGCCCGCGGTGCCGAGGGCTTGGGGACCTCGGAGCGGGCCTGGCCGCTAGCTCGCGGCGGAGCGGGCCTCGGCCGCGCCGGGGCCGCCGGTGCGGGCGCTGACTGCCGGTCCGGGGCCGCCTGCGGCCGGGCCGGGGCGGTGGCCTCCGGCGCCGGCGGCGCCGTCTCCCCGGCGGCGGCATGCGCCGGCCGGCCGGCCGCCCCGGGTACGTTACCCGACCGCGCGGGCTCGTGCTCGGCCGGGGCCTCACCGGCCCTTGCCTGGGGCGCCCGGCCGCCCCCGCGATGCTCGGCCGTCCGCAGCGCGGCCCGCGCCTCGGACTTCTTGCGGTGCGGCCCGATCACCATGATCATGTTCCGGCCGTCCTGCTTCGGCTGCGACTCGACGAACCCGAGCTCCTCCACGTCTTCGGCGAGCTGCTGGAGCAGCCGGTAGCCAAGCTCGGGCCGCGACTGCTCCCGGCCGCGGAACATGATCGTCACCTTGACCTTGTCGCCCTGCCGCAGGAACCGCTCGACGTGGCCCTTCTTCGTGCCGTAGTCGTGCGGGTCGATCTTCGGCCGGATCTTGATCTCCTTGATGACCGTCTGGGCCTGGTTCTTGCGCGACTCCCTGGCCTTGAGCGCGGACTCATACTTGAACTTGCCGTAGTCCATGAGCTTGCACACCGGCGGGCGCGCTGTCGGCGCGACCTCGACCAGGTCGAGATCGGCCTCCTGGGCCATCCGGAGGGCGTCGGTGATCGAGACGATGCCGATCTGCTCGCCCGATGCCCCTACCAGTCGTACCTCCGGCACCCGGATGCGCTCGTTGATGCGAGGTTCGGTGCTGATGTGACCTCCTGTGTCACCTTCTCCCCGAGCCGGGCGGGTCCCGGCTCGGGCCGTTCATCTCCGCGCCGCGAATCATCTCCGCGCCGCGAAACCAAAGGCCCCGCATGGCACATGCGGGGCCACCAGCCGCGCGGCGACGGCGGGACCGCTCCCGGCGGTCGTGCCGCTGCCGTCACGCACGTTCCGCGCAGGCGCACGCGCCCGCACGGATCGTCCGGCCATCGGCTGGCCGACCGGTGGCCGGCCAGCCGCGGCAGTCTCGGCGCCCCGGCGAATCCGCCGTTGCGCCCGGCCCGCCGGGCGGCTCGCGCCCGCCGGTGACCGCCGGGCAGGCCGCCCACTGACCAAGGCTGCCGCGCTGCTACCCGCCGGCGCGCCGTCCCCGGTCCCGGGAACGCCGGGCGCGGATGCGCCGGCCAGGTGGGAGGTGGCCGAGGTGGTCCTCCGCTTCACGGCCCGGCGCGCGCGCCGGGCATTGTGTTCTCGGTGCAAGACTAGCGCACCGGACAGCGGATCCGGTCAGGCCGGGCCGCCCGCCGCACCGCCTGCGCATGCCGCCTTCTCCCGTCGGCTCAGTTCGGCCAGGCCAGCCCGGCGCATCTCGTCCACCGGCGCGGGCCTGCCGGTCATCAGCTCCACCTGCAGCGCGGCCTGATGGAGCAGCAGGTCGAAGCCGCCGATCACGATCGCGCCGGCGGCGGCGGCCGCCGCGGCCAGGGCTGTCGGCCAGGGGTGGTAGACCACATCGAACACCACCTCGGGTCCCGGCCTGGCCGCGGCCAGCGCGGCCGCCAGCCCGTCGGCGGCCCCCGCCGGCAGGGCCGAGACGACCACGCGCGCACCCGCCAGGCACTCGGCGCCCAGCGGCCGCAGCCTGGCCTCCACGCCCATCCTGGCCGCGGCCTCGCGCAGGCCGGCCGTACGCCCAAGGTCACGCACCGCCACCGTCACCGCCCGCTCGCCGAGGCCGCGCAGCGCGGCCAGAGCCGCGCACGCGGTGGCCCCGGCGCCGAGGATCACCGCCGGGCCGGGCCGCCGTGGCCCGCCTGAGGCTCCTGTGCCGACGTCCCGCTCGGCCAGCGCCCTGACCATGCCAGGGGCGTCGGTGTTGTACCCGAGCCGCTGCCCGGCTGCGAACAGCACGGTGTTGGCGCCGCCGATCTCGGTGACCAGCGGCTCGGCGCGATCCAGCAACGGCAGCACGGCCCGCTTGAGCGGCATGGTCAGCGACAGCCCGGCCCAGTCCGGCCCGCACGAGTCGAGGAAGGCGGCAAGCCCGGCCTCGTCGCACTCGATCGCCTCGTACCGCCACCACCCCAGGCCGAGCGCGGCGTAGGCGGCGCCGTGCAGAGCGGGGGAGAGCGAGTGGCCGACCGGCGACCCCAGCACGGCGGCCCGGACCCGCCGGCGGTCCCGGTCGCTCACCCCTGGAACTCCTGCTGCCACTGCCTGAACTGCGCGTAGCTGGCGGTGAAGTACGTCTTGTGCGGAGTGGACCTCAGGTCGGTGATGAAGTAGATCCAGGTGCCCCTGGCCGGGTGGAGCGCCGCCTCGATCGCCGCCAGGCTCGGGCTGCCGATGGGGCCGGGCGGCAGGCCGGCGTGCATGTAGGTGTTGTACGGCGTGTTGATCTTCAGCTCGGCGTCGGTCGCCGAGGTGCCGTACTTGTTCAGGCCGTAGAAGACCGTGCTGTCGAAGTCGAGGTGCATGCCCAGCTTCAGCCGGTTCCAGGCCACGCGCGCGATCTTGCCGAAGTCCCCGACGCTGCCCGCCTCCGCCTGGACCATGCTGGCGACGATCAGCACGTGGTAGGGCGTGGTGAAGACCTTGGCCGCCGCGGCCGGCAGGTGCAGGCCGGCGGTCCGCGTGGTGAAGTCCGTCACCATCATCTTCAGGATGCTCAGCGCCGACATGTGCGGGGCGAGCGTGTAGGTGTCGGGGTACAGGAAGCCCTCGGCGGTCTTCTCCCCCCACGGTGGCAGCCCGAGCGCCGCGGGGTGCCTGATGAGCCGCATGAACTGCGCGGCCGGGAGCCCGGTCCGCTTGGCGAGCCCGGCGACGACCTGGCTCGCCCGCTCGCCGGGGATGACCGTGAACGTGTTCGCCAGCCTGTGCTTCCCGCTGAGCAGCCACTGGACCGCGATCGCGGCGTTCATGTGGTAGTGCAGGATGTAGACGCCCGGCTGCAGGGTGCTCGCGTTCTGCGCCGCGTTGGCGGCGGAGTCGAATGGCCGCACCGCCATGATCACCCCAGCCCGGGCCAGTGCCGGGCCCAGGGAGATCAGCGCCTCGCCGGGCTGGACCGTGATCCGCACCGTGCCCGTGCCCTGGCCCGGGTAGTCGCCGTAACGGTTCATGATCCAGCCATGGACAAACTGGTAGCCGTACTCCGCCCCGAAGCCGAGCATCAGCACGCCCACGAGGACCGCGGCCAGGAACGCGAGCCTGCCGCGCAGCCGCCGGGGGCGGCGGCCGCGCCCCCGCCGGTGACCGGAACGGCCGCCGGCGGAGCCGTCGCGCCCGCCGAACCGGCGCCCGATCAGGCCGGAGTCGTCGGCGAGCTCGTCATCGTGCCAGCCTGCGTCCGCGTCGTCGCCCAAATCCCCGTCGCCAGGCCAGCCGCCTGGCGAGCGCGGTTCTTCCTGCCACCGCGCGTGCCGGCCCGCGCCGTTCGGCGGGGTGCCGGGCTCTGGCTGAAGGACCGGGCGCGCCCAGGCACCGCCATCATGGGCCCCGGGATCCTCCCACCGGAACGACCCCGAATCCGCCCTCCGGAACGACCCCGAATCCGGGCCGCCCCCGGCACCCGGGCCCTCCCACCGGAACGACCCCGAATCCGCCCACCGGGACGACCCCGAATCCG